>DAOLIU010000173.1:0-5232 GCA_035328385.1 Nitrospira sp. | reverse complement strand
GTCCGGGAACATGCCTGTGCCGGGATGCCCTTCTCTGATGGCGTTCATTCGCTCTCGGTCGGTCTTTAGCCGGAGTGAGTCGGGTTCACGGAGATTGGCCGGCGGCGGATTGAGACGCGCGATGAGCGCAGCCGTATCGGCTTCAATGCGCGGCAGCTTGTTTCTATGGCCGTCGATGCCGTGACAGTAGGAACAGGCTCCTTTGCCGTTGAACACCGCCTTTCCCGCTTCCGCATGACGCGGTTCCGTTCCCGTAGAGCCGGGGCCGGCGCCTCCGGATGCCGGCTGTGCCGAAACGAAGCCGAGAACCGTTGCGCCCAACATAAGCAGTCTGGCCCACGTCTGAACAGGGCGTAACCGGTCAGTTGATCGAGTGATCATGGCTCGTTCTATTGCATCATCCCATGGGGTACGTTTCGTTGCATCTCCCGGGCGTGCTGCTCCGCCGCATCCGCCTCGGCCCGAAGTTGCTGAGCCATTTCGCGCCAATGGGCGATCATCGCCTGGTCCGGATTCTGTTGCTTGGCAAGCACGTCCGCCTCCAATTCTCTCCGGTGCGCCATCTCGCGCAGTTCCGCCGCCAATTTGCGGTAATCGACGACCGCTCTCGCGGCGTCCTGCTGGGATGAAACGGCTCCTTCCGTACTCGAAGGTGCCGTCTGGCATCCCCATAGGAAGCCCACCACGAACAGCACACAAGCCATCTGCATCGATCTACGGTTCGTCATCGTCCCTCCCGCCATGTATATGACCTTTCTTATGCTTGAGGCTTGAGGACTTCACGTTCCGCATCGAGCCAATCGTCGAGTGCATGACCCTGGCGGTAGCCTCGCTCAGCATGGATCTCATAGGCGCGCTTGGCGATGCGGACCTGCAAGTCGTCGCCTGGGGGCGATATGGACTCACGATGAATCGGTGCCGATTCGTCGGATATCCGCGGTGAACTGCTCGTAGAAGCCGAAGCCTTGCGTGCCGTTTTTCCCTTGTCAGCTCGGGCTCTCATGGAAACCTTCCTTTCATTAACCTGAGTGCGTATAACGGATTCGTAATGCACTCCCGATGCCACACAATGGCCATCCCTATATCCTTTATTCTCCAGGTCGGTCGCTCCGAATGTGGACTTGTGTTACTTGGAAATAATCCGCGAAGGCGACGGCCGCCCGGTACCACCGGCGATACCCAGGGGTTGTACCGGCGATAGGCGGCATGTCGTTTGCTGCCTGCCTTACACATGAGAGCGAGCTGGATTGCGACAATTCAACGGAAAGGAGCCATGCCATGTCCGTTGCCAAGATCATTGAAATCAGTTGCGAATCGCCGAAGAGTTTTGAGGATGCCATCCAGACCGGCATTGCTCGAGCGTCAAAAACCATTCACGATATCAAAGGAGCGTGGGTAAAGGAACAGCAAGTCATCATTGAGAACAACAAAATTTCACTGTTCCGCGTAGATCTGAAAGTCACATTCGTTTTGGATCAGTAGTCAGTCGCAATCGCATACACCCGCAAGCTCGGCTGTGGAGGAAAACGCGGCACTAGAGGCCGGCTGAACATTGAGGTCGTCTCACCTAACGAGCCTCCGAATAGGGTCCTCTCAGGCTTACGGTTGTTGCATGTTGCCACTGTTCCGTTTCCAGATATGCGGATTTCTGCGACAGGTTCCGGCTTTCTCGCGGTTCCCTCCATGCCGGCTTATTCCGGGTGCTTTGAGTCGTCCAGGCAAGAGGTGCCCCCAATCCTTGGCTGACGTTCTATCCTTGTAACGCCACAGCACCCTCCCTTTCATTCATTTCCAAGCAGCACAGCGAGCCGTCACCTCGTTGAATCTTCGAGAATCGACTTCTCATGGCGTGCGGCCAATCCGTGGCACTACCGATGCACTTATCAACATGCATGACGCCCATCGAGGCGTCATGAAACGGATCCCGTGGCTGCGTCGCTTTTCAAGTCGGACAGTGGTGCGGGACATGGAAAAAGGGTCAAACACATTGATCCATTGAGAGAATAAGAAGAAAGGAGGATATGTCATGGCAGGCCTAACGAGATGGGAACCGATCACACGGTGGAATCCGTTGCGGGACTGGGAGGAAATGGAGAAGCGTCTGTCGAACGTGATCGAACGCGCCATCGGGGTACCCAACGGTGAAAAGAAGGAGGCCATTTCGGTGGCCGAATGGTCGCCTGTGGTGGACATTACAGAGGATGAGAAAGAGTACGTCATCAAGGCCGAAATCCCCGAAATGAAAAAAGAAGAGATCAAGATCAACGTTCATGACGACGTGCTGTCGGTCTCCGGCGAACGAAAGTACGAGCAAGAGGAGAAGGGCAAAAAATATCACCGCGTCGAGCGATCGTACGGAAGCTTTATGCGGAGTTTCACGTTGCCCGAGGATGCCGATGGATCCAAAATTGCCGCAGAATACAAGGACGGCGTCCTGAAGCTGCATTTGCCCAAGACCGACAAGGCAAAATCAAAGGCGGTGGAAATCAAGATTTCTTGAAGACCGGGAATTCCGGATAAATAACGAGGTGAGCA
Organism: Nitrospira sp.; assembly: GCA_035328385.1. Taxonomy (GTDB): domain Bacteria; phylum Nitrospirota; class Nitrospiria; order Nitrospirales; family Nitrospiraceae; genus Nitrospira_C. The sequence goes on along the minus strand of DAOLIU010000173.1, from coordinate 2,697 downwards.
TGATCCGTCATCCGCATTATCTCGAGGTTCCGTGGGAAATCCATTGGCACGGCAGGCCGCCTGGTCCGGCGTATCGGCATTTATGGTGGGTGACCGCCATTCTCGTACTGCTGGCCATATTCATGATCGGCGTCGGGGTCATCAGCGGAAATGTGTGAAGGTCTGGCGGTCGATGTGGGTAACGAACCGAGCTTCTCGTGATTTTTCAAGATCGTGAAGAGGCGGGACGGCGGTTAGCGGCCAGGCTTCAGAAGTACCGCCAAGAGCCGGACGGCTTGGTTCTCGCGTTGCCGCGCGGGGGCGTGCCGATCGGATATCAGCTGAGCCTGGAGCTCCATCTTCCTCTCGACGTGTTCATTACCCGCAAGATCGGATTGCCCGAGAATCCCGAGTATGCCTTGGGAGCCATCAGCGAAACGGGAAACATCTATTTGAATCCCGATGCCGTGGGCGAGTTCCGATTGTCTTACCAAGACGTCCAGGATCTCGTGCAGATTCAGCGGGAAGAGATTCACCGGCGGCAACGACTCTACCGCCGGGACCTGCATCCTTTGTCGCTCAAGGATCGATGCGTGATTCTGGTGGATGACGGGGTTGCCACCGGCGCGACGTTCTTCGCCTCGGTCGAAGCCATCCGGCAGGAATCTCCGCGCCTGTTGGTCGCCGCGCTCCCCGTGGGCCCCGTGGAAACCGTCGAGAAGGTCAAGTCTCTCGTGGATGACCTGGTGGTGCTCGCGATGCCGGTGCCGTTCCGGTCCGTCGGAGAGCATTACGCCGAGTTCGCCCAGGTGTCGGACGACGAGGTCGTGAAGTACCTCAATCTGGCGAATGCTTCGCCGCGCGGCCGGATTGGCCGGGCGTCATCTTCGCGGTTGAGCTGAACGGGAACGGGAAGGAAAGGATCGACATGAAATTTACAGCCATCTTCAGCGCACTCACGGTCATGTTCGCCGCCGCCTCCTGGGTGTCAGCCCAGACCGTTCCCGGGAACCCCCAGGAGGGACGATCCATTTACCGGCAGCATTGCCTCCGTTGTCACGGAGAAAAGCTGGACGGAAGAGGGCCGGAGAGCGGCGATCTCATCGTCAAGCCCACAAATTTCCTATCTCCCGCCGTCAGCAGCAAGACTGATTGGGAGCTGCTCGTCACGATTGCGAACGGCGCACTGTTTACGCCCATGCATTCGTTCCGCGGCAAGCTGAACGATCAGCAGATGCTCGATGTGCTGTCCTACATCCGTTCGGTGGCGCCGTTCGACACAACGGGATAGTCCTCTCCCCTGGCCCATGACCACCCGACCCCGGGGCCCGGCACCGGCGTTCGCCGCCCTTCATCGCGCGGGTTGAAACCGGATCGGACGGCACCGTACAAAGGATCGGCATGAGACAGGTTCGGCCGCGCTATTCACCCCCGTTGATGTCCGACCAGAAGGAATCCGGTTCACTGATCCTTCGCGATGGCACGACCGCGGGGATTCGTCTCTCCAACCAGTCGGATACGGCCTCGATGCAACAGTTTGTCGAGCGGCTGTCGCCGGAGTCGAGGCGGCATCGGTTTTTTTCGGAGGGAATCCCGCAGGCCGACCTCGTCGCGGCGCTGTGCGACTCCTCCGCTCCCCGCTCGCAGCTCACGCTCATCGTCACGCGGCAATGGGACGACGCGCTGCGCATCATCGCCGCCGGCTCGTACTGGGCGAAGGACGCGCAAACCGCGGAGGTGGCGATGGCCGTGCTCGACGAGTTCCATGGAAAGGGTCTGGGGACGTTGCTCCTCGAACGGCTCGCCTTGCTGGCCATCCGGCACGGATTCTCCCGATTATGGGCGGTCACCCATACGGACAATCTGGCCATGCGGGAGGTGTTCCGGGAATCGGGATTTACGAGCCGGGAATCCTATGAGAGCGGCGATATGGAAGTCGAGTTATCGCTGATTCCGACGGAGACGACCGTGACCCGCGCGGAGGTGCGGGAGCGTCTCGCCGCCACCGCGTCGCTCAGGCCGTTTTTTCACCCGCAGTCGGTGGCCGTCATCGGCGCGTCGCGGGATCCGCAAAGCATCGGGTTCCGGCTGCTTGAAGCGCTGGTCGCCAATCGGTTTCACGGCTCCATCTACCCGGTGAACCCGCGTGCGGCCGAGATCATGGGCCTTCCCGTCTCTCCGTCCGTCCGCGCCATCGCCGAGCCGGTCGATTTGGCCGTCGTGGCCGTGCCGCGGGACGCCGTCTTGTCCGTCGTCGAAGCGTGCGCGGCCAACGGCGTCCGCGCGCTGGTCGTCATCACGGCCGGATTTGCCGAGGTCGGAGCGGGCGGCGCGGCGCTCCAGGCCAAACTGGTGGAACACGTGCGCCGGCACGGCATGCGCATGATCGGTCCCAATTGCTTCGGCCTGTTGAATACGGACCCGAACGTCCGGCTGAACGCCACGTTCGCGTCACTGTTCCCTCCTCCGGGCTGCGTGGCGTTGTCGTCGCAAAGCGGAGCCATCGGGATCGCCACGCTGGCCGCCGCGCGGCGGTTCCACGTCGGGCTTTCTTCTTTCGTCAGCGTGGGCAACAAAGCCGACGTCTCCACCAACGATCTCCTTCAGTATTGGGAGGAAGATCCGGCCACGGGCGTGATTCTCCTGTACATGGAATCCTTCGGCAACCCCCGGCGCTTCGCGCGCATCGCGCGGCGCGTCGGCCGCCGCAAACCGATC
>DAOLIU010000172.1:0-5402 GCA_035328385.1 Nitrospira sp. | reverse complement strand
AGATCCTGCTCCTTGCGGCGGCGTGTCAGTCGCGCTAGTGCCACCAATCCGCTCCCAAAGAGCCATAGGGCTCCCGGCACCGGCACAGGAGCCAACGAATAATCGATCAGCAGCCTGGGTCCGATGGCGTTTGCCAGCCCCTGAGCTTCGGCTTCCTTCGAGAAGAACGCGCGATGGGTCTGTCTCCCGTTCTCATCCTTATTGATCAAAATCCAGCCGAAATTGTCCGTCGGATCGTTCAGCCATGATTGAACGTCGGCAACCATCTGTGCAGTCGATTGCCATGTCTGCGGAGAAAAGAACACGCTGCCTACGGCTAAACTCCCGCTCACCGTCTGCACAAAGTCCCCGCCCGGCGTGGTCCAGGGTGTGCTGCCGAAATGCCGTTCGTTCCAGGTGGTATCGCCGGGATTGGAGGGAAAGCCCTGGCCGGTTCCGCCGACCGCGGTCGAATTGGCTCCTGTAATACCCTCGCCCCAATCGGCCGTGAGCCGATGAAGATCCATCGTTCGCGGATTTTGATCGCCGAGTCCCACCGCGCCGCCGGATCCCGCGACAATGCCGATGTGCATCGTCAGCTGGGCACTATTGATGAAGGCCCCCTGGGGAATATTGCCTGCGACGTCGAATTGGATGAGGGCACGATGCGGAGCCAGGGCTCCGTTGCCTCCGGAGAAAATGCCGGGTCCGGCACCATTACTCCGGTTGTACAGCCCCTGTCCGTCGGTATTCGGCACACCCTCGTTGACGCTCGCTCCGAAGATGGTCGCATCTTTGCTGGGCAGCAATGAAATCGTTTCGGCCGACGCATGAGACCACGCACCCAGAGCGAGGAGTCCCATGACCATAAGAGACAATCGTCTTTGCCATGTCATGGTCATCGTCCTCCCTTGGCCCGCCGGGCTGCATCGCGCCGGCGGACTATTCCAGCAACCGCCGCAATCCCGCTGCCGAACAGCCAAATCGCCGCCGGCGCGGGTACCGGGGCCAACTCATACGTCACCAACAATTGCGGCCGCAGCAACGGATCGGCCCAGTCCTTGGTGTAGAGCGCCCGATAGGAATTGGCGACACGCTCGTCGGTGCTCATCATCATCCATCCGAATCCGAGAGAGGGTTGATCGAGCATAAACTGGACATCGGCGACCAGCTGAGGCGTCGAGGCCCACTTGTACGCGCCGTTTACGGTCTGCCCCACCAGCGCGCTCGAGCTGACGATCGGGCTGAAATCTCCTCCCGGCGTCGTCCAAGACTGATTCTGCTGATACCGGCGCTCGTTCCACGTGGGGCTCGGCGGGATGGCAGGGTATCCCTGGTCGGTTCCGCTGATCGCCGTCACACCCAATCCGGTGGGACCATGAGCCCAATCGCCGATCAACCGATGGAGATCGATCGTCCGTTGCGTCGTATCGGGGACTCCGTTATCCGCTCCGCCGACCAGCCCCACGAACATGGTCAGCTCCGCGCTCGTGATCGTCGCTCCCAGCGGAATATTGGCCGCCACGTTGAAATCGATGAGCCCCCGCCTCGGAGAACCGCTGCCATCCCCACCGACGAATACGGCCGGTCCACGGCCGATGCTGTTGTCCGGCTGATTCTCGAAAATCGTCGAGACCTTTCCGGCTCCTAACGTCACCGTGACTGCGGAGGCGTGAACCGGAGCCAACGTGCCGCCGACGAGACACGTGACGATCAACACCTGCCGGATGCGGGGAAGGAACCGATGGAGAAAGAGTTTGGTCATGAGGCGCTCCATTTTAGAAGTCCCAACGCCAGCAGGATGTTCAAAAAGGTCTTCCAGCAAGGCCGCAGCGAGCGAAGAGGCGAGTCGTACTCTTTGCCGTACGTCGAGCCTCTGAACGACGCGAGAACGCCGCTGGCGAACTTTTTCAACATCCTGCCAGAGCCCGATTGCAGCCAAGGCCGGCCCACGATCGGAATATAGTTCCGACCAATCGCATGACCCTAGGAGAATCCCTCCCGCGTCGTCAAGGCAACCGTCCCATCTTTGACAAAGAATTAACGGACGACGGAGATACGCCGCACCCCATGGCATGTCGCGCGTACTTGAACGGCAAGTGGATGGTCCGGAACCTTCCGGAGGACGATCGAAACTGCGAACGAGGGACCTTGGCATCGAAAGATGTGCCGAAGGATACCGAAGAATCCGGCTACAACCCGCGCAGGAAGTTGAGGACGTGCTGCTTGTCTATTTCGGTCAACCGATTGAACTTCGCCACCACCTCATTGGCTTCGGATGGCTGATAGCGCCAATCCCCGCGGCTCGCATGAGCGCGGATCGCTTCAAGCAAGTCCCTTGTGCGGCCGTCGTGCAGAAGGAAGAACCGATCGCTCAGCCCCCATAACGGTGCCGTACGGAATTCGTCGCCCTGCGCCCTGCCCTGGCTGATGTCGTCGGCCAGACCCGGCCCCATATTATGGAGAAGCAGGTCCGAGTAGAGCTTCACCTCCTTGTCGCGCAAGAACGGATACGCCGCGTTGCCGGTCTTCAGCATCGGCGTGTGGCAGAGCGCACAGCCGACCTCTCTGAACAGCATCCGGCCGCGAACGATCGATTCGTTGTCCGGCAGCGGCTCCGGCGGGGCGAGAAATCGGACGAAAAACGTCGTCTTCGTCACGTCACTGAGGAACTCCAACGGAGTGGGAGCCTCGAGATGCGTCGTACTCTCCGGAGTCGCGTTGAACCGGCAGGACGCCGCCTCCTCGATCTCCTGAGGGAACAGCTCGTTGGTAATTCCCTGCTCGACGTTGAACGCCTGTGCGACGAACAATTCCAATGATTTGATCTGCGCCTTCCATCCGAACCGCGAAACCGTACGATCGTTGTCGTCGAAGTTCGGCCGGCCGGTCCCGTTGGTACGGCCGCGAATGCCGAACGAGAACTTTTTCGGACCGTCCGTCTGCATATTGGCCAGGATCGTGTCGTCGTCGATCGCTTCGATCAGACCGGTGCCGAACATGGGGGTCGGAATGCGGAAGCTCAAGTTATTCAACGCCGCCGCCCGCCTGAAATTCGGCTGCGGCAAGAAACACCCCGGCGCATCGGAGCGTCCGCTGATCGTAAAAAGCGCCTGAACCCCGTCGTCCCGCGTGCCGTCCGCCTTGAACTTGAAGCGCACTTCTCGAACCGGTCCGTCCGCCGTAATGAAGGGCGGAATCTCGTTGGTCGCTCCCTCTCTGGTGGCCAACTCCACTTGGGGATTGAGCGCCGGACTGGTCCCTCCCAGATGCGGATGGGCATGGCATCCGCCGCAACTGTCGTGGTTGAACCGCGGCCCCAATCCCGGACGCGTGGCCGGCATGGTCCCCAGAACGGACGCCGCCTCGTTGAACACGTGATGGCCGTCGATGAACAACTGATGTTGAACGGGAGTCAGATCGGCAAAAGAGGTGCCGTTCTTGCTTGGAGTCTGCCGGGGGCCGGGGTCCTGAGCTTTGAAGGGTGGCGCGACCTGAGAACCCGCTTCCACCCACTGGAGAGCGACGGCCAATGCGACTCCGATGAGAGCGAGAACGGAAGACCGTGCGAACGGCGTCATAGATTATTCTGTATCAAGGGGAATGCGGATGGTGCACGCGCTGAACTTATCGGGTTCAGCGCGTGATCACCTCGTCATCCGACGATTGGATTCCTGTTTCGGCGGGCAAATCCCGCGAGCGCGGCCATACCGCTCCCGAACAGCCAGACCGCCGCCGGGACAGGGACCGGCGCCACGTCCGCCGTGATGATGAATTGCGGACTGTTGCCTGCGAACGACCGGGCGTTGAACAAGAAGCCCACCTGGTCGTCCGCCGCGGTGAAGTACAGCGAAGCCAGATCGCCGCCGGTTATGTCGCTCAACAAATTGGGATCGAGCGCCAAACTGTACGAGCGATAGACGTTGTCGCCCGGCGGCGTATAGGTGAACGTCCCCAGGTTCGCCGACGTGCCGGTGAGCAATGTCGTGGCCTTGTTCCCGAACGTGACGCTGGGTGGATTTCCCGGGGCTGATCCCATGCCGCCGGACGTCCCTTCGATCCAACTGTCGTTGGAGATCCACTGGACGTTGAACTGGCCGTTGTTGATGGTGTTGAAGATGCCGTTATTCGGCTGTTCGCCCTGATCGCCGAAGTTGCTCGCCAGATTCAGCGAGACGTTGGTGATATGCCAGTTCCCGGCGCCGAACGCCGTGTCGAACTGCGAGGCGGCTCCCGCGGTATTCCATTGCACCACACTGTCGAACTGTCCCTTGGCGGAAGACGCCGGCGCGATGGCCAATGTGCCTGCTCCGCCGAAGTTCAGGTTCGCACAGTTCGTATTGCAGACCGGATTCCCGGTTGAACCGTTGGCTAAGAATGCATCCTTCGTCGCCGTATTGACGGTAAACACCGACTCCGCCCGGCTCACTCCGGGCAGGATGATCGCCCCGCACATCACAACGGATAATATGAACAGGCCCTTTCGCATTGGCACTCCTTTCTTGGAACGATACGTCCCAAACCATGCGGGTTGACAAATGACTGTCTGACTACACGTCCACCACTGTGCACATGCCCTTCCGGCGCGCGAAGCCGACCATTGCGGTCAGTCCGCTGCCGAAAAGCCAGACGGCCGCGGGAAGCGGGACGGGTGCGACCTGGAAATCCATGAAGAATCTGCCGGAGTTTCCAAAGGTCCCCGTTTGATCGATGAACCGGAGCTCGGCCGTATAGGTGCCGACGGCCGCCGTGTCCTCCGTCCAAAACGTCGGAGTAAAGGAGAAGTTGTTGCCCGGTCCGAGGGGATGAACGTCGCCGGCATTTTGGAGGATCGCATTCCCGGCTTGATCGATAATGTGCAATCCATCGGTGATGGAGACGAGTTGGAGACCGACCTGTGCACCTGTCAGCTGCTGATTCCATCGCCCGCTGGTGCTGTTGAACAAGAAATTTTCGGTTGTCCCCGCCGCCGCCCCGCTGAGCGCCTGAATCGATTGGAAGCGAAGATCCTGGTATTTGACGTCATTGACCTGCGGACTGACGAAGCGGCCGGCATTGCCACCGGTCCCCGGAACAAGCGAAACAGCCGGGACCGGCGTCGGAAATATCTGTTCCGGAACCCGGTTGAGCTCCAGACCTTGGAAGATATAGGTGTCATTGACGGTCGGGCTGGAAGCAGAACCCGTGTAACTGTACGCGCCTACCCCGTGAAAATGCGCATTGGCAACAGAAGGCAGATCCGCGACGAGAAACGTCAGGCGGTTGTAGTTGGGATTCGCGAGACCGCTGTACGTACCGTCAATTGGATAACCGACCAGGCCGGTCGCATTCGTTTGAAGACTGTCGATACCCACATAGTAGAACGGAATCGCCTGTGCCACGGTCGCCATGGCCAGTAAGGTGATCGCGAGCCCCAGGCTTCT
>DAOLIU010000171.1:0-5421 GCA_035328385.1 Nitrospira sp. | reverse complement strand
AACCAAGGCGCCGCGATTGAACAGGGTGCAGCCTTCCCGCCTCATGCCCCTGGCCACCTCGTCCCAGGGATTCGCCTGGACCCATTGCTTCTCGATCCCGTCGAGCGTGACCGTCTCTCCGTCCCGCCCCTGTTGCGCGCCGATGATGGAAACCACACGGGACGCATGCGGCAGAGCCGCCAGCGTCAATCCCGCCGCCATCGCCGCCGTGGCGCCCGACAGGTCCACCACGAGCGCCCCCGATTCGATTCCCCAGGTTTCGAGCAACGCCGGCAGCGATCGGGCGATCGCCACGTAGCAGGCGGGGAAACTCTCGACATCGGGTACGACGATCCAGTCCCAGCGACGCGGAATCTGGGACAACTTAGGCTGCAGATCGCGTTCGACCAACGGTTTCGCCGATTCGGGAAGGACGAAGCAGGCGGCGTCCGGCCGCAAGCGATTGAGGGAATAGACCGCGCTCGCGACCTCCTCCGTCAGCGCCACGACCAATGCTTGAACCGGCTGCTCTTGTGCCATCGCGCGCGGACTATAGCATCGGTCCGAGCGGTGATCAATTGACGCACGCGGCGTCTTGCCTCCGCTTGACGACATCTCAAAACACGCTTAGACTTCGCGACGACGCGCCGAATCGTCTCTCCGCACGGCGTCCCTCTCGGAAGGCTTCCCCATGGTGTGGTGGTACTGGATGGTGTTGGGCTTGGCGCTGCTCGGAGCCGAAATGGCGACGCCGGGCGGATTCTACATTCTCTTTTTCGGCCTTGCCGCGCTGATCGTCGGCACCTTGGCCGGAACCGGAATGGTCCAGACCGATTGGATCCAATGGCTGCTGTTTTCCGTCGTGGCCGTGGGCTCTCTCTTGATCTTCCGGGGTCCGCTCCTGGCGAAATTGAGTCCTCACGGGCCGCACGGTCAGCCGGACATCGATTCGATGGTCGGAGAGACCGCCATTCCGCTGGACTCGTTGGCGGCCGGCGAAACGGGAAAGGCGGAACTGCGCGGGACGACATGGACGGCCAAGAACGTCGGCGTCGAACCGCTCCGGAAGGGCCAGCGGGGCAAGGTGGCCCGCGTCGAAGGATTGACGCTCTGGATCACCAACGAATAGCCGTTCCATTTACCGTCTTGGGATGAGGAGGTCGCATGGCATCGGGAACCCTGGTCGTGCTCATACTGGCGCTGCTCGTCCTCTACGTAATCGCCAAAACGGCGGTGGTCGTGCCCCAACAAAGCGCCTACGTGGTGGAGCGGTTGGGTAAGTATTCCGCCACCCTGAACGCCGGCTTTCACATCCTGCTTCCGTTCATCGACACCATTCGATACAGGCATTCGCTCAAGGAGACGGCCATCGATATTCCCGAGCAGGTCTGCATCACCAGGGACAACGTGCAAGTCTCCGTGGACGGCGTCCTCTACCTCAAAGTGTTGAACCCGGAGCGGGCCTCCTATGGCATCAACGATTATCACTTTGCGCTCTCTCAGCTGGCCCAAACGACGCTCCGCAGCGAAATCGGAAAGATCGAGCTCGACCGCACGTTCGAGGAGCGGACGAACATCAACATCCAGGTCGTCAACGAACTGGACAAGGCTTCCGAGCCCTGGGGCGTGAAAGTGCTGCGCTATGAAATCAAGAACATCACGCCGCCCAAGGACGTGCTCAACGCGATGGAGAAGCAGATGCGCGCCGAGCGCGAAAAGCGGGCCCTGATTCTGACCTCCGAGGGCGAGCGCGACGCGGCCATCAACCAGGCCGAGGGGGAAAAGCAGCAAGTCATCAAGGCGTCGGAGGCCAGGAAGCAGCAACAGATCAACGAAGCGGAAGGCGCGGCGGCCGCCATCCTGGCCATCGCGCAGGCGACCGCGGAGGGACTGCACAAGGTCGCCGACACCATTCGGATTCCCGGAGGCCAGGAAGCGGTGCAATTGCGGGTCGCCGAACAGTACATCGCCAAGTTCGGCGAGTTGGCGAAAGCCGGCACGACGCTCGTGCTCCCGGCCAGCGTGTCCGACGTCGGCTCCATGATCGCCCTCGCGATGAGCGCCGTCCGCCAGACTTCGCCGCCTCCGCACGCCAAGTCGTAACGGCCGCCCGCGCGTTTGACAGGACGGTTGCCCTGCCCCTAGAATCGCGCGCGATGAGAGACGTGGTGCTCAGCGCGTTCGCGGAAAGCACGGCCGTCAAACAGCAATTCGCACGCGAGCAGGCGGACCGGATCGTGCGCGTTGCGGAATTGATGGCGGCTGCCCTCGCGAAGGGACATAAAGTACTACTCTTCGGCAACGGAGGGAGCGCGACCGATGCGGCCCACATCGCGGCCGAATTCGTGGGCCGCTATAAGCGCGACCGCGCACCGCTGCCGGCGATCGCGCTGGCGACCGACATCGCGGCCATCACCTGCATCGCCAACGACTATGGATACGACGAGCTGTTCGCGCGTCAGGTCCGTGCCCACGGCCAAGCGGGCGACATCGCGATCGCCATCAGCACCAGCGGCAATTCTCCCAACGTCGTGAAGGGAGCGGAAGCCGCCAAGGCGTGCGGGCTCGTCACCGTCGCCTGGACCGGTGGAAGCGGCGGCAAGCTGGCCGGCCTCGTGGAATTTCCCTTCATCGTTCCGTCGACCGTGACCGCCCGCATCCAGGAATGCCATATCACGATGGGCCATGTGATATGCGAATTGATCGAGGATCACCTCCTTGGCAAAGCCTCCTGACCGGAAGGTACCGCTTCGGATGGCTCGGGCGCTGATCCCGCCGATCAATGTATCGGACCTGAAGACGTATCCCCTCAAGAAACGCCACAGCAAGGTGCGGGTGTCCGATTTCGCCAGACCTTGGCGCCGCGGAGGCAGCTTCGTACGGTTTTACCGGTCCCTGCCGGACATTCTCGGAGTCAAAACGCTCCGCGCAGTGGCCTTGTCGATCGCCGCAGCCCACCGCAAGCGCAGACCCGTGATCGTCGGCATCGGCGCACACGTGGTCAAGGTGGGCCTGACTCCCATCTTCGTGGACCTCATGAACCGGGGCATCGTGTCGGCCATAGCCATGAACGGCGCCGGCATCATTCACGACTTCGAGCTGGCGCTCATGGGCCACACGTCTGAAGAGGTCGACGCCGAGATCGACCAAGGCCGGTTCGGCATGGCCGAAGAAACCGGGCGCATGATCAACGACGCGATCGTTCGGGGGGCGGACGAGCAGCGCGGCCTCGGCGAGGCCGTGGGACGCTACATCGATCGCTCCCGCGGCCTGTTTCGAAACCACCGGACGAGCATCCTGGCGGCCGGCGTGAGGCTCGGCATTCCGGTCACGGTGCACGTCGCGGTCGGGACCGACATCATTCACATGCATCCGTCGGCCGACGGGGCGGCGATCGGCGCCACGTCCCTGTTCGACTTTCGACGGCTGACGGCGGTGGTCTCGGGCATGGAAGGCGGCGTCTATCTCAACGTGGGCTCGGCGGTGGTCCTGCCGGAAGTGTTCCTCAAGACCGTGTCGCTCGCGCGGAATCTCGGCCACCCATTGACGCAGATCACCACCGTCAACATGGACTTCCTGTCCCACTACCGCCCGTTGACCAACGTCGTGCGCCGGCCGACGCAGAAGGGCGGGCGGGGCTATTCGCTCATCGGTCATCATGAAATCATGGTGCCGCTGCTCGCGGCGGCCATCTACGAAGAACTGGGGTAATCGCCATGGCTTCCTCACCCACACCTCCTCTGACGACGGACGAACTGGCCGCGATCTGGTTCGACCTCAACGTGCGATATTTCGACGGGGCCCTGCCGCCCATCGACCTGGTCTGGAGCAGGCGGCTGACCTCTTCGATCGGTATGTTCGTGAGCCGGGGCGGCCCCCGATCGTCGTGGAGCGAGACGATGTCGGCCAAGCAGCCGCGACGGGAAATCCGGCTGTCCCTGCCGCTCCTCACGCCGCTGCTGGCCCGGTCGCCGCACGGCTTCAACGAGCTGCTGAGCACCGTGGCCCATGAAATGATTCATCAGTGGCAATACGACATCCTCAAACGTCGCCCCAGTCACGGCCCTGATTTCCTGCGGAAGATGAGCGAGATGAACCGCAACGGCTCCCTCGCCGTCACGCTGTATCATTCGTTGCAGCAGGAAGTCCTCGCTTTGGCCCGCTTCGCATGGCGGTGCCGGCAATGCGGACGCATCTATCGCCGCCAGCGGCGGACGATTCAACCGCGCCGGCACCATTGCGGCAGTTGCCGGGGCGCACTGCAGGAACTGGGCACCGTGCGCCGCATCCAATCCACGGTCGCCCGCCCGTCCCCGGATCGCGCGCAGCTTTCCTTGCCCTTCTGAATGGTAGCGGAGTGTCTCATGGGATGGCCGCGTCAGATTTTCTTCGGTGACGTGGACGCCATGTTCGCCTCCGCGGCGATCGTCAAGGCTCCGGAGCTGGCTGGCAAACCCGTGGCCGTCGGCGGGCCCGCGCCCCGGGGCATCATCGCCGCCGCGAGTTATGCGGCGCGAGCCTTCGGCGTCCGCTCCGCCATGCCGACGGTCACGGCGACCCGCCTCTGTCCTGACCTCGTTCTGTTGCCTCCCGACCGCCCGCTCTACCGTCACCTTCACGACCGGATGCAACGCGTGACCACCCGCCTCTTTCCCACCGTGGAGTGGAGCAGCATCGACGAATTTTACGTCGACACGACCGACCTTCAGCGTGTGTATCCCGACCCGGCGGCATTGGGCCGCAAGATCAAGCGGGCCATCTTGGACGAAACCGGGCTCTGCTGCACGGTCGGAGCGTCCACCGGCAAGGTGACGGCCAAGATCGCGGCGGACGCGGCCAAGCCCGACGGCCTGCTGATTGTCCCTCCGGGATCGGAAGCGGCGTTCCTGGCCGATCGGCCGCTTCGCGCGCTGCCGGGCATCGGTCCCAAGACCGGCGAGCGGCTGCAGACCATCGGACTGCGCACGATCGCCGATCTTCTCGATCCGCGATGGGAAGCGTCGCTGCGCCCGCTCTTCGGCCAGCGGCTCCGCTGGGTGCGGGAGCTCGCGCAGGGGATCGATCACGAGCCGGTCGTGCCGGACCGGGAATCCAAGAGCATGAGCCACGAGACCACGTTCGAGCATGACACCGGCGAGCTGGCCTCCATCGAACGGGTGCTGCGCGGTTTCCTGACGGCGCTGGCCCGGGAACTCCGGCAGGAGGCCTTGGCCGCGGGCTCGGTGACCGTCAAGCTCAAGGACGCGCGATTCGCCGTGACGACGAAGCAGCGCCGGTTTCCCCGTCCGCTCAACTACGACCCCGACATGTGGCCCACTATTAGAGGGACGCTTCAGGACCTCATGAAACCCGGCGTCGCGTACCGGCTCGCCGGACTGGCCGTGACCTCGCTGGTTCCCGCGCCCTCCGGACTTTTCGACGGACGGCGCAGCAAGGCCATCG
>DAOLIU010000170.1:0-5498 GCA_035328385.1 Nitrospira sp. | reverse complement strand
GCCTTGCTCGCGGAGCGGCGCGTCTTGGCGCGCCGGGGCTGGGTGGGTGAGAACGCGGCCTTTTTGAACATCCTGTGCGCTCTTCCAATTCGATCAGTGATCACGCCCGACTCCGTGTTTTCTGAACTCCAAAACAGTTTTTCAACAGCTGTTAGAGAATCTTTTTCCGGATCGACGTGTAGCCTTCTTCAGGCAGGAGCAACCAGTTCGTCACGTTCTTCACTCCCTCGACCCCCGCTGCGGCCGTTTCGGCATGGTGGCGTTCCTTCTCGCCGGAAACGACACCCAGCAGGACGACACGTGCATCCAACACTTCCACGTGCACCCGGCTCTTGACGACTCCCGGCTCCAGCGCGAGTGCCGATACCACTTGGGCCTTCAGCGAGACGTCCGAGGCCTTGTCGGACACGACGTTCCCGTTGGCAGTCGGCACGGTCACCGGCAAGTAGCCCTCCACCGATCGAATGCCTTGCACGTGCCGGGCTGTCTTCACTACCGCTTCGCCTTGTTCCTTGTTGTCGACGTGGCCGACGAGATAGGCCCGCTCCATGAACACGTAGATCGACAGGGTCAGGCCGGACAGTCCCTGCTCGGCGACCATCGCCTCATGGATATGGATCTTATGGAGGTCGTCCTGCGCGATGGCTTTGGGGCTCAGCTCGCTTTGGGCCGCTTCGACCATCGCCTTGTACTTGGCTCCTCCGCAACCGGCCATCGAGACAAGCGTCAGGGCCAGACCGACCGAGCATGACCACTGCATGATGGATTTCATACGCCGCATAGCCCCTTCACCCCCTGTCACGTCCGGTTCGCATGGCCGCCACCAGGACACCGGCGCCCAAGGCCACATACAACGCGATGCCGCCGGCCAATACTGCGAGTTTCCAGAACCACCGCCGAACGACGCGAGCAACGTGCTGCAGGCCGCGGCGATCCCGAACCTGTTCTTGATGCGGCCCCTCCCCATCGCCATGACTCGCATCCCCCGCCTACCTGACTGCAGACTTGTCGTCACGCAGCTGAAAGCCGACCTTGATCTTGTCTCCGATCAGATGTTCCGCAAGGATCCGCGCCCACAGGCGCCGAGCGATTTCATGCACCGGAATGGTCGGAGTATCTTCGATCAACTCGCTGGTCACCGTCGCTTCACCCATCGCCTCCCAGAGAATCTCCCCGGTCCGCACGTCCCACAACCGCACCCACAGCCGCAGCGTAGCGGCGCGCATCTTGACCACTCTCCAACCGGCCAACATGAAGCGGTCTCCGATCGCTTCCTTAAAATCGGCCAATCCCGGCTGCAACACGTACTTGGAATCGAGGGCCGTCCCGATCCTCGCCAATCGTTGACGATCGAAGACGCCGCTTCGCGAAAACCCGGCGGTCATATCGTCATAGTCCGAGACCAATCCCAGGCGGTTGACCCGATTGAGCGTCTCGATCGGGGGGATCTCGTGAAAAGACGGCGTCGAAGCGGCCAACGCTTCGGACAGGGCGTGCGAGACGACCGGACCATAGCCCTGTAGAGCTACGGGAGCGGCCGTGCAGCCTGCGAGAAGGACCATCCCTATCCCCAAACCGGTACTTCTTGAATCGAATGCCGACCAACTCCCGCGACGCGCCGCCTTGTCGCCACGTAGGATCACTGTCCTCTCCTGAGCCATTCGTGCAAAACCGCGCACCACTATATCCGAAGAGAGGAGTGCCTTACCAACCGAGAATGCGGAGCACGCGCAGAATCGGGTCGCGGCAATTCTTCTCGCAAGTCAGCGCCACTCGACCGTGCCGAATCCGGTCTCTCCGAGGAAGACGTACATCAAGCTGACCATGCCTACGGATTGATCCTTGAACTCGATCGCCGGATAGTTGGCGTTTCGATGGGAATGAGAGTACCGCACGGCCAATCCATGACGGTCGTACACTCTGACCGTCAGGGACGAATCCCCGCGCATGATATTTTCCCATCCCTCCTCCGACGAGAAGGTATTGCTCACGTAGTATTCGCGCCCGCTGAGGTCCACCATCACCCTGTCGCCGAACATGAAGCGGAGCGAGAGCAACGCATGAGGCGTCAACCCATAGTGATAATCCCGCTCCCCCGTCTGCTCGATGTTGCCGGCCGCTCCATAACCGGCTCCGGCGAGCGCCGTTCCTTGCACCGCCACATGTTTCGACAGCCACGTCTGCCACGTCGTGCCAAGCGACAAGGCCGTGTTCGAGACGCGAAACACCTGGGGCGAGATGTAGTCATAGTTTCCATAGAGTCCCCATATTCCACGGGTCGAGTCGCCGGCCGAATAGTCGGTTCCCAGGAGCAGCCCCCTCACGTTGATGCTTTCCAGGATGTTGGCCGTGACGGCGGTGATGTGGAAGTCAAAATAGTCCAACGGTCTTTTGTACGTGTAGCCAGGCTTACCGGGCAAACCATAGCTGAAGGTAAAATCGGCGACCGCGCCGGTCTCTTCTACGGATGACGACACGTTCCTGCTGCTCGATGAGATCGTTCCTCCCGCTTGCAGGCGCATGAACGTGGCGGGCTTGTGGCTGGGAAATATCGCGTCGAACTTGTCGCCGAAGACCAGCCGGTTGAATCCCATCGGAGGCGAGATCACGGCCGCGCCCAGTTCACGCCAGAACCCGGGTTTTCCGTCGCTGTCCTCCAGCAACAGGCTGGCCATTCGAAAGAACGACTCTCCGAGAAACGTCCCGCCGATCGGCGTGGCGATCATGTCGTTGATCGAAGGATTCGTCGTCTCGCCCGCGATTTCCCAGACGAAACTCCCGGCGACGCTGTAGAGAAACGATTCCCAAAAATTCAAGCCGGTCGATCGGGCCAAGCCGTAGTAGACGCTTCCCCCGTAGGGATGCAGGAACTGATTGACTTTGAACTGGTCGTTGTCGATGACCCATTTGGAGTCGGTCAAATGTTCCCAGATGGTGCTCCAGTCGGTTTGATAGTCGGATTTCGGCTCGACGAAATTTCTGTCGAACAGATTCAGAAACAACTCATAGGCGAGGATTTCGCCGGCAGGAAGAACATAACTGCGGCCGGCTCCCGTCTCCCAGACGAGCTTGTCGTTCCACCAATCGCGTGTCTTTCGAATGACCTTGTCCGCGGGTTGATGCGGCGCGTCCATAGGCGGAGGCTCGAAGGGAGAGGGCGGCCCCTGAACGGGTCCAGAAGCAGGAGAAGGCTCTTGAGCCTGACTCGACGTGACCAGCACGAAGAAGCCTGCCGCCGCGCAGATGAGCAGCAGGAGCCCTCGGATTGTGACCGATTTCATGCCCGTCATGCGGTGAAAGACGGTCACGTCACTTCTTCAACATCTCCCGGCTTCCACGTGCCGTCGAAGGCCGGACCGGCCGGACCCGTATAGACGGAGGTAGACGATGAACCGGCGTAACATGTTTGGAAAAGGGACGGAACTGTCAAAATTGACAGAGGACCGAGAATACATCTTTCACCGCGCATTGTGTCCTCATTCATGCCGGATCGCACGCCTGGTTCGCCATGTCTGTCATTACTGACAGTAGGCGAACGGTTCGGCCTGTGATAGGAATGTCATCCGATAACGGCGTGTCTGGTTCACAACCTCAGAGCCTCACAAAGGAGAACACCAAGTGAAGACCATTTCCAGGTGGTTCCCGCTGTTCGCATTCGCGCTACTTTCGACCGGATGTTCGGGCATGTCGATGTCCTCTCTCGCGTCCCTGGCGGACAACCCGATGGTGCAGTCGATGATGAAGCAGGTCGGCACATCGCTGCCTCAGACCGTGGGTGGATCCGGCGCCCTCTTCAACCTCGCCCAAACGAAGTTGCCTGCGCAGGATGCCGCAAAGCTCTACCATTCGGTGCCCAACATGAATCAGATTCTCGACCAGAGTAAGGTCTTGGGCGGATTCAAGAATGTGGGAAGCATGGAAGAAGCCAATGCGGTGATGTCTAAGCTGGGGATGAGCGCGGAGCAGACGGCGAAGATGCCGAACGCGCTTGCGGACTTCATGGGATCCAATGCAAGCCCCGGCGTTGCAGATCTTCTCAAGAGCGTCTGGAAATGAGCATGAAACGACAAGGAGGTCGTCATGGGACTCCTCGGCACGATCCTTGAAAAACTTGGGTTGGGTCATTCGACAGCGCAGGCCGGTCAGCAGACCGCACCGGCGCAACCGTCTCCGGCTTCCCCCATGCCTCCAAAGACCACCCCTCCCAAGGCGATGACCGTCGTGGACGTGGTCGCGAAACTGGAAGACATGGCGACCAAGCACAAGGAGAAGCTCAACTGGAAGACCTCGATCGTGGATCTTTTGAAGCTGCTTGGCATCGACAGCAGCTTGACGGCGCGCAAAGAGTTGGCGACGGAACTGGGATGCCCCCAAGAGAAAATGGCCGACTCCGCGCAGATGAACATGTGGCTGCACAAGACCGTGCTCAAGAAACTCGCCGACAACGGCGGTAACATTCCGAAGGAACTCTTGAGTTAGCCGGAATGAAACGAACTTGGTCGGCGCCGCATGGAGACACCCTAATCAGCGGAGCAGTGGGCGGCAATGCGGCAAGGGCCGCCATGCCGGACAAGAGCCTCGGCACCTTGGGAAATTCTTTGGCGGGTTTACTGGGTGGCGGCGTCGGAGGAGCCATCGTCCAAGCGCTGGCTCCCTGGCCCAAGAAGGCGATCTCGGCTCGATCGTCGGTAATATTGCCGGCGGCGGAGTCGGCGGGGGGCCTGCTGATGGTCATCGCATCACTCATCAAGCCCGCCTTCGCCAAGGCATGACCTCTGAAGATCGTTACTGCGGTTTGACGGAGCTCGTCGATTCCTGAGCTCTTGTAAATTCGCCGCGATACCGCTCGCCTGTCTCATGATTCGTCACACCGGCGACGATCACCGATCGACCTTTGTGGTCATACAACGTCAGCTCGAGCGCGCGACGATCCGTATCACCGATCAATCGACCGTCTCGCACCTCAAGCGGTCCGCTGCCGGCCACCGCTCTGATAGACGTTTGCCCGGCGAACAGATAGGTGCTGTTGGAAGGGTCGTGATCACGAGGGGTTCCTGAGCATCCAATCAGCAGCATCAGAGCAAAGAGCCCTGTGGAGAATCGATGCGCACTCGCCAGCTTAGCGAGTTGATAAACCGTCGCGATGAACGGAATGTTTGTCATCTCTCCAATACGTCGCCGGACCGGGGCCAGGGGCATGCGGTCCGGGACCTCCACCCGAATGAACTCCTTCACGCCACGTTCGCCGCTCGAACCCGCTTTGCTCTTGCAGCCTTGACGAGGGCGTCGTGATCGCGATCGGTCTGCTTGGCATAGGCTGCGGCGAAGCGGGCAATGGCCTCGTCCATGCTTTCGTTCTTGCCGAGGTAGCCGGCTATGGCAGCGGGATCGCCGGACTTGGCATGTGCGAGAGCCAGAGCCCACCCGCAGAGCTTGCAATACTCCCGAAAGCCCTTCAGGGATGTCCTCGTCGGGTCGAACGTCGCGCTTCCCTTCAT
>DAOLIU010000169.1:0-5556 GCA_035328385.1 Nitrospira sp. | reverse complement strand
ATGGCGCCTTCCCAATAGGTGACCTGGGTGCTGCGAGTCGTCGTCAACTCCTGCTCGGCCATCAGCGGAACCAGTTCGAGCGAAAGTTGTCTTGACGGAATCGTCAGGCGCCAGCGTTGCGGATAGACGGCCTTGCTCGTCGGGCTCGTCCAGTGGCTCAACGGTTCAAGGCTGAAGTCTTTGAGCGGCAAGTGCTGTGCGTTCCCGTCCTTGTCGATGAATGTTCCGCTGGAGACTGGATCGGCCGATCCGTCGGCTCTGCGGAGGCGATAGAGCATCAGCTCCGTGCGATTGGCGAGCTGTAGGCTGAACCAGTCCCATCCGACCACGTCTTTGCCGAGATCGGCGGAGCCGAATTCATGGTCCATCCAGCTGGTGCCGGTCACGTCGAACGATTCGTGGCCGATCCTCAGTTTGCCGGCCGTGCCCATTCTGGTGAACGAATAGTAATGGGACGCTTGAGCCTCAGACGGCCCCTTGAGGCTGATCCCGCCGGTGCCATGCACGACCGGCGGCTTATCAGGCACCAGGTCGAGATCGAGTGCTAGCTCGGGATCGGTCGCCCGAAGCCGATGAGCCTCCGGGTCCGGTTGCATGTCCGCGCTCCAGCGATCGATCCAGACGCGCAACCGGTCGGAATCTGCGCCGGCCTTGCCGAGTCCCGCCCTGCTGAGCCTCTCGGCGTACCGGAACCGTCTGCCGTCGAGGTCCGTCACGGCGAAATGAGCCAAGTAGAGTTGCGAGATGGACCATTGCGATGGAAAGGTCTTGATCTGTTCTCTCGGCACGCCCCGACGAAAGAAGGTGAGCTGGTAGCCGAACCGGCGGCCGGTGGCCGTCGCAAGGTGGCCCGTGTAGTACCACCACTCGGTACGGAACTCGTCATGCGATCCATGGTCGCGCGGAAACCGATAGACGTATCCTTTCGCTGCGAGTCGAAACTCCTCGGTGACCTCGGCCGCGAACGCGAGGGTGGTCAGCAGCGGCAGGGCGAGAAGCGACCACCGCCAGCATCGTCGATTTGGTGTCCACATCCGTGTAAACGGTGAATGCATGATGTGTGAGATGTCGGAGCCGACGTCCTGGCGCTTATAGCACGGCGGAGCGCAAGTGATAAATCACCTTTATTGACGATATGTTTATACGTTACACATCGGACTCGTCGGTCCCATCCGCCGTTGACAATTTTGCCGACCATCGGCTATCGTGAGCCATGCAAACCGATCGTGAGCGGGATCCGCCTGGGTCTCCGGGGCGGGACCGGGGGCCGTCGTTCCCCATTCCCAGCCGCATTCCTATTTTTGCATTGCCGAACGTCGTCTTGTTTCCCAAGACCTACCTGCCGCTGCATATTTTCGAGCCTCGCTATCGTCAAATGGTGGATGATGCCGTCGTGGCCGGCCAGTGTATCGGGATGGCCTTGCTCAAGGAAGGCTGGGAACCGGGCTATCACGGCAATCCTCCGATCTATTCGATGGGCTGTGTCGGCAGGCTGGTAAGCGTGCAACCCCTCGCGGACGGGCGGTCCAATATCCTTCTACAGGGACTCGAGCGGTTTGAGGTGGCGGAGGAGTCCTACGACAAGGCCTATCGGCAAGCCAATATTCAGGTCAAACCCAGGCCTTCCGAATCCGTGCTCGAAGAGGGCCTCCGGGAACATCTCGTGTCGGTGCTTCAGGACTACCTCGGGACCCGCGAAGACGCGGCGACTTGGCAAGGCTGGTTTCGTGACGACATCAGCGACGAGATCCTGGTTCATACGTTGTCTTCCTATCTGGGCTGTACCGCCCTGGAAAAACAATTTCTGCTGGAAGCCGAAAGCCTTCACCAACAGGCGCGCCGCCTCTGTGATCTGATTCACTTTCTCATGCACGGTCGCCACGGCGTAAAGGGCTGGGGATAGAGAACATGGACCGGGCGATCGCGATCGACGTCTCCCATCTGTCGAAGTCCTACGACGGCCATGCGGCCGTGGCCGACATTTCGTTTCAAGTCTATACGGGAGAAATTTTCGGACTGCTCGGGCCCAACGGCGCCGGGAAGAGCACGACGCTCCGCACCCTCATCACCTTGTTGGCGCCTACCTCCGGGTCCGCCGTGGTTCTCGGACATGACTCGGTCAAGGATGCCGATACGGTTCGGCAGCTGATCGGCTACGTTCCACAGGAGCGGGCCATCGACCGGTTCTTGACCGGACGCGAACATCTGGAACTGCTGGCCGCCCTCTACCATTTGCCGAAAGGCGAAGCGGGCCGGCGGATCGCCGAATTGCTGAAGCTGGTGGAACTGGAGTCGCACGCCGACCGACCCGCCAAGACCTACTCGGGGGGAATGAAGCGGAAGCTCGACATTGCCTGCGGCCTGCTCCCGAATCCGAAAATTCTCTTCCTGGATGAACCGACGTTGGGCCTGGACGTCCAGAGCCGACTTCGTATCTGGGAATACGTCCGCATGCTGAAGGCCAGAGGGATGACCGTCGTCATGACGACGAACTATCTGGACGAGGCGGATCAACTGTGCGACCGGCTGGCGATCATCGACGGGGGGAAAATCAAGGTCATCGGTTCCCCGGTCGAGCTGAAGGTCGGGCTGGGGGGAGATATCGTCTCCCTGACGTTGAAGGAAACCGATCGCACTCAGGCGCTGGCGTCCTCGCTCAAGGGCCAGCCGGCGATTCGCGCCGTCAACGCGACGGCCACGGGATTGGACATCCGGGTCGAGTCGCCCGAAAAGGCCTTGCCGACGATCCTCGAATCCGCGAACCGGCTGGGCTGTGGGCTCGAGTTCATCCGGTACAACCGCCCGCGGTTGGACGACGTGTTCATCGCCCATACCGGCCGCCGCATCCAAGAAGAATCTCCGAATGCCGGGAACGACTAGTTCGTAATTTTTAGTGTTCAGTTAATTATCGACAACTCACAATTCAAAACCCTAGCACTCAAAACTAGTGTGAAACGATGAGCGAGTACTGGCAAGAAATTCATGCCTTGACCATGCGGTGGGTACGGCGGCTGAGCCGTGAAAAGTTCAGTATGCTGTTCACGCTGGTCCAGCCGATGCTGTTCTGGCTGATTTTTTTCGGCAATCTGTTCCAGCGCGCCGCCGACTCGCAGGTCATGCAGGCTCCCAACTACATCAGCTTCCTTGCGGCCGGCGTCGTCGTCATGACGGTGCTCAACAACGGGCTGGCCGGAGGGGTGGACCTCCTCTTCGACAAGGAAAACGGGTTTCTGGAGCGCCTGATGTCCACTCCGATCCGCCGGAGTTCCGTCATTCTCAGCCGATTTCTCTTCGTGATGACGATCACCTCGCTTCAAGTGCTGGTCATCTTGGGCGTGGCCTTCCTGTTCGGCGTCCGTCCGGCGACCGGCTTGCTCGGCATCGCGGTGATCTTATTGATCGGCATTTTGTTCGGTGTCGGCTTGACGGCGATTTCCATGGCCATGGCCTTCTCCGTCAAGAGTCACGGCGATTTTTTCTCCGTGCTCGGCTTCCTGTCGCTCCCCATGATATTCTTGAGCTCGGCATTGGTGCCGCTGGCGGCGATGCCGGGATGGATGGGATTTCTTGCCCAGTTCAATCCCATGACGTGGGCCATCGATGCCGTGCGTCCCTTGATCCTGTCCAACTGGGCTGAGGCGCTTCCGCACGTGGGAATGGTCGTATTGGTGATGATCGTCTTCGACGCATTGTGTCTGTACGGCGGTGCCAAAGCGTTCCGCCGGGCGATGGGTTAGGGCGCGTCGATTCCGCGACGGTGACGGCGTTGACCATCTTGCCGAGGGGGTGGTAGAGAGTTCACCATGGTGGTCATTCCAGAAAGTCAGATCAGGGCCCTCATCAGGTTGCTGGCCGATGAGGATGAAAGAATCGTTCAGACGATCAGCGACAAGCTGATCGATATCGGTCCCTCCGCAGTCCCTCTCCTTCAAGAAGCTGAAATCGAGCAGCCGGAAATGGCCGAGCGGATTGCTTCCGTCTTGGAGGAGATTCGAGGAGGCAAACTCGAAGACGAGCTGCTTCAACTCGTCGCTCTTCCGGATGATCAAGTGGATCTGGAGCAGGGCGGTTTTTTGATCGCCCGGTATGCGTATCCCTCGCTCGACGTGCCGGTCTATATCCGATTGCTCGACGAGATGGCTCAAGAGGTGCAGGACCGCATCGGCCCTCGCGCGTCAGGGGAAGAAACCGTCAAGACCCTGAACCGGTATCTGTTCACGGAGCAAGGCTTCAAAGGAAACACCAAAAACTATTACGAGGTCGAGAACAGCTACCTGAACCGCGTGATCGACCGGCGAACCGGCATTCCCATCAGTCTGTCGGTCATCTACCTCTTGATCGGAAAGCGGCTGCGTCTTCCGGTCCACGGCATCGGCATGCCGGGGCATTTTCTGGTCAAGTACGAGTCGGATCGATACAAAATCTTCGTCGATTGCTTCAACGGCGGAGCGTTGCTCACCGAAAAGAACTGCCAGCGATTTCTCACGGAAGCCGGATACGGGTTCGACGAAAAGTACCTACAGCAAAGCCCGGTCCGCGCCATCCTCTCGCGCATGACCAAGAACCTCTTGGCCATTTACGCCAAACTCGATGATCCGATCAGAAAGTCCCGTCTGAGCCGGTTCATCGAGATCTTGGGGTGTGACAACCGCGAAGGCGGCCTCTAACAGGCCGTTGAAAATCGCCTTGCCCTTCGTTCTTGCGTCCCTCAGACCCTCAACGTACCGGGAAACGTACGATTCGGGCTTCGCTAGCTGCGGCCTTGCCGAAAGGGTTTTTCATATCCGGCAATACTAAATCTTGAAGCTCAGTCGATCCCTGGCCATTGTGATTGGTCCGCCGAAATGTTCCCCCGCCTGTGCTCGCACGTCATACCGCTCGGCGATCGGATAGAAATGAGACAGCACGAGGCGGCCGATCCCTGCCTCCTTCGCAACCAGGCCGCATTGGCCTGCATGCAGATGTGCCGGTCCCGGTTTGTTCGCGGGGAAGGAGCAATCGAGCACGGCCACATCGGCCTCTCCGCACAGCCGCACCAGGTTGTCGCAGTATTGCGTATCACCGGAGTACGCGACGGTCTTCCCGCGATGCTCGATGCGATAGCCGACGCAATGCAGATCCGGTACGTGGGTCATGACGCGGGGCACGATCCGTGTCTCTCCGATCATGAAGCTGCGGTCGCCCACCTCCCTGAAGGCCACGCGAAAAGGCGGGTCCGCAAAGCTGGGGAAGGTGGCCATGATCGTTCCAAGGAGCCGCTTCGAGCCCCGCGGGCCGATCACCGTCAGGTCCGGCCGCCAGCCTCCTCCGTATTTCATGTAGATCACCGCGTCAAAAAAGAAGGTGATGAAATCCGAAAAATGGTCGGCGTGAAAATGGGAAAAGAGGATATGGGTGATCCGGTGGCGGTTCACGCCGGCTTTCAGCAGATTCGTCAAGGTCCGCGGCCCGAAATCAAGGAGCAGCGTCTGATCCGTTTGGACCAGGTAGCCGGCGGCTGCACGCGTGGGATGCAAGTTCGTACCGGACCCGAGAATCGTCAGTCGCATGGGGAAG
>DAOLIU010000168.1:0-5559 GCA_035328385.1 Nitrospira sp. | reverse complement strand
ACCGGCGGCCTGGGATCGCCGCTAGCGCTCTATCTGGCGGCGGCCGGCGTCGGCACCATTGGCTTGATCGACCACGACGTGGTGGACCTGTCCAATCTTCAGCGACAGGTCATCCATCACACGGCGGACATCGGACGCCCCAAGGTCCTTTCGGCAAAGGACAAGATCCAGGCGATCAACCCGGACGTCGGCGTGGTGACGCACAATGAACGGTTGATGGCCGGAAACGCCCTGGAGTTGATCCGTGGCTATGACATCGTCCTCGACGGGGTGGACAATTTTCCGGCGAAGTTTCTGATCACGGTGGCCCGCAATCCCGCCTGCCCGCTCTGCGGAGACCATCCGACCATCACGGACCTGATCGATCATGAGCCGGAAGTCTGCACGATCCGCGGACCGGGCTGATGGGAACGTCCGCATGAGACATGACATGAAAGGAGGAGAGAGCGAGAACCGGAGACCGGTGACTATTTCACACGACAATCGATGCAGAAATGAAACCGGGCAATGTGCTCCATGGGCTTTTGTACAGCATATAGACGACTAGGGCCTCACGCCGATCACATCAGAAAGGATATGGTCATGAGTGATAGTCGAACCGCAAACGATCCCAGAACCAGCTTGAGCGCCCAAGCGGCGCGCAATCTCGCCACGGCCACCGTCACCGTTCCGCAGATGACCGAGATTACCCCTCGGTGGCTTCATAAGTTGTTGCCCTGGGTCGACGTCGACGGGGGCGTCTACCGGCTAAACCGGGTGGCCAAGGCGGCGAAAGGCAAACCGGCGAACGAATTCGGTGAAGTAAAGGTGGATCTCTTGACCGTCGACAACGGCGAGCCCAAACTGCCGGCCACGTTCGTCGATTACGAGCTGCATCCGCGCGAATACCATCTGAGCACCATCCAAACGATCGTGCACACGCATACCCGCGTGACCGACCTGTACAGCAACCGCGTCGATCAATTGCGCGAACAGGTTCGCTTGACGGTCGAAGCGGTCAAAGAACGTGAGGAATGGGAGCTCCTGAACCACGCGCAATTCGGTCTCTTGAAGGAAGTGGTCCCCGGGCAGCGCATTGAGACTCGCAAGGGCACTCCCACCCCCGACGATCTGGACGAGCTGTTGACTTTGGTGTGGAAAAAACCGGCGTTCTTCTTGGCCCACCCCAAAGCGATCGCCGCCTTCGGGCGCGAAGCGACCAGGCGGGGGGTTCCTCCCCCTACCGTCCATCTGTTCGGTTCACCGTTCATTACATGGCGCGGCCTTCCCCTCATCCCGACCAACAAGCTGGAGATCGACAGAGCCGGGAAAACGACCATTCTGTTATTGCGCGTCGGCGAAGCGCAGCAAGGCGTCGTCGGCCTGCAAAAGGCGGGGGTGGCGGGAGAACTGGAACCGGGTCTCTCCGTCCGATACATGGGGACGAACGAACACGGCATTGCCTCCCATCTCGTCACGCGGTATTTCTCCGTGGCGGTGTCGACCGAGGACGCCATTGCGCGCCTCGATAACGTATCCGTCAAGTTCTACCACGAGTACGTCTATCCGAAAGGATGAGGCTATGGATACGAAGACCCAACAGCAGCCCCCCCACGGTGACGATCCGCTCGATACGGCGTTGATCACCCGACTGGCGAACGAACTTTACACGGAATCCGCCCGCACGGCGCAATGGCCGTCGTCACATCCCGGCGCATCGTCCGCGGTCCCCACCGTTCCGACCACGGTCACCGGCATTCCAGGAAGTCTGCCGAACATGCCCGGCATCCTCCCGACTCTTCCGACCGCTTTTCCGGATTTTCCCACCGACAAGCCGCATAATCCGGGACTCTCCGGCGGCTATCCGCTGGCCACGGCGGACGTTCATCCGCCCGTCCATGCCGGCCAAACGGCCGCCCCGGCCACGTTCCCAGCAGGCCGCGGTCTTCCATCAGGGGAACATACGCCGGATTCCAGGGACGCCTATCCGTTCGGCGAGCCACGTTGTAACGGCGAGCTATTTGGTGCGCGAGAAGCCGGACCTTCCATCGATTATCCTTACGCCGACACCGCCTTGTCTCTTCCCGTGGACGCAGCCGTCATCGCAACGCCGGATTTCTATTTTTTGCGCGGAGCCGATTCGGCAGCCGCCACGGCACATCCCGGAAGGCCCGCGCAAGCCTCTCGCCCATCGCTGTCCGTTCTCGAGGTGGAATCGATTCGAAACGATTTTCCGGCTCTTCAGCAGCGGGTGAACGGCCACCCACTGATCTGGCTCGACAATGCCGCCACGACACACAAACCGCGGAACGTGATCGACGCCACCTCGCGCTTTTACGGCCGTGACAACTCGAACATCCACCGTGCCGCCCACACCCTGGCGGCCCGCGCGACGGAGCTCTATGAAGGTGGACGCGAAAAGGTGCGCCAGTTCATCGGCGCCGCCGATGCGAAGGAAATCGTTTTCGTCCGCGGCACCACGGAAGCCGTCAATCTGGTCGCCCAGACCTACGGACGCACCAACATCGGACGAGGCGACGAGATCATACTGACCACGATGGAGCATCACGCCAACATCGTGCCCTGGCAGATGCTGGCCGAACAGACCGGCGCCGTCCTCAAGGTCGCGCCGATCAACGACGCCGGCGAGCTGATCCTCGAACAGTTTGCCGCCTTACTCAGTCCCCGCACCAAGTTGGTGGCGGTTACGCAAGTCTCAAACGCCCTGGGGACGATCAATCCCGTCGAGGCGATCATTGGCATGGCCCACGGGCAAGGAGTACCGGTCCTGGTGGACGGCGCACAATCCGCGCCGCATCTGCCGATCAACGTGCAGACGATGGACTGCGACTTCTTCGCGTTTTCAGGACATAAGATTTTCGGGCCGACCGGCATCGGCGTGTTGTACGGCAAGGCCGCGCTGTTGGAGGAGATGCCGCCCTATCAAGGGGGGGGCAGCATGATCAAGGACGTCACGTTCGAGAAGACGACCTATCATGGGATTCCGCAAAAGTTCGAGGCCGGAACCCAGGACATCGCCGGAGTCGTCGGCCTCGGCGCGGCAATCGACTATCTCGCCCGCGTCGGCATGCCGGCCATCGCCGCATACGAACACGAGCTGCTCGAATATGCGACGCAAGCCCTGTCATCCGTTCGCGGACTCCGGCCCATCGGAACCGCTTCCGCCAAAGCCAGCGTGTTGTCCTTCGTCATGAAGGGCATTCACAACGAACAGGTCGCCAAGCATTTGGATCGGTACGGCATCGCGGTGCGGGCCGGACACCACTGCGCCCAACCGACCGTGCGGCGGTTCGGATTGGAGGGAACGGTCCGTCCCTCGCTGGCGTTCTACAATACGCGCGAAGAAATTGATATATTAGTCCGAGCCTTGCACGGACTTGCGCGACACTGAACATCATGGATGACGATACGATGCGACAGCAAGAAACCGAGACCGCGTCCTGGAACCTGGATCAGATCGTAGCCGAGCTGCGCGCCTCGCGCGAGCTGACCCACAACATCAGGCATCAGGGGCGGATCCGCGAGTTGCCGTCGAGAAAAGCACTGCTCGACATCGTGGAAGGCCTGTGCGCCGCCTTGTTTCCCACGCACTACGGCCGGGCGGATTTGAACGAGGCGAACATCGACTATTTTGTGGGCCACACCTTGAACCAAACCTTGCCCCTTTTACAGGATCAAATCCGCAAAGGATTGCTGTTCGCGTCCGATGCCCAGGATTCGGACGAGCGTTCGCTCGCCCACAGAGCCGGCAAAATAACGAGTGCCTTCGCAAGCCGGCTCCCGGCCGTCAGGGCGCTGCTTTGTACCGATCTGCAGGCCGCTTACCAAGGCGATCCTGCCGCCACCAGCGCCTCGGAGGTTCTGCTCTGTTATCCCGGCATGACCGCGGTCATTTACTATCGGATCGCCCATGCCTTGCACGAACTCGGCTCGCCGCTGGTGGCCCGCCTCACATCGGACATTGCACATTCGTCCACCGGCATCGATATCCATCCGGCCGCCGACATCGGCAGCCACTTTTTCATCGATCACGGGACCGGCGTCGTCATCGGCGAAACCACCGTCATCGGCCAGCGCGTTCGTCTCTATCAGGCCGTGACGCTCGGAGCCAAGCGATTCACGGAGGGAGAAAACGGCGTGCTCGTCAAGGGCGAACCGCGCCATCCCATCGTGGAAGACGACGTCGTCATTTACGCCGGCGCCACTATTCTCGGACGCATCACGATAGGCCGAGGCTCGGTGATCGGGGGGAACGTCTGGCTCACGCAAAGCGTGCCGGCAGGCAGCCACGTCATGCAGGCCCAAATGCGCACCTCGACCACCATTCAGCCCAGATCTCTCTCCGAGCGCGTCGGACAATGGAGTATATAGAGTGGAGCGGCGCAGAGAGTGAAGGCGGCGATCGTGAACCGCCCGTTAGTATTTCGCGACCGATCGATCCCGTTTCTTCCCTTGAACCGCCAGTTGTGTGTTGACCCGAACCACCGCCTCGTTGAGTTTTCCCCAAGCATAATCCTCTCGGATCACCGGAAGAGCATCCGCTTGCGCTTGCGACGTAATCATGCTGAGCCCGGGCACATAACGGTTTGATCCGATCTTCACTCCGACGACCTTGGCGCCCGGCTCGACCACGACATGGTCGCCAAGGCTGGCTTTGAACACCAGCGCCTGCATACCGATGAACGTATTGTCGCCGATCTTGGCTGGACCGTGGACCTGAGATTGATGAGCCAACGACACACGGTTGCCGATGTACACCGAATACGATCGCCCGCTCACGTGGACTTCATTCTCGACAAGCTCGTGCCCATCCTCATGCGTCTCTAGCCCGTGAATGACCGCGCCGTCCTGCACGTTGCTGTCGTCGCCGACATGAATGTTCTGGCCTTCGTCGCCCCGTACGGAAGCCTGAGGCGCAACGAACACCCGCTGACCCAACGTCACCGATCCCGTGACCGACGCCTGCGGATGGACATAGGTTGAAGGAGACAGAACCGGGGTGTCCACATCGAGATTGAACGTGGTTTCGACGTTGGGCCAGACCGATCCTCCAAGCGCCAGCGCCGACACAATCAGATTCAGGCTGAGGCTCAGCCAGAGTGCGGTCCGCGTCGTCATGAACGCCTCGTGACGATCCCGCCGAAATGGAACCGTGACCCCCGGCAATCGTCCGCTCCTCCCTTGTTCAACAGGCCGAACGCGCGGCCTCACAAGCTGTTGCCTCTCCAGCCCGTTCACGCTCATCACTCATTTGCCAGTGCGAGCCGTCAGCCACAAGTCACGAATTGCCGACAGCACGGATCATGCCGAATACCACGGCCCCTTCCATAACGTTCATCATGTGCTCAGCCAAAACCCACAGCATCATTGACTCACACTAATGAATACGGTCAAAAGTGACGAGAGAATCCGGCGCCGTCACGCTGACGCTGCGAACTCCGCGTCTTGATGGGCGCGTAGAAGCTCCTTCAAGACTTCCATGCCCTGCTTCGTCAGCGTATGCACGAGATGGAACCGCAAAATCCCGTCCGGATCGACCAAGAAGGTCCTGGCTCCCCC
>DAOLIU010000167.1:0-5614 GCA_035328385.1 Nitrospira sp. | reverse complement strand
CGGAGGAACGGTCTTTGTCGGCGGCGGCAACGTGACGATCTCGGGAAATGCCACCATCGCCGGATTTCGCCTGTTCATGCCCGTCATGAAGACTTTTCCGGGCATTCATACGATTTCTGCGGGAGTCGATTACAAGCGACTCGAAGAAACCACCGCGCAGTTCCCCAGCGATTTGGGCAGCGCCGTGGTCTTGAGTCCGATCCAATACACGCCTGTTTCGGTCAACTATACGGGCAATCTGTTCGACGATTCGGGGGTGACTCGGCTGATGACGACGGTCAAGGGCTACGTGGCCGGGATGATCCCCGGCGGAAGCGAAGAGAACTTCGCCGGCGACCCTCAGGATCCGAACAATCCCGGCGTGAGAAAAGGATCCACGGGCACGTTCCTCGTGATCCAACCGACGATCGAGCGTATACAGGCGCTTCCCAAAGATTTTTCATTGCTGCTGCACCTCGACGGCCAATGGACGACCGAGCCGCTTCCCCCGGCCGAAGCCTACTTTGCCGGCGGGATGGATACGGTGCGGGGCTACGACAACTACGAGGCGGTCGGAGATTACGCGATCAGGGGACGGGCCGAGTTGACCAGTCCCGAGCTGTTCAAGCTGCCGATCGACCGGATCTGGCAACGCCAAAAGAGCGCCGAGTGGTTGTTCCGGTTCCGTGCAGTGGCTTTTTACGACGCGGCACACCTGTGGGTGGCGGATCCGCAGCCGGGGCAACTCTCCGACTTTCGTTTGGAAGGCACCGGGTTCGGTATCCGGGTGAAGTTCCCCAAAGACGTCGGAGAACTGAAGCTCGACCAAGGATGGCCGCTTCGCTCAACCGGCATCACCCAGCGTGGCGATCCGTTCGTGTATTTTTCCGTCAATCTGACGTTCTAGGTCGACGCGTGGGCTAAGGAGAATGAGGAGGTTGATCATGCGACAGGGATGGATCCGGCGATGGTCGATCGTTACGTTGCTGGCGCTCTGCGCAGAGCAGGCGCTGCCGCTGCTCGCCCACGCCAATCCGGTCGGACCGAACGTCGTTGCCGGTCAGGCGACGGTCTCGGGCCTCGGCACGTCCCAGGTTACGATCGCCCAGGCATCCCAGCGGGCCATCATCAATTGGCAACAATTCAATATCGCACCCAACGAGATCACGCATTTCATCCAGCCGGATGTCCGGTCGATCGCGCTGAATCGGATTTTCGACCAGAATCCCAGCCAGATTCTGGGAACGCTCCAGGCCAACGGCACGGTTATCCTATTGAATCAAAACGGGATCATGTTCGGACCGAACGCGCAGGTCAATGTCGGAGGGCTGGTGGCGTCGTCCCTGAACCTCTCGAACGCCAATTTCCTAGCCGGCCATTATCTCTTCGAGGGAGCCGGTATCGAAGGGATGGTCAAGAATGCCGGAACGATCCAGGCGAGGCATGACGGGGTGTATCTCCTGGCTCCCAATGTCGAGAACAGCGGCATGATCGTCAGCCCCGGAGGCAATGTGGTGCTGGGAGCCGGGAAGACGGCGTTTCTGTCCAACCGATCCGACGGCCGCGGGTTTATTGCCGAAGTCGTCGCTCCGTTGGGTCAGGCCGTGAACATGAAGGATATTCTGGCCGACGGAGGTCAAGTCACCTTGGCCGGCCAGGTCGTCAACCAGCGAGGATTGATTCAAGCCAACAGCGTGCGCGAACAACGGGGAAAGATCGAACTCCTGGCCAGGGACGCCGTCACGCTCAGCGACGGCAGCCGGACCGTGGCACGGGGCGGCAACGACGGAATCTCGGACGGCGGGACCGTCCGAGCTCTGGCCGATTTGGGAACCGGAAGGGCCGAATTCCAAAAGGGCGCAGTCGTGGACGTTTCCGGCGGGACGCACGGCGGCAACGCCGGATCCGCAGAAATCAGCGCCGCGAGCGTCAATCTGCGAGGCCAATTTTTGGGCCGTGCTGTGACTGGCTACAAAGGAGGCCGGTTCCTTATCGATCCGGTCTGCACGGGCTCAGGCGGCGCCTGTGAAACCTCAGCCGTGGATGCCTCCGAACTGGCAGTCTTCGCCGGCAGCGGGGCCGATCTAGTCGAGTTCAGGTCCGCCCCCGGCAGCGGTTTGACCGTCACGGGAACCTACGACCTGGCTGCGGGAGAGTGGCAGCTTCCGGCCGGCCAGCGGGGGACAATCCAGTTCACCGCCTCGACCGGCGATCTCGTCTTCCAGGATTTCAACTTGCGAAACACCGGCTCCGGCGTCCCATGGGATTACGTCGGGACCGCCGACAACCACATACGATTCAACCAATCGTTCCTCGAGACGGGATTCGGCGGCAACATGGCCTTCACGGCGACCAGAGGCAGCATCAGTCTCGTCCAATCGACAGGCACCGGAGGCAATTTATTTGTCCAAGGTCAGCTGTCGACGGTCAGGACGTCTGAAGCAGGAGGCAATATCACCTTGACGGCGGCACAGGACGTCATCAGTCCAAGCGTCTTCGTCAGGGATTTGAGACTATCGACGGACGTTTTGAGAGACCGGTTCGGCGGGATCAGGCTTGATGGGGTGGGGAACTTGACGATCACCGCCGGCCGTGACTTCATCGGCGGTCGTGTGAACGGGCGGTTCGTAGGACCGGGATTCGTGCTCACGGATGGGAAGGCCGATGTCACGGCACAGCAAATCGGCGGCCCACTCAAGGGAACCGGGAGTTCCGACGATCAATATGCGCAGCTGACAATGGCGACCGGTCAAATCACGCTCCATGCCACGAAGGGAAATGTCTATCTCGGCCGCATCCAGGACAAGGGGCTCACGGATCTGGCGTCGAATGACATACAAACAATCTCCGTCGATCCGAACAACAAGGTTACTGTCAGGGTTGATGAAGGTGATCTGTATCTCAACCCGACTGCGACTCTTTTCTCGCTTCCCAGCCGAAATACAGCGATCAACGTCTATCCGGCGAGCTTTGATGCGCTCGTGCCGAAAGGCAACGTCAACGTCGAAAACAACGTGGCATTTTGGGGATCGACCACGGGAAGCGTGACGATTCGGGCGGGTAAGAACATTCAGAGCACGACCATGCAGGCGCCTGTACTATTACAGGATCGGTTCAAGTATGTCTTTGTCGGTACGGTGGGCCAAGGGGGAACCTGGGTTCTGGTGGACGTGACGAAGGCTTCGACGAGTCCATTGTTGGCTCAATTCCTCAGCACGGTCGAAAATAATCCTCCCGAACCCTTCGGGCTTCAGGCTCCCGTGCGTCCGTTTCCGGATCAAGTGCCGAATCAATCAGAGTATGTCTTCGTCGGAGACGTCGGACGCGGAGGACAGTGGGTCATCGTCAATAGGATGGAAGCGGCCCTGAATCCCCTATTGGCGCCCTACTTGACCAGGCCTGTTCCACAAGGCGCGCCGGCAAGGCCGGTATTAGCGGGAACTCCCATCACGTTTCCATCCGTTCCCGGTTCGATCGCACAGGTGAGTATGCGGTTGCTTCAGGCCGATCCAGCCCTGCTGAAGGGGGAGAGACCGGCAAATCTGGCGGCGCTGGTCGGTCCGAGCTTCCGATCCACCGACATCCCGGACCATGCGCCGGTTCCGGTCACCATTGAAGCGGGAACGGCGAATGTTGCCGGTGAAGGAAACATTAGAGGCCTCATTCTGGATTTTGGGAGTGCTCCGTTCAAGAAACAGGTGACGATCAAGGCACCTGGAAATCTGGAGACCGTCACCGCAACCCTGGCTGCTCCGGAAGGGGTCGTATCGCTCGTGGACGTCGGCGGCACGATCAATTTGGCGAGCGGGACCGGGCAGATCGCCTTCGCCGGTACCGGCACGGGGAAGGTCCGCGTGGGAGGGGACTTGGATTTGGGGTCCAGCGACGGCATCCGCTTCCGCCGCTTCCCGACTCCAAGCACGGATCAGAATCAGGGAGGATTCCTGGACATCGCGGTCGGCGGGGACATCATCATGGATAAGTCCCGGATCGCGACGTACAACGGAGCATCCATCTCTATCCATGGACTCGGCCACAACGGGATGGTCGATGGCGCCGGCCATCCCCGGGTCGAAAACGGTGACGCAGTCGCCCTTGTGGGAACTTCCGTCGTCGGCCCGGACGGATTGACAAGGATCTCGGTCAACGCGACGAATTCCAGCGGCCAGGTCGTGCCCCAGGAGGTCAAGTTCGAGGGCAAGACCTTGACCTTGAACGGAACGGAGGAACGGTTGACCGGGCCTGTTACCACGCACGTGGCCCTTGTCGAAAAGAACGGCCAATTGGTCATGCGCAACGGAGAGCGCGTCGAGGTGCTCCGCGTGGACGGCAAACCGGTCCTGCTCAACGGCGACGTGGTCCTCGTGAAGCCGATCGTGCAAGTCCGGCCCGATGGAACGGTGGTTCGTGACGGAGGCACCGTGCTGCTGGCCCAGGCGGCGAATGTGTCGGAGGTGACGGCGAGCGGAGGTGGAATCAAAGTCGGGTCCAACGTCGCGTCGGTCGGAACGGCGGTCGACATCAAAGGCATCGTCACCGGAGCGGGCGGCGCGATCGACATCAAGGCGGAAGGCAATATTGACGTCGACAAGTCGCGCATCGCCACGCTGGGATTCCCGGCAACCGGAACTCCTCCATACCGGGCCGGGGATATCAATCTGGTGAGCACGAAGGGGAGCATCATTGCCGGAAGCGGCGGGGCAAACGAGGTCATTCAGCAAGTCGTGAAATTCACGCCGGTTGATCCGACAACGGGGAGAAATCTGCCGGAGGTCAGCATCACGATCGAAACGCCCGGCAGCGGTATCTTCACCTACCACGGCAGCGACCAAAGGATCGGCGAGAAACTGGTCTTTCCGCGATTCGACGACCCGGAGATCAACGCGCTCAGAAACGAAATCAGCAAGCAAGGGTTTTTAGGACACGACACGTCGGCCCTCCGCGCGAAAGAAAGGCAGCTCCTTGCCGCGCGCGAACCTGCTTTCACCCAGACGTTTGAGAATTTCATCGTGTCGAAGCAGTTGGGCAACATCAGTCTCGTGTCGAAGCAAGGCAACATCGTCGTCCCGGAAGCCGGCATCCGGGGCCGCCGCATCACGCTGTTTGCACCGAGAGGATCGCTCGACTTGCGGGGAGGCACGATCGCCGGGCTGACTTCGTTTGTGGCCAGTTCGGTGCAAGGGAGCGTCAGCAGCAGCTTCAGCGGGACGGTCAGCGGTTCGAGCAGCAGCGGCAGCGTGAGCGGGGCCAGCAGCGGCGGCGGCGGATCGCTCGGAGGGATTACGGGCACGACCGGTTCCGTCTCGGCTGCATCGAGCTCGGCAACAGCCGCGACGACGACCACGGCCGCGAGGGCCACCGCCGACGTGCAGGAGGGCGCAGCCGATGCAGCGGGCCAGGCAGTCGAAGCGAAAACCAGACAAGTTGCCTCCAAGTCAGACGAGAAGGACAAGAAGGGGAGCATGGTCGCCCAGTCCATCAAAGTGAAACACGGGGTCATCATCCAAGTGGATGTGAAGCCGAAATCCGGCGGCTGACGGGCTGCGAGGCACGGGAAGCGATCAATGGGGAGATTGAATCCATGGACATGAGTTCGGGGGGCGTGGCGTTTGCGCTGAGCCACGCGACGCTGGAA
>DAOLIU010000166.1:0-5816 GCA_035328385.1 Nitrospira sp. | reverse complement strand
CCAGCAGCAAGTAGAACAAGTTGTTGCCCGTGTTGATGGCGGCGACGCCGATGGCTACAGTGAACAGGAGGAAGCGGGTACCTTCAGGAGTCAGGCGGATTGATCGGCGGGTGGCGAACAGACGAAGGCTTGCGCAGAGGAGGTTCCAGTCATGTCGGAGGCCGCGGGTCATCAGATCTCCCCTGATGTGATCACCGTCGTGGGCCGGGCCTTCGCGATCGTGAGGCCGCGGCCCGTCGATGGACGCCGAGCCGCGGCGAAGCGCTAAGCCGTGAAATCGGGGTGACTGTCCATTGGGTTCAGACTGGTACGGGAACCGTGTCCACGATATCGAGAATAATGCGCTCGGCCTGGTCGAAGCCGTGCGCGCGCATGCCGTGGGCTCGGTTGAGCATGACGCGATGCGACAACACGATGGGAGACAATTCCTTGATGTCGTCCGGCAGACAATAGTCCCTGCCCCGCACGCAAGCCAGGGCTTTCGCCGTCTTGCTCAGAGCCAGGGCGCCCCTGGTGCTCACGCCCAGGGAGAGGAGTTCGCTCTGGCGGGTCGCCTGTACGATGGCCAACAGATAATCGGTCAGTGTGTCGTCCATGTGGATCTGATCCACGCGCCGTTGCAGGGCCAACACTTCATCCACCGAGAGGACGGGATCAAGGACTTCAGCCGGATGCAGGGCTTGGGGCCTGTCCAGCACCTTGCGCTCTTCTTCGGGCGACGGATACCCGAGGCGAAGACGCATGAGGAATCGGTCGAGCTGGGATTCCGGAAGCGGGAAAGTGCCGTGGTACTCGGCGGGATTCTGCGTGGCGATGACCATGAACGGCTGTTGGAGGGGATGGGTCTGATTGTCGACTGAGATTTGCGCTTCGCTCATCGCCTCCAACAGGCTGCTTTGGGTTTTCGGGGTCGTGCGATTGATTTCGTCCGCGAGCACGATGTTCGAAAAAATAGGGCCGGGCATGAATTCGAATCCCTGCTTCTGGCGGTTGAAGATGGAGACGCCGACGATGTCTGAAGGCAGCAGATCGCTGGTAAACTGGATCCGCTTGAATGAGCAAGCCAGAGACCGGGCCAGGCTGTGCGCCAGGGTCGTTTTTCCGACGCCCGGGACATCCTCCAACAACAGATGCCCCCGCGCCAGCAGACAGACCACCGCCATCTCGATGGCCTGCGTCTTTCCCTTGATGACGCGGGCAATATTGTCCTGGATGGCCTGAATGGTCTGGGATGAATTCATGTCTGGGATGAGGTGCGGTGAAGGCTCTGGGATTGAAACGGCCGTGACACCGTTGGAGTCTAACAAAGGGTTTGAAGACGGTCAATTTAACGGCCGATTTGCGCCGTGCAGCGGGCTCGGTGCGGCAACGGGAAAATGTTGCAAGAGATCGGCGCGGTCAGCGCGCAGGAATGAGCGTCAGCATCCAAGGAGGGGATTCTTCCACCATGTCGGGAAATTTGCGCGCGGTGCTGCTGGCCGGCATCCCGCTGAACATGGCGCCGCGTCGCACCTGAATGGACTGGAAGGCATAGTGGGCGGCTTGAGGAGCTGGAACGGGCAATACGCGGGGGATTTGGCGACGCAGCGGCGCACAATCGGCCAAATTCATCGATGCGCCGATTCCGAGCTGTGAGAGGCGCGGGTAGATGTCGGCGAAGACCGTCTTGATTGTGTCCGTCGTGAAGGGGCGGTTAGGCGGCCGATACTGCTGTGCGTCGAGCACCTGGGACAGCAGTTCCCAGAAGACCTGATCGTCCACGGCGCCCAGGACGCAGATCTGTCCCCGGCGGGAAAGGAGATCGAGCAGTGCCAGCGGGCCGCGGATGTCGAACTTCCACGGCGGAAAGAGCAAGGACCGCTCACCGTGGCGTACTTCCAGTGCCGGCTCTCCGGCATAATCGGTCTGATGGTAGAGCCCCTTGGTTCGTTGCAACTCTTCGACGATGACGTCTTGGCCAAGACGCGTGGGCTCATACGCGAAGGTCGGGGTCGCCGGCGCCCAACAGGTGACGAGGGTGTAGGAGGGCGCGAGTTTGCCGGAACGGTCCAGGCGCTCCAGGGCGAACATGTCTTGGCCGGGAAAGAATTGAAAGGAAAGATCCGGTCGGGACCGCAGCCGATCCAGCGTCGTTCGGTCCGGATGCAGCGGGCCGCCCAGCTTGGATTGGGCCTGCAGTCGATCCACGCAATGAAGTACCAACGTCTTGCCCCGTGATCGCACGGCCGCGGCGTAGTGATCCGCCACTTCGCCCGCGAATGAGAGATCGCCGGCGCCGAGGTCCAGCAGAGAGGGGGCCTCTGCGGCAAGGAGGACGTCGAACGGAATGGTTCCCTCTTGGATCGCGGCCTCCAGGACCGTCGCGGGCAAGGAAGAGGCGGCAGCAGGGAATTCGGATGTGCCGGCCAGGTCGAACCAGACGCAGAGCGCCCTCACCGCTTTGGTCGGAGGCAGACCGGTCAACTCTTTCAGCCTGGGACCGGGGAGATCCTGAATCCGTTCGACGTGACCAAAATTCAATGCCGTCAGGATCGCGTCGCGGATGGAAGGAGGCAGGTCCACGCGGCGGACTTCTTCGATCAAACGCCGGAGTGTCTCGGGCAGCCGGCCCGCTCCCACCAATTTGCGGGAACTTTCCCATTCGAGATCGCGCTCCTGCAGGAGTCGAGTCACCTGTGAGCGGAAGTCCGCCAATGCCTGGGCTTGGGGATTCATGACGATCGGGATGTCTCGTCCCGGTCTGGGGTGAGACGTTTTTCGGTGGACATCCGGCAGCATAGCGATCCTCACAATGAAGGGTCAAGGTCGGCGGTTGCCGCCGGCCGGGACCTATGTTTATGTTAGGGGTGGAGACTATGAGATTATTGATGAGATCGATTACGACAACGAGGATTCTTCCGCTCGAGGGTTGGTGGCGGGCGACGATGGGGCTTCTGCTGTTCTGGACGACCGCTTGTACCGTCGCGGAAAAGCAGGAATCGGTTCATTC
Source organism: Nitrospira sp. (assembly GCA_035328385.1). Lineage (GTDB taxonomy): Bacteria > Nitrospirota > Nitrospiria > Nitrospirales > Nitrospiraceae > Nitrospira_C. Next base: position 2,827 of record DAOLIU010000166.1, on the reverse strand, counting down.
GGGCGAACCCGCACTCGCCTTTCAGATCGGACAAATCATCGAGACCGCCACAGGCCAGACTCTGTCCTTGGAGCAGCTGAGCCCGATCCTGCGCCGACAAGAGGTCATTTATCTCGGAGAAGAACATCACAACCGATCCCATATCGATGCGGCCCGCATGGTCGTCGACGGTCTGATCTCTGGAGGGCGCCGACCGGTCCTCGCCATGGAAATGTTCGGCTGGGACGGTCAGGCGGCTCTCGATCAGTACCTCGGTCCTGAAGGGCTGGGCCATGAGGAGTTCCTCACGGCGGTCCGGTGGAAGCAGAATTGGGGCGGTCCGTTCGAGGATTACGAGCCGTTGGTTCAACTGGCCAAGGAGCGTCATCTTCCACTGGTCGCGATGAATCCTCCGAAGATGGTGGTCAGGAACGTGGCCAAACAGGGACTTGAGCAGGCCCGGCGGAGCACCGAGATGCAGCAGTGGGGCATGCGGAACGAGAGTTTCGTCGAGGATCCGGCCTATCGCGCCCGCATCCTGCACCAATTGAAAGCCTGTCATGACGGTGGTCAGGAAGCCATGTATCAGGCGATGTACGAGGCGTCCATGGTGCGGGACGAAGGGATGGCCAGAACCCTCGCGGCCCAGGTGCGGCGCGTACGGGACGGAGATGATCACGCGGCCGGTCCGGTGGTGAGCTACACCGGGGGCGGACATGTCCAGTACAACCTGCCGGTTCCCAAGAGGGTCATGCGGCGGCTCGAGGGGGAGGTCCGGCAGGTGAGCATCTATATGACGTCCTTCGATCGTGGCCGCACCGAGGAGATCCGTGAGATGCTCAGCGAGAACATCGCGGACTATGTGTGGCTCACGGCCGTCAGCCCGCAGGGGCCTCCTCATCGATGCCGGTAGGACAGAGTCCGGACGGCTGGACCGAGGAACGTCCATGCTTGACAGCTTTACCCAAGCCGCTTCACACTAAGCCCGGTCGGCCGGCCTATCGGCTCGCCGCAGCGGGTAATGACCTCATGCGAAACAAGATTCCCTGTTCCGCCGAACGCCTGAGCCTCTTGGATCCTCCGATGATCCAGGGCGTCGTCGATCGTAACGCCTTCCACATCGGCAATCAGTACCTTTCCGAGAACCGGGTTCGAATCGTCGAAGCCGACGATTCCCAGATTTCGTCCGCCGTGATCGGCAATTCCGGCCTCTATGAACAGACCATCAAGCTGAAGGACGGGCATCTCGTGTCCCGGTGCAGCTGTTCCTTGCCGGAGGAACCGATGTGCCGGCATTGCATCGCCGTATTATTGGAGTATCACCGCTGGGTCCAGCCGAAGTCTCAGAGCCGAAAGGTGAAACAGCCGGCAGCGTCCCAGACTGCCGCTCCGGAGGCGAACGGCGGCGGGGCGCCAGCCGCCGCGTCCCATGGCGGACCGGACCTGAAGCTCAGTGAGGTCATGGCGTTTATCGAATGGCTTCAGCCGGCGATGAAAGCCATCGGAGAGGGGCAGCCCCTCCCCGATTCAAGCCTGGCCTCGGGCGAGGTCGGAGCCTGGATTCAAACGATCCGAGGTCTTGATGAACGACGGAGGGAGAGCGAGGAGCGCCAGTCGACGATGGAATCGGAACGGCGCGATCGAGAGGCGTATGTCGGAAGGCTGACGCAGCAGTTGCAAACCTCGATGGCCGAAGTCCAGGCCGCGCAGCAGGCGAGCCAGCAGTTGCAGCAGGAGGTCTCCACGTATCAGGACATGTTTGCCAAGATCGCCGACCTTGCTTCGGAGGTCACGGGGTACGACAGCCAAATCAAATCGATTTCCGGCGAACTGTTGGCAAAAGGAGCCCAACTCGACAAGCTGGCCGCCTCTTTTCGAGAAGTTGCCACTGCGTTGAAGACGGGGCAGCGATCCGGTTCACAGGCTTCCTGAGTCGTTCCTTCCTTCTTCCTCTCCTCTTGCGTCCCCACGGTCAAATTCTGTAAAATGCGGCCTCTTTTCAGTTTTTCAGTTCTTGAATCTGAGGAGGATGGCACATGAGAAAACTAATGGCACAAGCGGGTTCGACGGCGTTCGTGCTCCTGGCCGCGGTGGCACCGGTGCTGGCCAATGCTCCAGCTGGTGAGGGACCGCCGGACTATTCCGGGATCACCGGTATGTATTACGTACTGATCGGGATCGTTCTTGCCTACGGTGTCTACGATACGTTCTTGAAAAAGAACTGATACGTGATCGATGACAGCGACGCGGACGTCCGGCTCGGGCCGGCGTCCGCTGCGGTGTCCGCCACGGGTTTTTTCTGCCTTCCACTATTATCTTTTTAGAAGCGGTTTCAGCGATTCGAACAGGTTTCCCACGATGACGCGGTAACCTTCCGCCGTGGGGTGAATGCCGTCCGGCTGGTTGAGTTCCGTCTCGCCCGCAATCCCCTCAAGGAAAAAGGGAATCAGCTTGAGACGATAGCGCCGGGCCAGCGCCGGATAGATCTCTTCGAACCCTTGCGTATATTCCTGCCCGTAGTTGGGCGGAAGCTTCATCCCCGCCAAGACGACCGTGACCGAGGCCTGCTGCAACTGCTCGATGATCAGCTCAAGATTGCGTCTGGTTTCGGCGAGACTCAACCCGCGCAGTCCGTCGTTGCCGCCTAGTTCGAGAATGACCAGGGTCGGCTTGCTGTTGAGGATCCACCGGACGCGCCGTAGGCCTCCCGCCGTAGTGTCGCCGCTGACTCCGGCGTTGATCACACGGTATCGAAATCCAGCCTCATCCAGCCGGCGCTGGAGCTGAGCCGGATAGGCGTCTTCCGCCGCCACCCCCAATCCTGACGTCAAACTGTTTCCAAATGCCA
>DAOLIU010000165.1:0-5829 GCA_035328385.1 Nitrospira sp. | reverse complement strand
GATGGATTGGACCGGATCGGTCAGCAGATCCATCGCGTCGAGCATGCCGCCCGCCTCGCCGGCCTTCTTCACTTTGTCCCGCATTTCGTCGGTGGCGGGCGCAAAGGATGGAAGCCCCGGAAACATTCGAATGAACGAATCGTCCGATCGCGACGGTGTTCTCGGCGACTTCAGAAAAAGCGTGTCGGCAGCCGAAACCGTGAACGGCGCGACGGATGCGATGGCCGAGCATCCGACTACCGTGGCAAACACGGCGCACAGGATATGGGAACGGTTGACGGACGGCATGATTCCTCCTTTTGGATTGTTCCAAGCGTGATCGGTCTGGAATCGGATGCGTTTCTGGCGAAGTCCGAGGGGGGAGGCCGAGCAACACGTATGCCAGGCGGATTAATCTTGAGGCGTGAAGTGTTCCGCGTTGAATCTCGGGATGATGGGCCGCTTGAGGCGTCGCGAGTGATCGAACGATTTACAACGATGTCATGTAGAAATGTAGGAAATACTGTACGCAGGACTTGTCAACGGCTGCGACCAAGACAGAAACAAGCGTGCGGTGGCACACGCATCGTGCAGTATGCATCCACTTCGCACGCGACGATGCAAGCCGTCATGTCGCCGTGCCAGAAGTGCCTGGAAACAATCTACGTGTAGCCCTCCCCGCTTGTGCCTCCTCCGAACCCGCCCCAGTTGCCGCCGAATCCGCCCTGACCCGTTCCCCAATATTCGGCTTTCCTGATCCGTCTGTAAGGATGCCGAAGATCCGGCCGGCTGATCCACCAGAGAAAGAGCAGCGCGCCGACGCTCGTCAAAATCGTGAGCCAGATGCCGAAGTTTCGATAATGCGTCTTGGATAGAGTGCCGGTTCGGACTTCCTGTGACGCCGAGGCCAACGCGACCACGGTTCGATAGAGTCCCTCGCCGAAATGCCCCCGTTCCACGGCCGGATGGAGATACTCGCCGCCGACCTGGTTCATCACGGCCGGCGTGACGACCGGCAACATCTGCCGGCCGAGCGTCATGGCCGCCTGCCGCTCCTCGACGGCAAGGAGAATCAGAATGCCGTGTTCCTGCTGCGTCGAGCCGATGCCCCATTTCTCATAGAGCGCGCCGGCGAATTCGTTCGCGGAGCCGAACGGCTTGACCGTCGGCACCGTCACCACGACCATCTCCACGCCGGTTTTTCGCTCGAGGTCCTGGCAGACCGATCTGATGCGTGCCTTCCAATCCGTGTCCAACGTTTGGGCGTGATCGCTGACGTAGCCCATCGGGTCCGGCAACTTGACCGTCGGCCGGTCATACGGGCGGGCCGACGCGGTTCCCGCGACCGTTCCAATGAGCAGCACGAGTTGCGACGCGATCAGGAGAATCTTGAGCATCATCGCAGTGTGAGTGCGGTTGCAGACACGGTCGAGACGGCGTGCAGATACCGATCGAACAACCGCGGAACTTCGCTCGGCCCGGGAGAAATTTGACCTCGTTTGAGGGCCAGAGCGTCGAGCAGGCCCTGCAAGTCAATCTTGAAGTGTCCGGCGATGTCGGAGACCACGGCGTCCGAATGAGCCGAAACCGGCCGGTTCAGCATCCGTTGAAGTCCCCTGAGTAACGGCACGATCGACGTCACGGCCAGCGGCAGCAGAATAGTCACCGCATCGTCGGCACCGCCCGCTTCGGCATAACGCTGCCGCAGACGGAGCGCGTGGCCGGCAAGCCCCTGCAGGACCTGATCCCCGAGCCGGCTTCGGTTGATGTGATAGCCCACGAAAGGATCGCGTCCTCCGAGCACGCGATGCCAATCCTGGATTTCCAGAAACTCCAGGGGAAAGAGCTCAGACGAGTCGTTCAACTCCTGCTCGGTCAGGAACAAGGGTACGACGATCTGCTCCTTGTTCCATCGCTTGTGCAACGGGGCATAGGTCCGCAGCGCCTCCGAATTGTACGAGGCCATCAGAAGCAGCATGTTGAGATTCGAGCGGCCGGGAAGAAATTCGCCCCGCACTGCGCTTCCGTAGATGAGCAAGCCTTCCACGCGCTCGCCGAACGCCTGTTTGACGTCCTTGGCGTAGGCCTGCACGATCCGTTGCGTGTCGTCCGGCAACCCCTCGATGATGCGTTCGCTCATGGTCCTCCGTTTTGGGAAACGGCCGGGCGATGCCCCGCGCGAAAGTCGGGAAGAAATCCCGCGGCAATGACGCGGTCGAGGAGCGTGAAGGGCTCCGTCGTCCGCAAACCGGCGGTCGTCGAGAGGACTTGATACCGCAAGCGCGCGTTTCTGTCCAACGTCCGGAACACCCGATCCCGCAGAAAGGCGATGCCGGGGTTGCCGGTGTTCCAGTAGAAGACCTGCTGATCGGCCAGCCGCTGCAGCATCGTCACCTGAGGTCGGCGGGCCGCCTCATAGGCACGCAGACGGTCCGCCGAACAGTCGCCGTCCCTAAGACAGTTCGGAAGCAGCTCCGACAGGGTCATGGCGTCGACCATGGCCTGCATGCGTCCCTGCGAGGCGTGCGGGTTCATCGCGTGGGCCGCGTCGCCGATGAGGACGGCTCCGTCCCGGACCCACGTCGGTGTTCTCACCCGTCCCGTCGGCATGTAGGCGGTTTGACTCCAGTCCGTCAGCCCCTTGAACACCGAGGAAAAATTCGGGGCGATGGCGCTCCACGTCTGCTGCAGCGCCGGAATCCCGCGTTGTTTGACGGCGTCGAGCGATCCGCTCGGAATCATATAGAACAGATAGACCTTCTTGCCCGTGGCTGGAAACATGCCCAAGATCTGGCGGTGTCCGACATAGTAGAACGAATCCGTGAGTTCCTGCTCGGTTTCGATGATCGCGATCAGATACCCTTCGCGATAGAGATGGAGGGACGCCGGGATCGCCAGGGCCTCGCGCACTTTCGAAAACGCCCCGTCGGCTCCGACGACGACCTTCGCACGGATGATCCGCGCTCCGTCTGGTCCCTCGCATTTCAGGCCTGTGACACGGCCACCCTCCGACAGGAGACGGGCAAAGGACGTCCCGTACCTGAGACTGACGCTGGCCTGCCGTTCGACGGCCGCGACGATGGCATGGTGCGCCACGTTCGGCAACGTCACGATGGCGCGATTGAACGGCGCCGGCAGATCGCCGTAATCGATCGAGCACAGCCGTCGGCCCCCTGCACGGCAGAAATGAAAATGCCGCACGGATCTCGTGGCATCGGCCGGTAACGCTTGCAGCACGCCGAGCCTGTCCAGCACCGCCTGCCCGTTCGGCTGCAGGATCTCTCCGCGCAGGCCCTGCGGCGGACCGGGCGCCTGATCCAAAACGACGGTGCGGATCCCTTTCCGGGCCAGGGCGAGGGCGAGAACGGCCCCTCCCCCGCCGGCTCCCACCACCGCCACGTCGGTTTCTTCGATCAACTCGGCCATGCCGTCATTCCTTAACCCAGGGTTCGAACCGTTCCCGATCGTTCCACATCGCCAGGAATTTTTCCCGGGCCTTGACCGTCGCCGCGTGGTCCGTGACGATGTCGAGCCGTTCGTCGTTGTATCGGTTCCCGCTCGTCGTATGATTCATGGAACCGGAGGTGTTGACGTCGTCGTCGATGACGACCTGTTTCAAATGCATCAACCCGTCATGCCGATTGACGCGGACGGGGATGCCGGCCAGACGGAGGGTGTGGAGCGCGCTTCGCTGCTTGACGTCGAGCGTCCGCCCTTGGTCGGTAATCAACCGCACGTCGAGGCCCCGTTTCTTGGCGGCCACCAGCGCCTCCACCGCGCGGGACGACGTGAAACCGTAGACCGAAACAAAGATGTAGCGTCTGGCCCGCTCATAGAGCGCCACCACCCTGTCGAGCGGAGCTTCTTCCGGGGCAAAGTAGATTTCAATGGTGGCGCCGCCTGCCTGACCGACGGATGTGCCGTACAGGATCCACAGCAGGCAGCCCGCAAGCGCGTATCGATTCGCATTGAGACCGAAAGCCGGACGGCTGTTCATTCGTATTCGAACAGCAGCTTGAAGTGGTCGTCGGTCGACTCCCAGGCGTGGGGGGCGTTGCTCGAAAGCCATTCCTTCAGGAATTGTTTCTGACCGGGCGTTAGCAATTGCCTGATCTGATGCGTGCGCCCCTGGAGCGGCTGCAAGAACCCGACCCTTCGTTGGAAATCCAACGTGGCGGTCCTGACATACATGTTCGTGTACGCCGACGGGGCCTCGTCCTCCCCGTCGCCCTGAATCCAAACCGACAAAAATTTCTCTAACTGAAGACCGGCGCTGTCCATGGCCGGGTCGGTCTCATGAAACAACTCATTCTCCGATTCCTTGAGCGGCGTCGCGTCGCTCGCCCGGAACATGAAATTGCGTTTCCACATAACCGCGCTCCTCTCGAGAAGTCGTGCATAGTGGCGGCGGACCCGGCGCAATGTCAAGCAACGTCCTCGCGGGCTCCGTTCCGTTGACTTTCGAGCGGGCAGTTTGTTACCCTGTCTGAATTCTTTAATCCCTGGGCCAAGTTAGGAGACTTCATGCAAGTCAAGATCAACGGAAAAGTCGAAGAGATATCCGGCGGAACGGTCTTGGACCTGCTGCAAACCAAAAAGATCGAGCCCCAGATGGTGGCGGTGGAAGTCAACGATACTATGGTGGAGCGGGCGCAACTGGCCACGACGACGCTGAAGGAAGGCGACCGGCTCGAATTCCTGTTCTACATGGGGGGCGGTTGCTGATCATGTCCGTGCACAAAGAGATCACCGAGGCGATCGGACATACCCCGCTGGTCCGCCTGAACCGGCTGAGCAAGCCCGGAAGCGCGACCATCTACGGCAAGGTGGAGTTTTTCAATCCCGGCGGCAGCGTCAAGGATCGAATCTGCCTCAATATGATCAACGAGGCGGAACGGCAAGGCAAGCTCAAGCCGGGCGGGACGATCGTCGAGCCGACGAGCGGCAACACCGGCATCGGATTGGCCCTCATCTCCGCGGTCCGGGGGTATAAGCTGATTCTGGTCATGCCGGAGAGCATGAGCATGGAGCGCGCAAGCCTGTTGTCGTCGTACGGAGCTCAGCTGGTGCTGACTCCCGCGTGGGAAGGCATGAAGGGGTCGATTCGCGAGGCGGAAAGTCTGCTGAGCCAGAACCCGTCGTATTTTATGCCGGATCAGTTTTCGAATCCGGCCAATCCGGCCATGCACCGTATGACGACGGCTCCGGAGATTCTCGAAGCGATGGACGGAAAAATCGACGCATTTGTGGCTGCCGTGGGCACGGGGGGCACGATCACCGGATGCGGGGAAGTGTTCAAGGAGCGCAATCCGAACGTTCACGTCGCCGCCGTGGAGCCGACCGGCTCGCCTGTCCTTTCAGGAGGCGAACCGGGTCCTCATAAGATCCAAGGGATCGGAGCAGGGTTCATTCCCAAGGTCCTGAACAGAAAAGTGGTCGACCGCGTCATCACGGTGACGGACGACGAGGCCTACCAGACGGCCAAGCGGATCTCCAAGCAGGAAGGGATCTTGGTCGGGATTTCTTCCGGGGCCAACGTCTTCGCCGCGCAGAAGGTCGCAGAGGAACTGGGCCCGGGGAAAAACGTCGTCACGATTCTGTGCGACACGGGTGAGCGCTACATCAGCATCGAAAAATACTTTAACATCTGACGCTTCACGGACGACGAGCGATCCAATGGAATTCACCGAAGAACAAATCAACCGATACAGCCGGCACATTCTCTTGCCGGAGGTCGGCGGGAAAGGTCAGAAGAAGCTCGCGAAGGCGCGGATCCTCTTGGTCGGCGCCGGCGGCCTCGGATCGCCAGCGGCCCTCTATCTGGCGGCGGCGGGAGTCGGCACCCTGGGC
>DAOLIU010000164.1:0-6045 GCA_035328385.1 Nitrospira sp. | reverse complement strand
GCCGTTCCCGACCGGCTGACCGGGACCGAGGTCAGCGACGCCCTGAAAGGCACGGCTCAACCGGAGGCCATGCCAGTCTCTCTTCCCGTAACCAAGACTCAGGGATCTCTACAGACACCGTCCGCCCCGGACATCATCCACCGTGACCTGTACTTCGAGGTAGGCCGCAAGGGACTGACCGATGAAGCCAAGTCGATCATTCAGCAGCAGGCGGTCCTGCTCAAGAACGACGGCGACTTGGGCGTCCTCGTACAGGGCTATACCGACCGGCAGGGATCGGCCGGCTACAACCTGGCACTCGGCATGAAGCGGGCCGAAGCCGTGAAGGCCGAATTGATGAGCGCCGGCGTGGCGGAGCACCAAATCAAGACGGTGAGCTTGGGAAAGGAAGGGGTGCTCTGCATCGACAACAGCGACGTCTGCCGGCAGATGAACCGCCGGGTGCATTTGGAGATCCGGACGATCGGCCAGGAACACATGGTCCCGCCGGTGGTCGCGACGACTCCCGATCCGGTCGACACCACGCAAGCCCCGGCCGATCAGAATCCCCCGCCTGACGACCAGGGATCCTCGAGCGAGATCCTCATACCTTCGGCCGGCGCCGCACAACCGTCCGATCCAAACGGCACGTCCATCGAACTTTCCGGCGAACCGGTTTCCGGAAGCTGACGACCATGTCGGATACCGCTCCTGCATGAGGCGCAGGCCTCGTGCAGGGGCAGCCCGCGCCGCGCTTTTCACATCCGAAGACACGAGGACCGCATGACGCACAACGCGATCACACGTACATCGATGCTCACATCCGCGAAAGGGCTGCTGGGAACCTGCCTATTCACGACATGGGTTCTGCTGTTCGGAGGCCTCCCGGCGCTTCTGGCCTGCGGGGAAGAACCGAGCCCTTCAGACGCCGCTCCAAGCCTCATCGGGCTGAAGGACGTCACCCAGGGCAGCCTGCTCTTCAAGACGGTCGAATCCGGCCGCTACCTCCCGGCACCTATTCTTCACACCGACGTCCGGCTCACCGTCACCGGCACGATCGCCCGCGCAAGACTGAGGCAAGAATTCGTCAATCCGGCTCATGGGAAAGATGCCTGGGCGGAAGGGATATACGTGTTTCCGCTTCCCGAGACCGCCGCGGTCGATCATCTTCGCATGAAGGTGGGAGAACGCACGATCGAGGGACAGATCACGGAACGGACAGAAGCGAAACAGGTCTACGAACAGTCCAAACGCGAGGGCAAACGCGCGAGCTTGGTCGAACAGGAACGGCCGAACATCTTCACGACCTCCGTGGCGAACATCGCGCCGGGTGATCGGATCGTCGTCGAAATCGAGTATCAGGAGACGGTCCGGTACGATCAGGGCACCTATTCGATCCGCTTTCCCCTGGTCGTCGGACCACGATACATCCCCGGCACTCCCGTGATCGTCGAGGACCAGCCGCCCGGAGCGGGTCGGTCGCCCGATACCGATCGGGTGACGGATGCGTCACGGATTACCCCGCCGGTCGCGGTGCCCGGCACTCCGATCAACCCGGTCAGCCTCACCGTGGATCTGGCAGCCGGATTTCCTCCTGCTCTGATCGAGTCTCCTTCCCATCCCATCCTCGTCGTGACGGAGCCGAACGGGCGACGCCAGATCGGTTTGCGAGCGGAACAGGTCCCTGCCGATCGTGATTTCGTGTTGAGGTGGAAAGCCGCCATGGGAAGCGCCCCGATCGCCGCGGCCTTTACCCAGCATCATGGCGAGGCATCGTACGCCCTCCTTACGCTCACGCCTCCGGCTTGGCCGGATCAGCCGCAGTCCGTCCAACCGCGCGAGGTGATCTTCGTGATCGACACGTCCGGGTCCATGGCGGGGACGTCCATCGAACAGGCGAAAGCCGCGCTTCTTGTCGCCTTGGGCAGATTGACCGCCCGGGATCGTTTCAACGTCATCCGATTCAACAACGTCACGCGCGTCCTGTTCTCAGAGGCTCAGGCCGTCACTACGACGACGATCCGCAAAGCGGTTCACTACGTCGAACGCCTCCATGCCGACGGAGGAACGGAAATTCTCCCCGCGCTGAAGACGGCCCTCAAAGGCACCGCGCCTGCCACGCATTTGCGGCAGGTCGTCTTCCTCACCGACGGCCAGGTCGGCAATGAAGACGAGCTCTTCGGCGTCATACGGGACCAGCTCGGCACGAGCCGGCTGTTCACCATCGGCATCGGTTCGGCGCCGAACAGCCACTTCATGCGGAAGGCCGCGGAATTCGGACGAGGCACCTTTACCTATGTCGGCAGTACGAACGACGTACAGGCACAGATGGATGGCATGCTCAGAAAACTGGAACGGCCGGTGCTGACGGACGTCAGGGCGGATGGGCTGGACCAGGCGGATGAACTGTTTCCGGCTCGCATTCCCGATCTGTACGAAGGCGAGCCGATCGTCCTGGCGGTGAAGAGCACGCATTTGCCGGCCGCCGTGACGATTCGAGGGTTGCTCGGGCGCACCCCCTGGACCGCGACCGTGGCGCTCCAAGACGGTCCGCCGCGTGAAGGACCCGCCGTCCATTGGGCGCGCCGCAAGATCGATGCTCTCATGGACCGGCCGCAGCAGGGCCGGGAAGACGGGTCGATCCGGCAGGCCGTGCTCGACGTGGCGCTGGCCCATCACCTGGTCAGCAAATACACGAGCCTGGTTGCGGTGGACCACGAGCCGGTTCGTCCGACGGACAAGACGATCGCGACGCATATGCTCAAGACCAACCTGCCGGACGGACAAGACTATCAGGCGATCTTCGGATTGCCGAGGACCGCGACCCCGGCGCCACTGCGGATCATCGTCGGGACCGCATTTCTCATGCTGGCATGGCTGACATGGCGGTTACGGCGACAGGCAGCCTGAGCCGGCTCCGCCCGCTTCACGGATGGACCGCGCTTCTGATCGGCTGTTTGATCGCAGCCGGATCGTGGCAGACGGGACAAGCCGTCTGGATCTATGCGAAGGCCGGGCTTGCGCAGCATCTGCTGCAGCGGGCCTGGGCACGCAGTCTGGCAGGAAAGGAAGCGGTACGGCCTTGGCCCTGGGCCGATACGTGGCCCGTCGCCCGGCTTACGATCCCGTCACAACATCGTGACCTGATCGTCTTGCACGGTGCCTACGGACGTACCCTGGCATTCGGGCCAGGCTATGTGGAATCCAGCGCGTTCCCCGGCTCGCCCGGCCCCACGATTCTGACCGGTCATCGGGACACGCATTTTGCGTTCTTGAAGCGACTCCAACCGGGGGAACCGCTCACGATTCAAACGATCGACGGGCAGAGCCGCTCCTATCGTGTGACAGAACGCCGGATCGCCGACAGCCGAACGGACAGGATCGCGCTCGCCACGAACCGCCCGGCTCTGGTCTTGGTAACCTGCTACCCCTTCGACACCCCGATGCCGGGGGGACCGTTGCGATGGATCGTCGTGGCGGAGGAAGAGCAGGCAGCGCGACAACAGGAGGGATGACTTCGACGGACTATCGCTTGACTTTGGCTTGCTGCTTCCATTCCCACGGCGGAATCGGCTTCGGATCCGACCACAGGCCCTTTCCGCTGGCTCGGGCCAGCTCCTCGAGCAGCTCGAGGCGCTGATCGGCGGAAGGCGATCGTTTCCACCAGGCCATCCCCTCTTTGAGCAGCTCGCGCCCGAGGCTTCGGCCGTCATGCAGCAGAACCTCGGCGGACAGGCGCTTCTGCTTGTCCGCGGAGAGCCCCCGAATGACGACGTCGCGGTTCGCGACGTAGGAAGCAGTGACCCGTTTGGCTTGCTTGCCGTAGGGCTGCGTCAGTTGAGGACAATCGATGTCCTTGACGTAAATCGTCTTGGTTCGCCCGCCGTGCCGGATCGTCAACCGGTCCCCTTCCTCGACGCTGATGACCTTGGCGACGACTTCGGCCGCGGAGAGGTCGGACAGCGCTGCAAGCACGCCGAGAATGAGCACGATGAAAGCGAGGATTCGACGCATCATGCCCCATGCTAGCGCCGATGGGTCCGTCCAGCCAACACTTTTCTCTCATCCCCGACCCCATGATCGGCACGATCGTGGATCAGTTTGCCATCAGCAGCTCTGGAATTTGTCATTCCCGCGGAAGCGGGAATCCAGGCAAGGCCTTCTCAGCATTGAGTCCGGATCGAGGGATGGATGCCGCTATCGTCGCGACCGTGCCTTCACGACCAGGACCGGGCAGGCCGCCTTCCGTACCACGGACCTCGCGACGCTCCCCAACAAAAGGAGGTTCAAACCACGACGGCCGCTGGTGCCCATCACGAGGACACCGGCGTTCACCCGTTTCGCTTGGTCGAGAATGGCCTCAACCGGGTCATCTCCCTGGAGCACGATTCTGTCGCCGACCATCTGACCGGCCTGGCAGGCCGAGATAAGCCGTTCGAACCGCCGTTCTATCCTCCCGCGAGAGGATTCATCGGATTGAACCGACTTGGGCCGAGATATGCCGGAAGGCCCGGCGACGTGCACCATCACGATCTTGGCACGCCACCGTTTCGCCAGGAGGACGGCGAATCGGAACGCGGCCCTGGAGGAGGCGGAAAAATCCACCGCGACCAAGAGGCGGGATACGGCGGCCCGAGACGCCTTTGCCGGCGCAGACGATCCGCCGGCCGCGCAGCCTGTCAGAACAGGGCAGGGGGCCTTCGTCAAGACCGTCTCGGCCACGCTGCCCAGCCTGAGTCGATCCAAGCCGGTCCTGCCGTGAGTTCCCACCACGATGAGCCTTGCATCGACGTCCTCGGCCTCCTTCAAGATCGCATCTGCCGGAACGCCCACCGCGAGCCTGTGATCGACCGCCATCTTCTTTTCCTGAGCGTGACGGGCCAAGCGAGCCAATTCGAGCAGGGCGCTCGTCTTCAACGAATCGATGGAGCGCCGTTTTGCCGGAGACCACTCCTCCGATCCGGGGGGCGCCTTCACGACGTGCAGGAGCGTGAGGCCCAGGTTCAAGGATGAGGCCAACATCAAGGCGTAGGGCACGACCAGCCGTGCCGGCTCGGAAAAATCGGTCGCCAGAAGGATCGTTCCGTTGCCCGAGGCGGCTCTTCTCACCGTATCATCACCATACACCCCCTCGCGATCAGAGACGGACCCGGTCGAGGCGGACGGGCGGCGGATGCCACTCGGCGCCGTCTCCGCGACCGTATACTACCGGCCGCCCCTCCCGCAATGGGTCGGCTTGTCCACGGACCGCTCCTTGATTGGCAGCTCACGCGTTGTCCGACGAGAGACGAGAATCGTTGTGCACGACGAGCACATCGCACTTGGATCCGGCCAAGACCTGGTACGTGACACTTCCCATCAGCAAATCCCCGACGACAGAGTCCCCCTGTTTGCCGATGACGATCAAATCGGAAGAGGCCTGGGTCTCTTTGGCAAGAATCACGCGGGACGGATCGCCGCGCCGGACGTCGAAGCCAATTCGACGAGCATCGTTCCCGCCGCCGATGACGAGATGTCGCATTTTCTCCAAGGCGTCCTGTCGCTCCCGTTCGCAATACCGTTCGATTTCCAGATCGGAGGCGCCGGCGATCCGGAGCCTCGCTTCGAAGGGAACCCGGAATGCGTGGATCATTGTGACCTGAGCGTCGCCGGCAATCCGCCCCACCACGTTCAAGGCCGGCGCCGAAAATGACGAGAAGTCGACCGGTACGAGCACCCGCTCGTACCGGCCCATCGGCGGACGTTTGACGACAAGTATCGGCCGCTTGCAGGTCGCCAGCAACCGTTCGGCCGTCGTGCCGAGAACCAGATCGTGCAGATGGTTGGCTCCATGTGCCCCCAGCACCAGCAGGTCCGCGGACGCGGCCGATTCGAGAATCGAGGTCAGCGCATGACCGGTTTTTATTTCCGTCCGTGCCACGACGCCGGTGTCGGCCCGGATGCGCTCGGCCGCCTCATCCACGAGCCGTTTGGCGTCATCGATCAGATTGGCCTCGACGGCGCCAGACGTCCGGAAAAATTGCCGCAGATCATTCAAGGCCGAACTGCTGATGACATGAACCAGAT
>DAOLIU010000163.1:0-6133 GCA_035328385.1 Nitrospira sp. | reverse complement strand
CCTCCAGAAAGAACTGAAGGGCCGATAGCTGATAGCTTATGGCCGATAGTCGACGAACGTTCGCTCCTGCTATACGCCATCAGCCATTCGCCATCAGCTCCTCACTATGAAAGTCCTCGTCACAGGGGCCAGCGGGTTCGTCGGAGGCGCGGTGGCGCGCGCACTGGTTGACGCCGGCACCGAGGTCCGCGTGCTCGTCCGCGCCGACTCGGATCGGCGGAACTTCGACGGATTGCCGGTGGAGCCCGTCACGGGCGATCTGAGGGACCAGGCCTCACTGCGCCGGGCCCTGACCGGCTGCCGGCAGCTGTACCACGTCGCCGCCCATTACGCTCTCTGGGCCAAGGACCCTTCCATTTTTTACGACGTCAACGTGACCGGCACCAGGAACATGCTGGAGGCGGCCCGTTCGGTCGGCATCGAACGCACCGTCTATTGCAGCACGATCGGGGCGATCGGACTGCCGCCCGCTGGCGGGGTTGGCACGGAGACGACGCCCGTATCCTTGGATCAGATGGCCGGGCACTACAAGCGCTCGAAGTTCCTGGCCGAGCAGGAGGTCCTGAACCTGGCCAAGGACGGGCTGCCCGTGGTCATCGTGAATCCGAGCGCGCCCGTGGGAGCCGGTGACGTCAAGCCGACGCCGACCGGACAGGTGATCGTCGATTTCATGAAGGGGCGCATGCCCGCCTACATCGAAACCGGCATGAACCTGATCGACGTCGACGACGTGGCGGCCGGTCACCTGCTGGCCATGGAGAAGGGCCGGCAGGGCGAACGGTATATTCTGGGGAACAAGAATCTGATGCTCCGCGAGGTCTTCGAGATCCTCAGCCGATTGACCGGCGTCAAGGCGCCCTCCCTGCGGCTGCCGAGGCTGGCCGTGCTTCCCCTGGCCTACGGCAACCAATGGATCGCCGCACTGACCGGCCGGACGCCGCGCATTCCCCTTGAAGGCGTGAAGATGGCCAAGTACAAGATGCACTACGATTGCAGCAAGGCCGTACGTGAACTCGGCCTTCCTCAAACGCCTCCGGAGGTGGCGCTGGAAAAAGCGGTGCGATGGTTTCGAACGCATGGGTATGCCTGACGGAAATTAGACGGATGAATCCGGCCGCCGCCCGCGGTCCGGAAATTTTCAGCTTTTCCACGTGGTGCCTGTCTCATTGATGGATTTGCTCGACCTCTTTCTCAAAACCGTCCTCCTCCGACCCTACGTGTTCGTCTTCCTGGCCGGCTTGCTGGTTACCGCGGTTCAATTGATCGGATGGCCGAGAACCTGGCGGCTCTGGCTGATCAGCTGGTTGACCGCCTTCGTCTGCGAGTTCTCTTCGACCCGAACGGGCATCCCGTTCGGGTGGTACTTCTACACGGGCTCAACGGTCGGCCAGGAGCTGTACATTTCCAATATTCCGTTCATGGATTCGATCTCGTTCAGCTTCTTGCTGTATGCCGCCTATTGCACCGCCTTGTGCGTCCTGTTGCCGCGTAACGGAACGGACCCGGCCTCCCGGCTGCAGCCCCTCCGGTTCGACCTCGCCGTCCGCACCGGTTGGCCCGTGCTCCTGCTGGCGTCGCTGCTGTTCGCCGCGATCGACATGGTGATCGATCCAATCGCGTTGCGCGGCGACCGCTGGTTCCTGGGCAAACTCTATTACTACGCGGAAGACGGCGCTCACTTCGGCGTCCCTCTGTCGAATTACGCCGGGTGGACGGTCGTGGGCCTGATTTCCCTCGCCATCTATTTTCCGCTGGACCGCCGTCTGCCTCCGCTTCCCGCCCGCCGGGGAGCGTCGACGACCAATCGAATCTTATTGGGAGTCGGCCTGTATTACAGCGTGCTGCTGTTCAATTTGACCGTCACGTTCTGGATCGGCGAGGCGACTCTCGGCCTTTCCGGAGTCCTGATGTTTCTCCCGCTCACCATTCTGCTCATCCTCCGCCTGGCGGCGCCCCGCAAGCCGCTGGTCGCTGGCAATGAACCGGCAGAATTTGTATAGTGTTCATTCCATATGAAAAAACGGGTGATCGGGGTCGTCATCGCGATCTGTCTCGTGGCGCTTGGCTTGGTCGGATGGGTCGGCTATCAACTCTTCACAACCGGCTTCAGCGCGAAGACGGAGCCTTATCGTCTCGAGGTCCTGATGGCGCGGCAGATCCGCTATCTTGCCATTCCGCTGGCCCAGCGGAACGCTCCGAATCCGGTGCCGCTGACTCCCGCCGTGCTGAAAGATGCACGGGCTCACTTTGCCGACCATTGCGCCATTTGCCACGCCAACGATGGCAGCGGACGGACGCCGATCGGCAAGAACGTCTATCCCAAGGCTCCCGATCTGCGTGAAGCGGATACCCAGTCGATGTCCGATGGAGAATTGTTTTGGACGATCCACAATGGCATCCGGTTCACCGCCATGCCCGCGTGGGGAGAGGGGGAGGCGGAAGAAGACCTGGACAGCTGGAAACTGGTGCACTTCATCCGTCACCTCCCGAAGATCACGCGGGAAGAATTGGAAGAAATGAAAGCGCTGAATCCCAAGACCAAGCATGAATTGGAAGAAGAGGCCGCTTTCGACAAGTTTCTGGAAGGAGACGATACCGACGGACATTCCGGCGGCCATCACCATTGAATCATTTGAATCATTACACCTCGTCCTATGCACTAACTACAAAGGAGTGACGCGCCTTATGGTTCGACATCTGATCATGGCAACGCTCGTTCTGTTCTGCTCCGCCACCGCCTTCGCGCACGGATCCGGCCAACATGTGCTCGGCACCGTGACCGAAATCGATCGAGACCATATTCAGGTGAAAACGCAGAAAGGCGGAACCGTGACGGTCAAGCTGACGAAGGACACCCACTTCAAGGAGAAGGGTAATCCGAATTCTTCGGAGATGCCCGTCGCCGGAGACCGTGTGGTGATCGACGCGGTCAAGGAGAAGAAAGGCTTGGTCGCGACGGAAGTCCATTTCTCGCCGGCGAAGAAAGCCGCAGCGGCGACCGTCCCGGCTCCGACGCCTGCCCCGTAGCCCAGGAGTTCGGACCGGGCCGGCCGGATGATTCCCTCGGCCCGGCCCGGCGGATGGAGAGGAAGATCGAGATGCAGTCGGCTCTGGTTCGGATCTTCATTACCGGCATCGCCGTATTCCTTGCCGTGGCGACCGTCCCGGGAATCGAGGTGCGCGACATGACGGCCGGTATCGCCGCCGTCCTGGTGCTTACGATTCTCAATCTGTTGATCCGCCCGATCCTCTTGATCCTGACGCTGCCCTTGATCGTGTTGTCGCTCGGCCTCTTTCTGGTCGTCGTCAATGCGATCCTGCTTGAATTGACCGCCTATCTGGTCAAGGGCTTCACCGTGTCGGGGTTTTGGCCTGCGGTCGGCGGCGCGCTGGTGATCAGCATCGTCACCAGCATTCTGAACTTGTTCACGTCCGATTCTCGCCGCATCGAAGTGCGCCACTCGGAGCCGCGCCCGCCCAAGATCATCAACCCATGACAGACGTGAGGATCGTATCCATCCCTCTCCGACGCAGGGCTCGGGCGGAAGATGGGCCACCACCGCCCGCGAATCGTCTCGTCATTGAATTGCCGGGCACGCATTGCTAGAATGCACCTTCTTTTTTGACGAATCACCAGATGCCACCGACCGTGACTCAGAGCAAAGCCCAACCCGAAACGCACCTGCAGCGTACCCTGACGTCGGTCTTGAACGAACTGCCGGTCGACTCCGCCCTGGCTGCCATCTTTCACCAGGAACACGGGCCGCTTGTCGGTCACGTCGCACGCGGGTTCACGACACGGGACGTTCATGCGATTCTCCGGACGTTGTCGGCGCCGGCGGTGACCGACGGGGCATCCGCGCACGACCAGGACGGCGGCCGCACGACGCGGGTCCGCATGGTTACACCGGGTGCAAAGTCGCTCCTGAGCGTGCCGCTCAAGTACCGCAGCCGCACCTACGGTTTCCTCGTCATCGGCCGAAAAGAAGGGGCGTCCTTCGCGAAAAAAGAAAAGGGGTTGATGGACCAAGCCAGCGACGACATCACCAAGGCGCTGGATCGCGAAGGACTGTTCAACATGAACGTCGTCCTCAGTCGCGCATTGGTCTCGAACGAACCGGCCGCTCCGGCCCAATCGGCCGCCGACATGTTTGTCGCTCCCGTTTCGCAGGTCACCCCGGAGCTGCAGGAAAAAATCGCGTCGGTCCTGACCGACGCCCATCACACCGTGTCCTTCGATCGAGCCTGGGTCTGTCACTACGACCCCATCGCGGGTAACGTCGAAGTCCTCGGTCTGGCGGGCGACGTGCGGGGCGAGCAGAAGGACGGCAAGAAAGATCTCAAGCCCGGCCATCGTCTGACCCTGGACAGTTCGGCGGCCGGATGGGCGATCCGCCATCGTAAGCCCCGCGTGGATCACGATCTTGCCTCCACCCAAGGCCGTTTCCTGGATCACAAGCAGCTGTTCAAGGACCGCTTCCAGTCCTCGCTGGTCCTCCCCTTCTTCGTTCGCGGCCAGGTCGGCGGGACCCTGACATTGGCGTCGCGGGACGCCGGACGGTACCAGCCGACGGACGCACGCACGCTCGAACCGGTCATTCTCAAGCTGGCGGAGTTGCTCCAAGCCCCGGCTCCTCAGCCCAGCCCCGCCAAGAGCGACACGGAGACCTCGGAAACGCCGGGAACCTCCGCTTCACAGAGTGCCGTCCCATTGGAGCCGGTGATCCGTAAGCAAGAACGCCAGGCTGCGATCGGAGAATTTAGCGCGTTTCTCGCGACTGAGATCCGCGAGCCGCTCGGATCCATCCGCGCGCAGCTGGAAGAAGTCACCGGTGAAGGCATCCTGGATTTCGACCCGCAAACCCGGGTGGAAAACGCCATGCGCGATTTGATTCGCGTCGAGGCCATTCTCAACGAGATTCTGGATTTCGCCAAGCCGCTCGACCTCAACCGCCGGTTGGTCCGCATTCCCGAGGTCATCGAAAGCGCGCTGACCGTCGTCGCGACCGACTTGGAGGTCACCAGGATCCACGTGACCAAGGAATACGCGCCGATCCTGGCGCCGGTCCGGGGCGACGAAGCCAAACTCCAACAGGTATTTCTGAGCATCTTCAAGAACGCCTGCGAGGCCATGACACCGGGCGGACATCTCACGATCCACGTCAGCCAGCATCGAGCCGGCCGTGGGATCGAGGATCATATTTTGATCAAGAACGACGGAGCGCCGATTCCTTCGGAGATCGTCGACAAGGTTTTCGAGCCGTTCTTTACGACCAAGCGGACGGGCACGGGCCTCGGCCTCGCCACCGTGAAAAAAATTATCGAGGAACATGGAGGATCGATCGCCATCGGCAGTGCACCCGGCGAGGGAACCACCGTCACGATCCGCCTACCGGGAGTCAGCCGAGGACCGGCGTTCCGCCACCGCGGCCGAGGCCGGCGACCACCCAGGCGTGGGAACTGACGATCCATCAAATCCAAGATCCTTCCCGATAGTCTCCTCGAGACCGTCGTCCCGCGAGTCGCTTAAATCCTCATGTCTTCAATCACATAGGCGGCACGTTCACCGGCCGCCGCGATTGCTTTCATCCTTGACAGAAGTGGGCATCCCTCGATATGATCCCGCCACTTGATCCGGCCTCATAATGCGAAACTATGCACGGTAATCCTTCACCCACCATCATTCAAAGGAGAAGGGGTATGAAGCTCCTATTCGGCACTCTTGCGACAGCTTCCGGTGTGCTGTTTGCCCTGTCCATGGCTTCGGCCAATCCTGCGTTGCTCCCCAAGCATGAAGGCTATCCGATGAAGAACAGCGGAAGCCCGGTCAACGGCCAGCCGACGGCCAACGACCCCGGCCAGAAGGATGCCCACGGCGAATCCACATTGACCAAAGCCGCCGGATTCGACGACAAGCATACGCAGCAGAATCTCAAGAAAATCGACAATGAGCGCATCACCACCAGCGAAGGAGCCGGACGGCTTCCGAAGGTCCAGGGTCCCCAGATCCAGATCGCTCCTCCTGTAACCTCTGCGACCAAGATCACCGGAGATCGCAAGATCGACTGACGGCGGTAGGCAAGTGTGACGGGAAGGGGGGCGTTGCGTCGAACGCAGCGCCCCCCTTCTTTAT
>DAOLIU010000162.1:0-6223 GCA_035328385.1 Nitrospira sp. | reverse complement strand
CGGCGAGCATCAACTCGATCTTGCGCCGCTTCGGACGGTCATGAGCTTCAAGGAGTGCGTAAGCTCTGGAGGCGAGTTGACGGAGGCGGTCCATGAGGATTGGATTGAGCCGGGAGGCGCTCAGCTGCGTCTCGACCGCGTCGACGTCGATCAATTCGCTTGAAAGAGCGCGAGCGAGGTCGCGGAGCGCGTCCAAGTCGGCCGCCTTTAGGATCGTCCGCCAGTCTTCATGATGAGATCCCTGGCGGCCGAGTTCCCGATCGATCCACAGATCCCAGGCTTCCGTAAAGTATTCGTCGAACCGCTGGCCATCGTCTTCCTGGAACGCCGGGTCCACGCCGCTTTCCAGCGGATGCAGCCGGAGCAGATGCGCCGCGAAACTGTGCAGAGTGCCGATTTGAGCCTTTTCCAGGTCCCGCAGTGCGGCTTCGGCCCGGACGGCAATCTCGTGTTCGGCGAGACGGTAGCGCGCTTGGAGGGCGCCGATCGAGACGGCGCCCCCGTCGGTTGTCCTCTGACCCACGATTCCGGGACGAGCCAGAGCCGTCAACCGTTCCCGCAGGCGGGTCTTCATCTCCGTGGCCGCCTTGTTCGTGAAGGTCAGGGCGACGATTTGGGTGACGGCGATGGGATCGGGCTCCCTCATCAGGAGATGAATCAGGCGATTTACCAGCAGCGTGGTCTTGCCGGTTCCCGCCCCTGCCACAACGACGACGTTGCGGTCGAAGGTGGTTTCGGCGGACTCCCTCGCCTGCCGATCCGGGATCAGCGCGTCACCGGACATCGGTCACCTTTTCCACCGTCATCTTACGAAGCGCCGCGAGCTGCTTCTGTTCGGGCGCCCGGTGTGCGCGCCACCATGTCGACGCATGCTCGCGCCGGCAGAGCACCCGATACGGACAGGTCGTGCAATAGGTCCCTGGCAGGATGAAGTATCGGCCGTGCTTCATGCCGTCGATCAACCGGGCCAGAGTCCGGCGGATCAGCGCGCCGGCCTCCGAAGACCAGGCGCCTGCGTCGAAGGTGGATCGTACAATCCGGGGTTCCCACCCGGGGGCCAGGAAGAAGAACTGAACCGCCTCCGCCTTGCCTTCTGCCGGAAGATCCAGCGCGGTGTATAGAGGGGGCTGGAGCCGAGAACCGCGGATCGCGGATTGGAGGAGGCGTCGATCGTCCGTCTTCATCGCCGAGTTGCTCTTGAACTTGTAGTCGATGATCCGCAGCGCGCCCGACGAGCTGTGTCGGTCGATCCGGTCCACGCGGCCGTGGAATTTCATGGGAATGGCGTCGCCGTCCGGCTCGATCCGGAGAGTGCCTTCCGCCTCCACTTCAAAGGCCACGGGGGCGAATCCCTCTTCCGCCAATGTGTGCGAATCCGACTCGACCGCCGCGGCGATCAGGTCGACCATGGCGGCTTTCGACAATTCCCACAGGAGATAGTGGCCGGTGCGATGGCGCAAGGCGCAGTCGGCTGCCGCCTGTTCGACTGCGGTGACTATGAAGCGGTTGACGGCGTCACTCGAAAGCACGTTCGTCGGCCAACCGGCGGCCAGGAGCGATTCATAGCAACGGCGGAGGGCGCCGTGGCACAGGATGCCGAGCAGCGCCGCATCCGGTTGCCGTGCGGGCGGCAGTCGCACCGGTTCGAGCCTCAGGACGTCCACGGCGAAATATTGAAACGGACACCGTGCATACCGTTCGAGCGGCGTCGGCGCCAGGCCGCGCTGCACCGTCCTGGTCCAGTGAGGTTCCAACGGGCCGGTCATCCCGTCGTAGGGCGTCAGCGGCGCGTGGTCGTCCTCGATGTGGCTCTGCGCTTCGACCGCATGACGAAAGAGGTCTGCATCGGCTTGGACCGATTGCAGAAGTTCGGTCGGATCCTCCCCGTTCATGGCCATCCACTGCGCGAGATCGGCGGGTGGAAGCGTATTGCGGGTCGCGGGTCTCTGCGCGATCAGATCGGTCAGACGCCGCGGAATCATGTCCGTCGCCTGCGTGTCGAAACCCGACGGGCGAACGATGTCCCAGAGATAGGGAGAGGGAGCCAGCGCGCGGCCCGCATCGTCGGCCCGCTGGAACGACAGATACAATCGGGAGCGGGCCGCCCGGCAGAGCAGAGCGAACAGAAGCGACTCTTCGTCGTACCCGGCCAGTTTTTCGTCGATCTTGAATCCAAGCGTGGCGTCCAGCACGCGCCGATGCCGATCCCGGAGAAAGGCGTCTTCACGGATATAGCGGGGAAACACCTTGTCGTTGAGACCGAGGATGAACAGCGCCTTGAACGGAAGGCCGCGGGCGGCCATGGCGTCGAGCACCATCACGCCCGCCGAAGCCGGCTGATCCGAGGCTATCGTGGCCCGTTCGAGCGCGTGCGTCAGCAGCTCCACAAATTCGATCCAGGTCAGCGTTTCGGCAATCGGCTCCAGCTCGCCGAGGGAGGTCCAGGTCCGTTCAACGGCTTCCCAAGCTGCCTGGAGGCGGGCTGCTCCGCGATCCAGGTCGCCGGCTTGTCCTCCGTCCGGACGGCGCAGGTGTCTCATGGCCAGCGGGCGAAAGGCCTCGAGCATCTGCCCGACGGTGCCTCGTTGCGGCAGCGCCGCGCAGGCGTCGATGAGCGGCTCCACAATCTGCCACAAGAGCCCGATCACTTCCGGCGCGATATCCAGCGGCAGGGGCGGACCGGTTTCTTCGTTCTCGTCCCCGTTCAGTTCCACCGGCGACCGATCGGCCTGTTTCAATCTCGCCCATTCTTCCCGTCCTCTCGTAATCTGCAGGGCCGGAACGAGGAGTTTCCACCGTTCGGGGCGATAGAAGGGCGAGCAATCATGATTCAACGGGGTGATGAAGAGCGGCGACGTCACCAGGTCGAGCATGGTGGCGCGATAGAAGTCGTTCGTCGGCAAGGCGGCCAGCTGAATCAGCGCTTTGCACAGCGGCTCCTGAACGAGCGGACGCCCCGCCGTCGTGGCGAAGGGAACGCGATGGCGATCGAAAACGGATGGCAGTTGCAGACGGTAGGGATCCAGAGTCCTCGCCACCACGCCGATCTCGTCGAACCGGTACCCGTTTGTCTCGACGAGCTCGAGGATCGTGCGGCACGTCGCGGCCAGCTCCTGGTCGAGACCGATGACGCTTCGAATGGACAAGGTGGGGGAAACGGAGTCCGGATGGTTGGAAGCGCTGGACGCGGTGACGGCCCCGGGGGACGTCGTCTGTCGTTGGATGTGCCGTTCGAAAAACCGCCGCGCAAAGGTGAACGACGGATCCTCTTCGAGAGGAAAGAACAACATGGACGGCGTGACGGCGGTCACCTTTTCGAACAGCGAGAGTTGGATCTGTGTCAGGTCGTAGAATCCGTAATAAAAGACGTGGCGGAGCGAGCGGATGAACGGAGAGGCCTGGACGAACGGCAACAGGGACTCCGCGAGATCGTCAGCGGTCCCGACGTCGAGTGCCCGTCCGACTTCCCGTACGGCGGCGTGGAGTGAGAACAGGGCCTGGAGCCAATCCCGGTCCTCCTCGCCGAAGCAGCCTTCGCCGACCCCGCGCCGGGCTTCGGCGGGATCGACCCCCGCGTCCTTCAGGTCACGGATCGACGACCACAGCGCCCTCCAGGTTCCGGAAGAATGGCCGACTTGCTGCAGGCCGGTCAACCCGGAGAGCCGTGTCTTGACGAGATGGCGCACCAACTGCTCGAAGAAGAGATCGTCGACGACGCGCACCGGCGCGGGGCGAGCGGTGCCGGTCATTTCGTCGGCCAGCCGCAGGGCCAGTTGGTGGAAGGTCAAGAAATGGACATTCAGGAGGGAAAGCCGTCGTTCCAGGGTCAGGAAACGCCTGAGCCGATCGAGCAAGGGTATGGAGGGTACGAGCACCGCAACCGGAGCGAACGGATTCTCAGCCTTGGCCAGTTGAAGATGTTCGACGAACCCGGATTCGAGATGGGGATGAAACGAACCGGTGACGACCTTCAGCATGAGGGAATGGAAGCGTCGGGAGCCGTTGGGCCGCCGGCCCTCCCGCGAGCGGACTGAACAATGCGGTTAGCCGGTTTCCGGTCCGAGCAGTTCCCCGTTACAGTCGACACAGGCCCAATCTCCGTCGATGAAGGACATCGGATCTCCGCAAATCGGGCAATCCGGCGGCGGACCCTTGTCGAGCTTGGGCAGGATGGGCAATTCGATGTCGTCTTCGTTCATCATGGGTTCGGTCGGAGCGCGCGGGGCATCGACAGGAGTCTGCCATGTCGGCCGGGCAGCGGACCGCAGCCTAGCCTTCCCGAGGCCGCATCTTGAGCTGCAAGGCTTTCTCCGCGCTCTCTCTGCTGGGCACGCCGACAAAGGTCAATCGGCCGTCGATGATGGTGGCCGGGACCGCCCGCACCGCATGGCGACCGGCCAGTTCCTGACCGTCCGGCGTGGTGATGTCCACTTCGCGATAGGAAAAGCTGTACTTCACGCGCAGCTGTTTCCAGAGGCTCTTGGCCGACGGACAGGCGCCGCAGCTGGGTGACACGAGCAACGTAATGTTCGGCATCTCGGCGGATTGTAACACCCGGCGAAAACCAGGTTCAAGGCACGGCAGACTGCAGTTCCTGCAGCAACGGGATCCTGCCGGCCATTGCGTTGCCGCTGTCCCTCAGATCTTTCCCACGAGATCGAGACCGGGCTTCAGCGTGCGATCGCCCGGTCTCCAGCCGGCGGGGCACACCTCCACGCCTCCGTTTTCGCGCACGAAGGCGGCGGCTTGAACCTTGCGCAGCAACTCGTGCATGTTCCGGCCGACCGAGTTGTGATGGACCTCATAGACGCAGAGTTTGCCGTCCGGATCGAAAATGAAACTGCCGCGCAGGGCGACTCCTTCCTGAGGCACGTAGATGCCCAGCGTGCGCGCGAGTCGCCCTCCCGCGTCGGCCACCAGCGGAAAGGGAAGATCCCGCACGGCCGGGGACACGTCCCGCCAGGCCTTGTGGACGTATACGGAATCCGTGCTGATGCCCAATACTTCGGCGTCCAGCTTCTGAAATTCAGCATGAAGCGTTCCGAGATCTTCCAATTCAGTCGGACAAATGAACGTGAAGTCGCCCGGATAGAACACCAGAACGACCCACCGGCCCCGGTAGGATTGGAGGCTGATCTCTTGGATCTGGTCTTGATGATAACAAGCGAACGAACCGTCAGGAATCAGTTGTCCGATCATCGGCATTTCGGCCTCCAGGTTGAGTGCTCTCGCTCCAATTCTTTGTCCGCGACGTACTACGGTCTTCGTTCTGTCCGAGGAGGTGCTCCGCTTGGCGAAGCGCCTCCTGTTCCGCCGCCTCCATTGTGTCGAAACGCTCCGTCCTGAACCGCTGTTCCCGGCGGTTCGCGTCGGTTCCACATTCTATAATTCCCTGTACGCTCCAATGTCCCCCCTGCTCGGTATGAAAGGTGAGTTCAACCCGACATCCGGTGATGACCAGCCGTTTGACGTGGCTCTGTATCGCCTGCGGGTGGTCCATCACCGGCGCGGTGCGGGATCGGCTTGCGGATTGTCGCGAGCCGGCGGCTGGTTCGGCTTCGCGCCTTGCGGCTGCTCGGGATTCACGGCCATGCCGGGATCGACGACGGGCGGCACGACGACGGAGTCCGGATGAGGAATCGTTTCCGGTTGCTTGACGATGCCCGGGTCGCGCGAGGGTGGCGGGGGATCCGGCGGTACAGATTTGGGGCGGCCTTCCGGATTGTCGCTCGGAGGAGACTCTGGTTTGGGAGGAAGTTGGTCCGCCGAATAACCCGGTTCCCCCCAACCAGATAAGAGTATCCCACCCAAGAATAGCGTCCGTAGGATCGCCGACTTTGTCTTATTCCCCATGATAAAAACACTAGCCTGTGCGCGACTGGAGATGCCACTAGGTGATGCCCTGGGAAGTCCTGTCCCAGGATTAGTCGAGCCAATCTTTTTCCTTGAGCTTCCGGGGGAGATATTTCTTCGTGAGATACTGAAAGTCTTTATTGGCCAGGGCGTCGAGCTCGTACTTCAACCCGCTGGTGAGCATCCGTTTGATCTCCGCCTGCCAGGCCGGCTTCTGGAACCACTGATAGTTCATGAGCTCCTTGGCTCTGGCGACGTCTTTCTCATTGAGCTTGATCCCGACATTTCTCGGTAATTCATAGCGTTCGGGATCAGCGCTCGACAATCCCATGAACTTGGCTTTGGGGATCGCCATCCGCTGGCTCTCGAA
>DAOLIU010000161.1:0-6310 GCA_035328385.1 Nitrospira sp. | reverse complement strand
GTGAATCGAAAAGGATTCTGAGCTGAATCCAAATGGATCAAGACAGCGACCCACCGGATTCCGTAAGGTTGTCATTCCCGTGGAAGTGGAAATCCAGTCACGGCCTTCTCTTCAACATTGATTCTTGATCGAAGAGTAGACGCCCGCCTTCGCGGGCATGACGCAAGGGAACGATCCCTATCGATGGATGACGAGCAGTGATGATCCGTCGAAGCGAGCGTGGCGGTGCCAGAACAATGACCGTCGAACGAGAACGATCGGATCGGCTGAGGGGAACGCTATCGTTGTTGGGCTTGGACCGACCGCAAGTCCCATTCGGCCACGCCGTTGAGCCCGACTTGCTTCAGCAGGCCGGCGCGCAGTCTTCTGAGAGAAGCGTCAGTGGGGTTGGCGTCGATCAACGTGCAGAGGCATCCCATGGCATCGTACCAGAACCCGGCACGGGCGTTCTCCGTCACCGTTTGCACCGAGCAGGTGATCTTCGCGTCGAAGGTAATGAGGCAATCGCTCATTTCGCACCGTTCGATGACGCCGCCGCCGACGATGTCCTTGGATGGAGAGGACGGGTCGCGCACGACCGACACGTACCATCGGTATTGGATATTCGGATCGAGTGCGAGGCCAAGGTCCTTGATCGAAATGGAAAAGATGCCCGGCTGTTTCGGCGTGGGGATCGGTGCTTCGAACAGCGGTCTCACCGATTGATTGTCGATCAGCGTAAACCGCACTTCATGCGGCGTGATCCTTGACAGGTACCAATTGAGGACCGGGGTCTGACTCGACGTGAATCCCACATGATCGGGCACGAGGGCCTGGACCTCGGGGTCCGTGCCTTCCGTACCCCGCAGTTCCCCGCCGACCCGCGCGCGGGGCGTGAATTTTTTCGGCGGCTGATAGAGCGGGAACTGGTCCTGCGAGTCGCCGTTGGTCCGGGCCGCTATCTGTTGCGAAAAAGCCGGCTGGACGGCCGGACCGTTCAGACCGATTACAATGAGCAGAACGCTTATGAGCGCCGTGCCGGATGACTTGGCGACGGCCCTTGAACGGAGAGAACAACGGCGATGTGCGGTATTCATGGCGGCAACCCTCACGTTAGGTGTGCGGCCCGGTGACATTCTCTATCGACCCGAGGGCGGGACGGCCCGCAGGTCCCACTCTGCCACGGTATGAAGGCCGACTTGGGTCAACAATGACGCTCGAAGCCTTCTGAGCGAGACGTCAGCCGGATCCGCATCGATCAAGGTACAGAGACAACCCATGGCGTCGTACCACAGCCCGGCCCGCGCGTTCTCGGTCACTGACTGAACGGAGCAGGTCATGCGGGCATCCATGACGATCAGGCAGTCGCTGAGCTCGCAGCGTTCGATGATGCCGCCGGTGACGACCTCGGAGGAGGAAGCCTGCGGCACGATGGAAATGTACCAGCGATACTGGACGCCGGGCTGCAACGTCAGATCCAAGTCCCTCGTGCGAATGGAAAAAATGCCCGCCTCCTTCGGGGCCGGAATCGGCGCCTCGAAGATCGGCTTGACCGACTTGTCGTCGATCAGGGTGAAACGTACTTCATGCGGCGTCGGTTTGGACAGGTACCAGTTGAGGACCGGCGTCTCCTGGGAGGTGAAGCCGACATGGTCCGGGACGAGCGGTTGTACGATCGGTTCGGCGCCGTCTGCTCCGCGCATCGTACCGCCGAGTCTGGCGCGCGGCATGAACTTCTTCGGAGGCACATAGAGGATGCGCGGCTCGCTCGGTTGGCTCGGATCGGCCAGCGGAGCCGAGAAAACTGGAACAGCCTGGGCCGTCATGGCGATGAGAACGAGTCCGATCAGCCCTTGTCTGCCGAGGCCGAATGGACCGGTGCTCGTGAGCGGGATAGTTGAATGATGTGATGCAACGCTCATGGCGTGCCCTACAACCAGTTGTTCAGCAGGAGAAAGGGCGACCAGTATGCCGGATGTTGGTAGACGCGGTCACCCAGAAGTTTGATCTGAGCCCGCTGCATCGCGACGGCCTTGGAGACCGACGGATCGCGGAGCTGCCGGTAGAACTCTGAAATCAACGCCGAGGAAGCTTCGTCGTTGATGAACCAGAGCGTCGCCAACGCGCTTCTAGCCCCGGCCTTGATGGCTACACCAGCCAAGCCTAACGCCGCCCGGTCGTCGCCGACACCGGTCTGGCAGGCGCTCAAGGCGAGGAGCTCGAGCGGGTCTTCCCGGAACCGGAAAAGTCCGATGAGTTGGTCCAGCTTGCTCATGGTCAACCTGCCGTCGAAGGTCAGCAAGAATGAGTCATTTACGTCGGTCGAAAACTTTCCGTGTGTCGCGATATGCAGGATGCCATACCGTCCTTCACGCAATTCCTGTTCCAGGCGAGGAGCGAGAAAGTCCTGGTCGAGCAGTTGATCTCCACCGTAGAGGTTGTGGATCGAATCGACTTCCTCGGCCACGTAGGGCAGGGCCGGAAATCCTTGCACGCTCTTGGTGAGGCCGGTTGCGAGGAATCTGACCTTTTCACGGTTCAGCGGCTTGGGGGCTGTCAGGGTGATCCCAGGAGTGATCGCGATCGCGAATTTCTGAATCAAAAATGATTCGCCGTCGTGGAGCGCAGCCATGGGGATCGTGCGCAAGGATCCGTCCGGTACCAGGACCAGCGTGGTGATGTGTTCCTGCTTCAGTTGAGCTTCGAGCGGACGGATCAACCAGTCGTACAATTGCTTCGCGTGGGGGAGATACTCGCGCGTCGTCCGCTTTTCTACGCGGCGGCGGAAGTCCCGGACCTCTTGCGTAACCGTCTCAGCCGCAACCGGCACGGCCGTGCGATAGAATCCGGACGGCAGCGTGACCAACAGTTCGATCCGCCTGGCGAACAGGATCGGGTAGATGACCGCGGTATCAGGCGATAGGCGGTCGAAAGTCGTCATGCGCGATCGGATCGCATCGACGCACCCGTCCTTGAAATAGTCCCGCAGCTCGGCCGCCTTGAAGGCTTCCACTGCGTCACGGGCAGCCAGCAAGTAGCCTTCCGCGATCTTCTGGTCTTCCGTGCGCGATGCACGCTGCAGAAGTAAATCGGCAAATTCGAAAAACAACGGCTTGATCGACTCCTGATTCGACAGCGAGGCTTCGGCCGCCGCCTGGCTCACTTCGAATCGGATCGGCTGCAAGGTGGTCGCCGCCTGTCGATAAGCCGTAAGGGCTTCATCGACCTGATCCATCGACGCCAACAGCCGGGCCAGCTGCCATTGCCAGCGGTAGAGAGATTCCGGTGCATCCACCGACTGCGCGGCAAACACGGCGCGTCTGGTCAATGAGAGCGCGTCTTCCGTCCTGGCTTCCAGTTCGTACAGGTGGCCCATGTAGCCGAGGGCATAAGAGAGGGTTCGGGTGTCTTTCAATTGTTCGGAGATGCCGATGGCTTCCTGCAGGGCGCCGGCCGACCGGAGCAGCAGCGGTTTGCGAATGTCCGGCAGCGCCGGCAACAGGCTCTGGTAGACAAGGCCGATATTGATGAAGCCCACGGCTTTGTCGCGTGAAACGGGGAGATCTTTGAGTTGGTCGAGCGCATCATCGAGCCATTGCCTTGCGGCGTCCGGATTGCCGAGCCGTAAAGAAATTCTTGCGGCGTTCACCCGGCTGTTCACCGTCAGCATCGGAAGGCCGGCTTCACGCGAGACGGCGACGCAGTCGGTGAAGGCTTCCAGCGCCTCCTTGTCTTCCCGCTTGAGCGCGTGGAGCACGCCGAGGTCGTTCAGGATGGCGGCGGACACGGCCGCGGACGGTTGCCGGCGAGCGACTTCCTCAGCCTGGGCGAGATACTGCGCAGCCGGATCGAGCTGCCTGGCCGTGAGATAGGCGCGGCCGATCTGGTCCAACACCGTTGCATGCCAGGCATGGTCCGATCCCTTCTGTGCCAAGGCAAGGGCCAGTTCCAGATATTGAATCGCCTGCGTGCTCTGTCCTAGCGCTTGAGTTGCTTGGGCGGCGGACACGAGCGCGCGGCTTTCGCCGTCGGCCGAACCTGCCACGCGATACTCTGAAGCCGCGGCACGCCAGTTGTTCAACGCGTCTTCGAAGGCTCCCCGCTGATAGGCCAGCGCTCCCTGTTGCATGAGCGACTCCGGCGTGCCCTGCTTTGCGGTATCGGCGAAGAGGAGGGGAGGGATCAGCAGCATGCACGCGAGCAGGAAGGATGCTGGCCATTGGGCCTGTCTCAGGCTGCAGCGTCTGGTTGGAGCGTTCACATCGATCTCGCAATCAAGTGTTGTGCCATTCGATCTCTTTTACACGATTAGGGACTGTCGCCTTTCTGGTCGGCGACTGTTCCCGGTTATAAAGAGATAGGCCCCACCGGTGACGTGGAGCCTGTCCCTAGAATAAATTGACCACCAGTCCCATATGAACGCCATAGTCCTGCACCGTGTTGCCGACACGCTCAGGAGGGTCACGGACGAGCTTGTATCCCCAGTAGACCTCATAGTTTGCGCGATCGTTGGGGAGAATACTCCAGCGGAGACCGGCGCCGACGCTGGCCAGCGTACTTGGGTTTCCGATTGATTCGGTGGCGGTCTTGTTCGCACCAAGGCTCCAGCCGCTCCCCACGTCGGCGAACGGCGCGAACTGAAAAATGGGTTCTCCGCTGGCCCGGCGCCAGAGTGGAAAGCGCGATTCAAGCGAGGCGATGAAGGCATTGTCGCGCAATAGCGTGACCTCGCGATACCCCCGCACGCTGTACCGGCCTCCGACCGACACTTGTTCCAGGGGAAACAGCGGCGAATTGGTCAACTGCAGGTCCATACGGCCAAGGAGCTGCATGCCCAAGAGATTCTCGCCGAATTGTTTGATGCCCTGTACCTGTCCCAACCAGGAGAAGAACTGGCCGGATGGCAGGTTTCCCTGGCCCGGCAGATTGCCCGAGTTAATCGTGGCCCCCAGCACATTGAGCCCCACACTGAATCGCGAGCGGCCGGCCACGACCGTATCGGTCGAGCGATGGGTCCATTCCTGCGCAAAGCGAAGTGCCGATACGGTCGCAGCGCCGTTTTGAAATCCCGGAAACAGATCGAACGGTACGTCAGAAAAAATGAAGCTCTGAGTAAACAGATGTTCGCCGATGATCGACAGTACCACTTCATCCGTCAGGGTACGGTAGATCGGCTGACGAAGGCTCAGGCCGATGATTTCCGTGTTGGTCTTAATGTCCAACGGCTTGAATGGCTGTTCGATCAGGGTGTAGTCCGTGCGCCGATAGTAGGGAGAAAAGGTCGTGTCGTACCGGTTCAATGGGATCGCGTAGGAGGCGTCGATGATTGGAAAGGCGCCGGCGGATCCTCCGAACGTCAGGGTGAACGGGTCGCCGTGTCCGGTCACGTTGTCGTAGACCACCGTGCCCAAACCTCGGAACTCGCCGACCAACGGTACCTGATAGTTATTTCCTTCGATGTACGCATGGAAGGGATTGCGGTCTGTGACCTTGAGATTCAGCCGGCTCTCTCCCTGCACGTCTCCCGGGCGCAGTTCCGCGTTGATGCGCTCGATCCGCCTGTCCTGCTGCAGGAGTTGTAATTGTTCTTGCAACGGTGCAAGGCTTACCGGCGTGTGGACACCCTTTTCGACGCGGCTGCGCAGATAGGAATCGGCGAAATATCGGTTGCCGCTCACGTCGATGCGTGTCAGCTTGCCCTCGATGACCTGCACGATGATGATCCCGTCTTTCACATCTTGGTCTGGGATGATGGCGCCGGATGTGAAATAGCCGGCATTGATGTACTTGACCGTCAAAGTCAGCCGCAGCCGTTCGAGATCCTCGGTCGTCAGCGTACGGTTTTCAAACGGCGCCGTGACTTCGTCGAGCTGCGCTTGGGTGAAGACCGTGCTGCCCGTCACCTGGATGTCCTTGACGAACACCTTGATCTGGCCCAACCGCTGCTCGGCCGGTTCCTCGGGAGGCAGGGGAGGAGGCGGCAGGACCGGGCTGGGAGGGGGCGGAGGCTCAGGGCGTTCGAATTCTTTCTTCAACGGAGCCGGAGGCTCACCAGACCGACCGCTGGGGTCGAAGATGGGCGGGGCGATCTGAGCCTGCGCTATGGATACCGCCAGTAATGGTCCCACGAGGCTTCCCCATCCGATGTGGCGATATGAGGACGGAGGTTCTTCCGGCGCTCCCATCGCTCGTCTCGTCATGATCCACAGCCTGCCGGAGCGTCAGCGAAGGACGATAAGGCCGACAATATTCTGTGTCGCATAGGCATCTGCTCTGGATCCGTTCCCCGCCTAGCTAAGCCCTTAGTGGGAATGCCGCAATAACTCCTTGG
>DAOLIU010000160.1:0-6417 GCA_035328385.1 Nitrospira sp. | reverse complement strand
ATTCATTCTATCGAAGCGAGAAGGCCGAAATCGGCATCTCTCCGGGTTTGTACGTCATGAAGACGAACTTCAACTTCGCGGCGCAGGGCACGATCAACAGCGTTACGAACAATCTGGCGCTCGTCAATGAAC
The DNA here is from genome assembly GCA_035328385.1 of Nitrospira sp. GTDB lineage: Bacteria > Nitrospirota > Nitrospiria > Nitrospirales > Nitrospiraceae > Nitrospira_C. Next base: position 6,285 of record DAOLIU010000160.1, on the reverse strand, counting down.
AGATCACGCTTCCGCTTCCGTCTATCGGTCTCGTCGTGAACTATGACATCACCAAGCGGCTCCAGTTTCAGAGCCGATACGATTTCTTTTACCTCACGGTCAACGACTATTCGGGAAACATGTTCGAAATCTATGCCGGTCTTGAGTACCGACTCTTCAAGCATTTCGCCATGGGCGCCGCTTATGACCGCTTGATAGCCGGATTGAGAGGAGACGGAGACAAGGGTTTTACGATCAATTTCGGCTATAACCTGGCATATATCTACGCCACGCTCTATGCCTTCTAGGCTGGACATCGTCTGATCCTCAATGAACCAGTGTCCTTCAGGACACCGATCCGCTGACCTCCGGCCCATCGTTCTTCATTGTACTGTTTCTCTTTCATGGTTCTTCCTCCGTCACTGTGCGCACCTGGTCGGATCGCCTTGTTACGGGCGGGTACCGAGGGGGCGTCGGCACCACAAACGAGGCGGGGCGGACGTCCGATGACGGCGGACTTGGAAGCTCAGACTTGCGTCCGGCGGGCGGCAACTGAGGGGCCGATCGAGCGCCATGACGATTGGTGGGAGACAACTCATGCGAATTCGACGGCATCGTGATGCAACGCGCGGAAGGAGGATCTTATGAACTGGCTGAAAGGTGCGATGCCTCTGGCTGTGATCGGCAGCGTGGTCCTCATGGTCGGCGTGGTCATGATGGGGCCTGTAAGGGCCGAGTCGGAGGCTGCGCAACCGACATTGAAAGAACTCATGGAGCGAAAGGCCAAGACCAACGCCGGGCCGGAAGCCGCGGCCGGGATTCCGGACGACCCCTTCGGACGTGGAACGCCGCGGTCGAGTGTCCAAGGCTATCTGCAGGCGGCGGGGGAGCGAAACTATGCACGGGCCGCAGAGTTCTTGGATCTTCGGAACCTGCCGCCTGGCTTGAGCGAAAGTCAGGGACCTGAGCTGGCGCGCCAGCTGAAAATCGTCCTGGACCGAACGCTCTCGATCGACGTGGAGACGCTCAGCGCCAACCCGGACGGGGAGCCGAACGACAATCTGCCGGTGGTGCGCGAACGGATCGGGCGTGTGTCCGCTCAGGAGAAAACGTACGATCTGCTCATCCAGCGGGTGCCTCGTGGCGACGGCGTCTACATCTGGAAAGTTTCTGGCCTGACGGTGGCCGACATCCCCGAGCTCTATCAGCAGTTCGGTTACGGACCGCTCGAACACGTGTTTCCCGCGTGGCTGTTCGACGTCTCGATCCTGGGCGTCCATCTCGTGGTCTGGGCGGTGGCGGTCGTTCTGGGCATCATGCTGATTCCCGTCGCCCGGTTCGTGACCTGGCTGCTCGTGTCCTTGCTGGGGGCCGTGCGGCCCGATCTGGCGCAGCAATTCACGCGATATTTCGGAGGACCGTTCGCGCTCCTCGTCTGGACGGTTCTCGGGCGCGAAGCGATCGGCATGATCGGACCGTCCGTGGCGGTTCGCGCGCTCGGCCAGGCCCGTACCGTCCAGGTGATTGCCCTGGCCTGGTTTCTCGTGCGCCTGGTCGACTTTGCCGCGCATCGCATCGGCGTCAATCTCGACCGGCAGGGCCTGAGCGGGTCGCGCGTCCTGCTCATGCCGGTGGCCAGATTGGTCAAGGTTCTCGCCCTTGCCGGCGCGGTTCTGCTCTGGCTGGACAATGCGGGGTACAAGGTCACGACGCTGCTCGCCGGACTCAGCATCAGCGGCGTGGCCGTGGCATTGGCCTCGCAGAAGACGTTGGAGAACATTTTCGGTGCGCTGACGCTGTTTACGTCGCGGCCGGTGAAGGTGGGGGACTTCTGCCGGTTCGGTGATCAGGTGGGGACGATCGAGGAGATCGGCCTTCGGGCCACCCGCATCAGGACGCTGGATCGTACGGTCATCACCGTCGCCAACGCCGAATTTGCGAATCTGCACCTCGATAACTATTCGGAGCGCGACCGCTTCTGGTACCACCCGAGCCTTCAGTTGCGATACGAAACCACGCCGGATCAGATCCGGTACATCCTGATCGAGGTGCGCACGATGCTCTACGCGCATCCGAAGATCGTGTCGGAGCCGCTCCACGTCCGCTTCAAAGGATTCGGCGCCTATTCGCTCGACATCGAAGTCTTTGCGTACATCGGAGTGACCAGCTACACCGAGTCTTTGGAAATCGCCGAAGATCTGAACTTGAGGATCATGGACATCATCGCGGCGGCCGGATCCGACTTCGCCTTTCCCGCGGAGGTGCAGTACTCGCTTCCGGGGAAGCCGTTCGATGAAGAGCGGGCCAAGGCGGCCGCCGCTGCCGTCAAGGAATGGAAATCCAAGCGGGAATTGTACCTGCCGGACTTTCCCCCGGAGAAAATCGCGTCGCTCAAGAACTCGCTGGCCTATCCGCCGGAAGGCTCGCCGCAATATGCGTCGGCCAGGGCTTGAGGGGACGAGACGTCGATGTCGGGATGAGGCGGGGTACTGTCAGTTTTGACAGTTTCGACGCGGGGCGTTTCATGGCAAAAGATCGCGGATTTCACCGGAAGAGGATGGAATGAAACAGCTCAGGATCGGGCGCGTTTCCTGGTTCGCGGTGGTGTGTCTCCTGCTTTTCACCGGATGCGAATACGTCCGGCCGACGTTGAACCAGCCGTTGGAGAAATGGGACGTGACCGGCGGCTATCGCTTTACCAACGTGGCGCCGCCGGAGTCCGACAATACCGACAGTTTCCTGTTCGTGGCCGCGTTTTCCGGGGGAGGCACGCGCGCTTCTACGTTGGCGTTCGGTGCCTTGCGCGAGCTGGCCCGGCAGGAGATCGTCTGGGAAGGCAAGAGAAAGCGTCTCCTCGACGAGCTCGATCTCATTCACGCCCTGTCCGGCGGAACGTTCACCGGCGGTTACTACGCGCTCTACCGGGACCGGATTTTTCACGATTTTGAATACCGGTTTTTACGGAAGAACTGGGAGAACGAACTCAAGGAGCGGGTCTTCAAATCGCCCAGCAACTGGTTCCGGCTGTGGTCGCCCTATTTCGGCCGCGCCCACCTCATGTCGGAACTGCTGAATGAGGCGCTGTTCGACCACAAGACCTATGCGGACCTGGCAGCGCTGCATCAGCGGCCGATGCTGATCATCCATGCGTCCGACATGGCCACGCTGGCTCGTTTCGAATTCACGCAGGGCCAGTTCGACTTTCTCTGTTCGGACTTGAGTCAGTTGCCGATCGCGGACGCCTCCGCCGCTTCCGCCGCCCTGCCGTTGGTCCTGAGCCCGATCTCGCTGAAGAACTATTCCAACCAATGCAGCTTCGTGGCGCCGGAGTGGCTGGAACGGGCGAAACGGGGCGGGCGGGTCGGTGCCCAGCGGGCCAACGAGTTGGCCTCCTATTTGGATTCGAAGAAGCGTCCGTATATCCATCTGCTCGATGGGGGCTTGTCCGACAACCTGGCGCTGCGGGGGCTCATCGAGGGAAGCGGCCTACAGGGCAGTTTCGAGAAGCTTCTGATCGCGGCCGGACTGAAAAATATCAGGAAGCTCGTCATCCTGGCCGTCAACGCCGAAACGTCCCCGGACGTGCTCGAATTTCGCAGCGATCACTTGCCCACCATCTCCAGAGCCCTGAGTTCCCTCATCGACATTCCGATCAACCGCTATTCCTTCGATACGACCACCCTCATCAAGATGGGTGTGGACAAGTGGCAGCAGGAGTTGAAGATCAAGCCGAGGCCCGGGGACAGCCCCTTCGCGCAGGACGCGGAGATCTATTTCATCAACGCCAGCTTGAGCGAGATCGAAGATCCCGATGAGCGCATTTCAATCATGAAAATTCCGACGACCCTGTATCTCACCGACGAGCAGATCGATCGGCTGGTCACGACGGCTACGAAGCTGATCCGAAACGACAAGGAGTTTCGGCGGTTGATGCAAGACGTTGAAGCGCCTGCCGCGGCGCCGTCAGAACAGACATCGGAATCGCAGCCGGTCGGTGCGGAAGCCCGGCCCAAGTAGCTGATGCGGCAACTTCGATTCATTGAATTCCGATCGTCCGTCTGAAGAGAGATCCCGAAGGAGTCCGGATGATGACAAAGTGGCGGTATGCTGCGTTCTGCGCGGCTATTGCCGTCTGTATTCCGGTTCTGCTGCCTGACGTGCCGGCAGGGGCCGGAGGTCTCTCCCTCTATGAGATTGCCACTGCGGACGTCGGCCTCGCGAGCGCGGGATGGGCGTCTCGCGCCCAAGATCCCGCCACGCTGCTGAAGAACCCCGCCGGCATGAACCGGCTGACGGGTAATCAGTTTCAAGCCGGCGCGCAGCTGCTGCAGGCCGGCATCGGATTCAGCCCCTCGGCCGGAACGACAGTGGACGGGAACAGCGGCGGCAATCCGGTGGGCGTGCTGCCGAGTATGAGCCTGTTCTACGTCCACGGCCTGGGTGAGGACGTGAAGGTGGGACTCGGCGTCTTCTCGAATTTCGGACTCGGCATGAGCTACAACTCCGGATGGGTCGGCCGCTATTATGCGCTCGAAAACACACTGATCGGCGTCAGTATGATGCCGGGCCTCAGCTATCGCATCAACGAGAAGCTCTCTCTCGGGGTCGCGGCCAACGTCATGATCGGCTATCTGAACTACAACACCGCCGTCAACAATCGGGCCTTCCTCAACGTGCCGGACGGAAACATGCAGATGACGGACACGACCGCCGGGGCGGGCGGCAACGTCGGAGTGCTCTTTGAACCCCGCAAGGGGACCAGATTCGGCGTCACCTATTACTCTCAGGTCAAGCTCGATTTCGGAGCCACTCCCACCTTTGCCAACCTGACTGGTCCGCTGGGAACGGCGCTCCAGAACCGAGGACTATTGAACAGGGAGCTCGATCTCGGTATGACTGTCCCGCAATCGGTCATGGTGAGCTCCTACCATGAGTTCTCAGACCGCTGGGCGATGATGCTGGACTTCGGCTGGCAGGACTGGAGCCAATTCGGCAAGGTGGACGTCGGCGTCACCGGGGGCAACGCGGATCCAAGTCTGACCACCAGCATCAACTATCAGGACACGTTCCACGTCGCGCTGGGAAACCGCTACCGGCTGGCGGAAGCCTGGTTGGTCAACAGCGGGTTCGCCTGGGACAGTTCGATGCTCAAGGATGGGGACCGCACCGTGACCCTTCCGATCGGGCAGCAGTTTCGGTTCGGTCTGGGCGCCGAATGGCAGGCCAATCCCAAGCTGAACGTGGCGTTCAGCTACGAACTGGCCTATGGCGGCGACTTGCCGGTGAACCAGAACCGGGGTCCCCTGGCCGGTGCCGTGGTCGGTCAATTTCCCGGCACGTACATCAATTTCTTTCAGGTGAGCTTCATCTGGGGAAAAGGGGTGGGCGGAGCGGAATCGGCGAACGGCTCGAGCTGATCCGGGCTCGGCGGGAATTTCGGCGGACCGATCGCAGTCTCGGGAAGCGTGTTGCGCTCCGGCGCGTAATGGCCTATCTGAAAGGAGAGGAAGACGATGAATCGATGGACTGCCTCTAGCGTCGGCCCCGTCTGCATGATGGCCTTGTCGGTGACAGCCTTGGTGCTGCACGCGGGCGCAGCGGAGAGAATTGACCGGACCGTCCTGCCGATCCAAGAACCGGCACGAAAGACCATCACGAAGTTGGATGCTCGAGACGCCGCTGCGCCGCCGCTGTTTGAAGTCAAGGCGCCGCCCGGCGCCCCGAACGTCCTGATCGTGCTGATCGACGATATGGGGTTCGGGATGTCCAGCGCGTTCGGCGGCCCCATTCATATGCCGACGGCGGAGCGGCTGGCCGCCAACGGACTGCGCTACAACCACTTCCACACCACGGCCCTCTGTTCCCCCACCCGCACGGCACTGCTCAGCGGCCGCAACCATCATATGAACAACATGGGGGGGATCACCGAGATCGCCACGGCGTTTCCCGGCAACACCGGCCAGCGACCGAACAGCGTGGCGCCGCTGGCGGAAATGCTGCGGCTGAACGGCTACAGCACCGGATTCTTCGGCAAGAACCATGAAACGGCCGCGTGGGAGGTGAGCCCGTCAGGCCCCACCGATCGATGGCCGACCCGCTCGGGGTTCGACAAATTCTACGGGTTCATCGGCGGTGAAACCAACCAATGGTCGCCGTTGCTGTACGATGGACTGACGCAAGTGGAACTGCCGCGCGATCCCCACTATCACTTCATGACCGACATGACGAACAAGGCGATCAACTGGATGCGCCATCAGAAATCGTTGACCCCGGACAAGCCGTTCTTCCTCTACTTCGCGCCGGGCG
>DAOLIU010000159.1:0-6472 GCA_035328385.1 Nitrospira sp. | reverse complement strand
GCACAGGCCCGCGGATGGGTGACGCTGGCCGAACTGGAGAAAGACCATATTCTCCGCGTACTGGAGGCCCACAATCAGGATCTCGGCCGCGCGGCGGCCATCCTCGGTATCCACCGCAAGACGCTGCTCAGAAAGCTGCGCTATTTCGGGTATCCCTGTTGAGGACAGGTTGTCATGCGGAGGACAGACCGTCCTCCGGGGAAGTCCAAACCAGGACGATTTTCCATCCATATTTCAAGGCCCGATCCTTGCTCACTCTGAGTTTCACGGCTGGTCGCGCCATTACATTCATACGTCGTTCATTTAGGAGGTGACACGGTGGAAGGTTATGGAAAACGGATTCTTGTCGTCGATGACGATGCCGACGTGCGGTTCATCCTGTCCGCGGTACTGGAGGCGGCGGGATTCAATGTGTATGAAGCCGGCGACGGTCTCGAGGCGGTCGAGTGCTTGAAACGGCGTCGGTACGACGTCCTGCTGACGGACTATCGTATGCCCAAGATGGACGGGTTGGAGCTCTTGGACGTGGTACGGGCGATGTGGCCGGATCTCCCGGTGATAGTCGTCACGGGTGACAGTGTCTCGTTCAAACGCGATTGTCTCGGTGCGGAGGCGTTTGCCCTCGTGGATAAGCCGTTCGACCGGACGCATCTGTTGAACCTGGTCGCAACTGCGGCGTCCAAGGGAGCCGGTCACTGCGCCGTTCAACAAGGCCGCCGCCGTCCCGACGCCGCTCCGGCATGGATGGCGGGACGCTGATGCCACCGGTCGATGTCGCGCACTCGGTCTCCCGGAGACCCCTGCAGAGCCCCCGCATCAAGTGGCTGGAAATAGCTGCAGGATGGGCGCTCGCAGTCGTGCTGCAACTGGTGCTGCTGTTTCTGGGATTCGGCCTGGGCGCCGGCGCGATTGATTTGCGGTCGGCGGGACAGGAATTGCGGCAGCAGATCACCTCGGCGCTCGTCGCGGCGGTCCGTTCTCCCTGCCGCTCCGGCGGCGACCCGAGACGTGCGTGCGTTTGAGCGGACGATCCGAACCGATGCCGTCCCGGATCGATACACGGAGCCGGCCCGTGTGGCTGACGTCCTGCCGGTCCCCTCCTCCGTTGAGTAGGCAAGACCGACTCGCGGGGTGCGGAGACCTGAGGGGATCGAATGAGCGAGACGGTCCGCATGCGAGGAGACGAGGAGGACGGGTTATGCGCCTGGTGATCGGATTCATGCTCCTGGGGCTCTTGGCCGTTCTTGCGGTGCCGGCCGCGTCCTCGTCCGTGAAGGACGGAGGGGCCGCCCGGCGGCCCGCGCCGCGGAAGCGGATCGGGCGGTCGAAGCAATCAAAGCGCGCGCGGCGGCCCGCGTCGAAATCGAGGCTTGCCCGACGTGAACCTGCCGCCTGATCGGCGATGCGGCAGACTCGGCACTTCCCCGGTTCCTCCGAGCTTGTTTCTCCGCTTATGCGGTGCGATGTCCTGATTCCCCATCGGTGACGATTCATGCCACAGGATGGTCGCGGGCGGCGACGGGACCCTGAACTCGACCTCGAGGAGAATCCGCCGTACCAAGAGCGGATGTGGAAGATCGAGCGCGTGGGATGGGCGCTCATGGCAGCGGTCCTTCTTGCCGCGGCCGGCGGACTTTTCGGTCATGGTCCGTTAAGCGAGAGGATGATCGTCGCGACCGCTCCCCACGACCGCTCTCAAGCCGCAGCGCCGCTGGTCGCCCGAATCACGTTCGATCGCTATATTCGACTCCACAGTCCGTCCGCGATCAGGATCTCGGAGGTCTCGCCGCCGGACGGCGGCGGGGACGCCGAAAGGACGTTTTCCCTCTGGTTGTCTTTCGACTACCTCGGCGCAGTCGAGCTCGAACCGATGACTCCCCGCCCGGAGGTCCAACGGATCGGTTCCGAGGGCGTCTCGTATGATTTTCGCGTGAGGGACGGGAGAGCCACCGTCGTCGTTCCATTCAAAGCGCTCAAAATCGGCCGCGTCTCCGGCTCGGTCCGTGTCAACAACGGGCCTCCGATGGCCCTTGGCCACTTCGTGTATCCGTGAGAAGGCGGCACAAGTCAGAAAGGAGTCGTGGCGATGGATGCTGTGGCGAGAGGGGCTGCCGTCTATCTGATTCTGCTCGTGGTGTTCCGGATTGCCGGCCGGCGTGCGCTGGCCCAGATCTCGAGCTTCGATTTGGTCCTGCTGCTGATCATCAGCGAGGCGGTTCAGAATGCGATGATAGGAGACGACTATTCGATCGTCAACGGCATGCTGGTTGTGCTGACGCTGGTGGGGCTCGACATTCTGTTGTCCCACGTCAAGCAGTGGTCCCCGTCCCTGGAAACGTGGCTGGACGGCAAGCCGACGATCATTGTAGATCGGGGCATTCCCGACCGGCACGCGATGAATCGTGCCCGGGTCGACGAGGCCGACGTGCTTGCGGCGGCCCGCGAGAAGCACGGTTTGGAACGCATGGATCAGATCAAGTATGCCGTGTTGGAAGCGAGCGGAAGCCTCTCGATCATTCCACGGTAACGGCGGTCGGGTACTCGGGTCCGTTCACCGTCAGAAGCACGAAGCACTGAAGCAGCAGGGAGTCGTCATCGAGGAGAGGACGTCCGCCTGTGTGGGCGTGACGCAAGAGGAAACCGTGACCCGCTGCCGGCGGATGCATCAGGGCTGGACTCCGGCGGCGGGCAGCGTATAACGGGCTTCGATCGCTTGGGCGATCCGGAGGCGACTCTCCTTCGCGGACAAGGACGGGAAAGACTCCACTTCCCTGACGATCTCGGCCAGGGCGGAATCCTTGATCGCTTCCCCGATCCAACGGGAATAGTCGCCCCTCCGAAGGTGATAGAGCCACGTGGCGTCGTCGATCCCGTCCGCCAGTTGGCAAAACAGCATCAAATTCTGAGCGCGCAGGTTCAATTTCCCGCGCGGCCCGCGAAAGTAGAAGCTCCGATCCTGCGGCAGTTCGCCTTCCGCATACTTCCTGAGATGGCGCCGTCGCTCGCCGCGCGACGGCGCGATGCTGAATTTCCCCGGCGGCCCGGTCTTGACCGGCCAGATTACCGCTTCTCCCTGATCCAGGGTCCACGGACCGGTCGGCGGCGCCAGTTCGGCTTGCTCGGCATAGGCGCGCAGCGTGCGTGCCGGATCCTCCCCCATCGCCACGGCGACATCGATCGACCGAAGAACGCGGGATGAGACTTCCTCCGGATGGACGGTCACGAAGATCATCCCGGTCAGGTGTCCGGCAAGCTCGGACGTGGGCTCCCATTTTTTCGGCATGAGGTGATGGGCCTCGTCGATCAGGATACGGTGCGGCCGGCCGATTTGCGCCTGCCGCTCCTGGATGCGGGGCAACAGTTCGGAGAAGAACGCGGGCCGGTCTTTCAAGGGCAGTCCCACGAGATTCACGGCGACCTGCGCCGTCGGGCTGTCGAGGGCCGTGAGGACTTCCGCGATCGATGGACCTCGCTGCGCGTTGCCGAAGACGATGACTTGATCGACGGACGCATAGTCGCCCTCCGGATCGATGATGCAGATCTGGTACCCGCCGTCGGACAGGCGTTCCAGCAGGCCGTGAGCCAGGGTGGATTTCCCGCTTCCCGAGGTGCCGGCGATCAGGAGGTTCGAGCCGACGGGGGGAATGCGAAGCTCCGTTCCGTCCGCCCGGGAGCCGAGCAGGACGTCGCGCCGGGTCACGGCGGCGGCCTGCTGCGCGGCGTCATCGTCCACGAGGGCGGAGAGAAACCATCCTGCCCCGAGGCCGTTGTCCTCCGGCGTCACGACGTCGGCCGCTTCGCGAAGGGTCGGGACCGCGCCGCTCACCGCCACGGCCAGTTCAGCCACCTGCAGCAGTGCATGGTCGTTCTCCGAATCGCCGATTCCCACGACATTGTGGGCTGAGAGCTGGAGGTCGTCCAAGGCCGCCTGCAACCCGCTCGCTTTCGTCACGCCTGGAGGCAAGACCATGACGGACCCCCGGTTGAATACCACGTGATGAGCCAAACCCAGATCGCGAATGGCTTCCAGCGCCGCGACTTCATGCGGTCGAACCGTGGCCAGGATCGCCTCGCCCTGTTGGAACGGAATGCCCTTGCGCCGCAGGGCCTCCACGAGCGGACCCGGCACGACCCCGCCCAGCAGCCGCCGTTCCCGCGTCGCAGGGTGATAGAGGACCGCTCCATTTTCGGCCACGATTCTGGAGCAGAGGGCCGCTTGAGGAAAGAGGTCGAGGAGTTCCTGAAGCAGACGGCCGGTGACGATGATGAACTTGCGCCCCGAGGAAAGCAGCCGCTCCACTGCCGCAAGGGTGGCGGGCGCGACGCGACCGTTCATGGCCAGCGTCCCGTCAAAGTCGATGGCAACGGCTACAAAACGCATGTGCAGGTCCTTATCCTGTCGTGTGAGGCGGATGGCATCCGAGCGCTCAATCGATCGATGGCCCATTCAAGCACAAGGCGGCCGGCAGGAGAGTCGTCGACCCTCCTTCCGGCCGCCGGCCGTTTGACTCACAGAGTCAAACCGTCTTCAGTGTTTCTTCTTGGCTTCGTTCTCGAAGCCGGGCGCCTGACCCGGAGGTCCTCCCCGGTCACCAAGGTTGCCAGCCGCGGAATCCTCGCCCTGAGGGCCGGCCGAGGGCGCCACCCGCTGGGTTCCGCGTCCGTCGCCCGGTCCGACGTAGGGTTTCGGTTCGTCGCGCTTTTGCTCGATCTCTTCCATGTACATGGCCAGATCGGGCGAGAGATCTTTCGTGTCCGTCCGGTCCACATCCGGCAGCAACTGCTCCTTCGACATATTGAGGACCAGCTTGTCGCCTTTTTGTTCGAAGCTGCTCCATTTCATCGGGCGTGCGTAGCGCGAATCCGCGACTTCGAAGAATACGTACTCGATATCTTGCGTTTTTTCGTCCTTCAGCACCTTCTTGATGGTGCCGAGTTTTTCTCCCTGCTTGTTCGTCACCGGTTGATTGAGCCATTTGCTGTCGGTGATCTCTTTCAATTTGCCCTGGCGAACCGGCGTGGTCGCGTATTCGTCCGGAACGCCTGACTTTCCACCCGTGAGATCCGTCTGCTTGTCACGCGGAACGCTTTCCGTTGACGGCATTCCGCCCCCGATCTGGGACGACGCATTGGACGAATCCGCGCGCACCGGCGTCATGGTGCCGGTACACACCAACGCGGCCGCAGCCGCTCCGATAATGATCGTGACCTTCGCCTCCTGTTTCATCGCATGCCTCCTGTTAAACGGTGAATAGTCGTGTGTTTCCAATGTTTGCCCCTCGTCGGCCGGCGTCACGTGCCGAGCCGTCGCTCCGGCGTTGCTCACGAGTGCGTTGTGCAAGTCATAGGCCGCAACCGGCCGGCTCCCTCGACTGCGCGCGAGTTCCGTCAATGTTCCGATAGTTGCGGCGAGGGCGGGGTGAGGAAATCGAGCGTGAAAGCTCTCCGTTGGTCCTGGATCGGGAACGTCTTACACGACAGGTTGTCCGGCGGCCGGGACAGAAGGTCCTGAATGAATTGTTGCTCATTTTCCATGAGCGTGAGAGCAAAGCCTTGTCGCACGGACGGTGCGTGTCTGCCGACAAGGCACTGGGTTTGCAGCCGCGAAGTGAAACGGCCCGCGAGCGACATCGGTTGAATCCACCTTTCACCATCCACTTACCACACGGTGAGCACGGAATTATGGGGGACTATGGACGGGACAATGCCAAGTATCGGCAAGAGACGGTGGGCGGTGGCAGAAGGATATATTCCTGCCACCAGTACCGGTCCGCATCCGCAGATGACGAGCCATGAGACGCTCTGTTTGCTCAATGCCGGCGCCCGCGATGCGCAGGTCCATGTGACCGTGTTCTATCGCGATCAGGAACCGGTCGGACCGTACCGCCTTGTCGTCCCCGCGCGGCGTACCCTGCATTTGCGTCTCAACGATCTGACCGACCCCGCCCCGATTCCGGTCGATACGGATTTTGCGACCGTGATCGATTCCGACGTCCCGATCGTCGTGCAGCACACCAGACTGGACTCTCGCCAGGCCGAGAACGCGCTCATGAGCACGGTGGCCTTCGCAAGTGACGAGTGAAACGGTGGCAGCTTCGCCGGATCGTCGCAGGCGCGAGAGATTCGCATGGGCCGATCGTGATTGAAACCCCGAACCGATCGGAGGTATGTATGATCACCCTGACGACGCTCGTACTGTTTCTGTGTGCGATTGTGATGGCGCTCTATGCCTTTGGTTTGATCCGCTCGCCGTCTCACGGCGCGTTTCGCACGTTTCAATGGACCTTTTATCTCCTTGCGGTGCTCACCGTCCTGTCGGTTTGGTTCGGAATGACCGACGAGCCCTCTTTCTGACGGAGGTGCGGTCTCACCGAAACCGTCGCTTGACGGCAGGCCGCTCCGGGAAGGCCCAGACATGCGATGGATGGAAGGATGAACGGTAACAACCGATCCGAAGTCGTCGTCGTGACCG
>DAOLIU010000158.1:0-6503 GCA_035328385.1 Nitrospira sp. | reverse complement strand
GCCGCATCCATTATGACGACGCCGGCAATCCGGCCCGGTTTGCCGGGGCGGCCTTCGATGTGACCGAACGAAGGGAAACCGAAACACGACGGCTTGAGTGGACGCGCGAGCTGGAGCGGCGGATCGGCGAACGGACCAAGGAGCTGGTGCATACCCACGACCGCCTTCGCGCCCTGGCCCACGATCTGACGCTGACGGAACAGCGGGAGCGGCAACGCATCGCGGAGGAGCTGCACGATTATTTGGCGCAAATGCTGGTCGTGACCCGCCTGAAGATCCGGCAAGCCGACAAGATGGTCTCGGAACCGGCCTCCGCCGTCCTGGACGAGGCCGACCGTCTCATCGATCAATGCCTGACCTATACGCGCACGCTGGTGGCCGAACTCATGCCGCCGACGCTCCGGCAGTTCGGCCTGGCCGCGGGTTTGCGCTGGCTCGGCGAACAGATGGGACATCAAGGCCTGCACGTGGACGTCGACGTGCCGGCGATGACGCCGCCCTTGCCGGAAGACCACACCGCTCTCCTCTATCAATGTGTCCGCGAGTTGCTGTTCAACGTGTTGAAGCACGCCGGAACGAAGGCGGCCGCGGTCCGTATGACGCAGGACGGTGAAGGCAGACTGCAGATCGTCGTCCGTGACGAAGGGCAAGGCTGCGACCCGGAGTCCGTCATGGAGTCGCGGGGCGACAAGTTCGGACTGTTCAGCGTGCGCGAGCGCATGGAAGCCCTCGGCGGATGGATGGAATTGGAGTCCAAGGCGGGTCGCGGCACCACGGTGACGCTGGGCCTATCGACCGACGTTCCCCCGAACTGGCCGCCTGCGGCGCAGCCCCCCGGACCATGGGGCGACGCCTCGGGGACGGATGCGGTCGATGCTCCGTCCCTGCGTCGGGAACCGGCGCCTTCCCATGTTTCGCGCCACCCGTCTCCCATTCGCGTCCTGTTGGTGGACGACCACGCGATGGTCCGTCAAGGATTGCGCAGCGTCCTGGACGGCTATTCGGACTTGACCATCATCGCCGAAGCGGGCGACGGCGAGGAGGCCGTGGCGCTGGCCAAGCTGCTCCACCCCGATCTGATCGTGATGGACGTCAACCTGCCGAGACTCGACGGCATCGAGGCGACCAGACGGATCAGGACTGACCGGCCCGATGCCTTGATCGTCGGGCTTTCGGTGAACCAGGCCGAGCACGTCGTCAGCGCCATGAAGGCGGCGGGGGCCGCGGCCTTTCTGACTAAAGAGAGCGCGGCGGATCATCTCTACGAAACCATCGAGGCCGTGGTGGAAGGCCGGTAATTTCTCCGCCGACGCAGTGGCTCGTCCCGGCGCCGACAGGCGCCGGCTTCACTCGCTATCCGCCGCCGATTAGCAGTAGACTCGCCGTGGAAAGGAACCGGCAGGCTTCCCCCAACGGGCGTGTAATCCGCCGATGGACGATCCCCGCACAAACAGAGTCGGACGTTATTGGAGGTACGCGGCGATCGGCGCCCTCTACGCCGGCATTGCCTGGCTCGACCTCATGCTCCCGCTCGGCAGCGCCGTCTGGCTCCTGTACCTCTTTCCCCTTTGGCTCCTCTCCCGCTTGAGCCCCTTCGACGCGCGCGTCGTGTACGGCGGCGCCGGGCTTACGACGGGTCTCATCATCGTCAACGTCCTCCTGTCCCAATCCCGAATCTCCACGTCGACCGCGGCCCTCAACCGAAGCATCGGCATCAGTCTCGTCTGGATCATTACGCTGCTGCTGGTGCGGGCCCGCCGCCAGGCGTCAGCCCTCCTGGAAAATCAGGAACGCCTGCGGATGGCCCTGGACAGCGCCGGCCTCGGTATGTGGGACCAGGAGATGTCGTCGCACAAGATGGTTTGGAACGAGCGGGCGTATGAGCTTCTCGGCTATCAGCCGCCGGAGCCGGCCGCCGGTGAAATCCTGTGGAAGGCCGCGGTGCATCCGGCCGATGCGGAGAATGCCGCCGCGGAGGTCTTGCAGGCGCTGAAGGGACGGTCGATCTATCGGCACGAGCATCGGATCATCCGCCGGGACACGGGCGAGATCCGTTGGATCGCGCCATACGGACGTTTCCTCTACGATGGATCGGGCCGGGCGCAGCGCTTCGTGGGCGTGTTTTCCGACATTACCGAACGCAAGCTGTCGGAAGAGGCCTTGTTGCAAAGCGAGGCTCAGTTTCGGATCAACTTCGAGCTGGCCGCCGTCGGGCAGACGCAGGTCAGCGCCACCACCGGCCGTTTCATCCGCGTGAACGACCGGTTTTGCGATATCGCCGGATATCCCGCCGCCGCCCTGATGGGCATGACGCCCCACGATCTCACGCATCCCGACGACCGCTCCATCGACGATCGACAGGTCGAGCGGCTGCTGCGCGGGGACATTGACGAATACCATTGCGAGAAACGTTACCTGCGCCAGGACGGCGACGTTCGATGGGTCCGTGTGTCGGCCCGTCTGATCCGCAACACGGCGGGGGGACCGGTGCGGACGATCGCGGTCGTGGAAGACATCACGGAGCGCAAAGAAGCCGAGGCGGCGCTGCTGAGGCTGACCCTGAATCTGGAACAAAGGGTCGCGGAGCGGACGAAAGCCTTGACGGAATCCCAGCGCCGATTGCGCGCGCTGACGTCGGAATTGAACCTGACCGAACAGCGGGAACGGCGGCGGCTGGCCGGGGAACTGCACGATTATCTGGCCCAACTGCTCGTCGTCGGGCGCATGAAGATCGGGCAAGCGCTGCAGCGAATCGGGCAGGGTGAATCGCGCGAGCAGCTGATCGAAGCCGACCAGGCGCTGGACGAGTCCTTGACCTATACGCGCTCCCTGGTCGCGCAGCTGGCTCCGCCGGTGTTACAGCAATTCGGCCTGTCCGCGGCGCTGTCGTGGCTCGGCGAAGAGTTTCGCCGCCACGGTCTGACCGTCGCCGTGCAGGCGCCGCCCGAAGCGCCTCCGCTTTCGGCGGATCAAGCAGGCCTGCTCTTTCAGTCGGCGAGGGAGTTGTTGATGAACGTCGTGAAGCACGCCAAGACGGACGCCGCCTTCGTGACGCTGCACTGCGAGAACCGGCACCTGATCCTGACGGTCCGGGACCAGGGAGCCGGTTTCGACCAAGTCGTGGAGCAAGAAGCCAAGGACAAGCTCGGTCTCTTCAGCGTACGGGAACGGATGCACGCGCTCGGGGGCTCCTTTACGTTGGACTCTTCGCCGGGGGCCGGTACACTGGCCACGTTCACGCTTCCCCTCGCTTCCGGACCGCCGGCCTCGTCCACGGAAGGACATCCCGGGAGAGGGACCCGCGACGAGCTCGTCTCCGATCGCGAGGTCAGATCGGAGCGCGACGGCGATTCCGGCGAAGCCGACCGAACCCGGCCGATTCGCGTGCTCCTGGTGGACGACCACACCTTGGTCCGCGAGGGACTCCGCAGCCTGCTCAACGATTATCCGGACATCGAGGTGGTGGGTGAAGCGGGGAACGGCGAAGAAGCGGTCGAACTCTCAAAGCATCTGCTCCCGCGCGTCATCGTCATGGACGTCAACATGCCGAAGATGGACGGCATCGAAGCCACGAGAATCATCGCACGAAGCCTGCCGAGCGTGGTCATCGGGCTCTCGGTCAACGCGTCCCCTCGGGTCCGCGATTCCATGAGCGAAGCCGGAGCCTACGCGTTGCTGACGAAAGAATCCGTCGCGGAATCCCTCTACCGCACGATCAGGCGGGCCGCCGACGGCGCCATCAGGCAGGACGATCAGGAAGTGTTGCCGTTCTCGGGCGCCGACACCCAGAATTGATCGGCGCCCAGAACGCCGCTTACTCAACGCGGGGAGGATTCCGGCGCTTGTCCGCCATCCTGTTCCAATCGGATGAACGCCGCGCTGCGAAGAATCATGATGGTTTTCGCGTGACCGTTCGGGAGAACCCAGGCGTCGATTCTATCTCCCGGTTGGATGTGGCCGAACTTCTCCGTATCCGTCCCCACATGGATTTTGCCTTCGGTTCCCGCTTCATCCTTGACCACGAATTCTTCCCCTGAAATCGAGACGACGTCGACGATAAAATGCTTGGGATCTTGCGCCGACACCGCAGCCGAAGCGGTTGGAGGCCCTGACCACACCATGAGCCCGCACAGGAACATGCCGAGAGCCAATAGTCTCGTCATTCCCGTCGCGGTTCGATGACGGTCGGCGGCGATTGCTACTCTTCCTGTGCGTTCCTCAATGGGCATGACTCGCCTCCGGTGATCAATGTCGTCCTTTTCTCGCTCCCTACATTCTCACGGACGAACTTCGCCGGCCCGATTCAGTGCTAGGTAACAGGCGGCCGACGCCCCATCAGGAAGCTGACGGCTGCAAAAATGAGAAACACGATAAACAGCACATAGGCGATTTGCGTGGCAGTCCCGGCAACACCGGTCAGCCCGAGCAACCCGGCGATAATCGCTACGACCAAGAATGTGACCGCCCAGCTCAGCATAAGGACTCCTTTCGTCCGACCCGTGACTCGCCTTTCAGCTCAGCGTTCAGGGCGCAGATGACGGAAAGAAATGCTACGCCCGTGAACTGCCGGACCTAAGCGCGGATACCTTACTGATGTCAGCCTAGCTGGAGCCGTCGTCGCATTTAACTCGTGAAAGCCCCAGATCGCCCCGCCGGAGACCCTCGCTCCGTTCCTCGGATCCGGACGTGGTCGCGCGTTAGAAATAGAGATGGACTCCGATGCCGTACCAGGAGACGTGTTCCGGATAGAATTGTCCGTCCGGGGAGGGGCCGGCATAGTACTCCCCAAGAATTTGGATTCGGCGATCGCCTATGCGGGCGTTTTCAAACTGCACACCGGCCATGATGGATTGCCCGACGCCCCAATTCGTCATCTGGTTGCACTGAAAATCTCCGTAGGCGACGGGACGAAGCAATCCGTCCAGAAACGTACGGGTCGAAACCAGCTCGATTCCCCACTGGGTCGTGGCCAGGCCGAGGTCGTCCGGTTGGCGGTGGACCACGACGCCTCCGCCCCCGTACAGGCGCAGCCAGTCGAAGAATTCGTACGAGAGCTTCATGTCCACGGCTTCGTAGCTCAAGTTGATCCTGGTCACGCCGGGATTATTCAGCAAGAATTCGTCGCCCAGATGGGAGCTTTGGTGCAGGATCCGACCCATGAGGGAAAATCGGCCGTTTCGATAACTGCTCAGCACTCCCACGCGGTAATCGGCATTGATCAAATCGATGGAGGCCGAACTGATATCGAAAATGCTGAATACCCCGGCTTGGACGCCGATATCCCACTCGCCGCCGAAAAAGGACCGGTTCCGATAGATCGCGAAGGTCTCGCCGAAATTCGCGGCAAATACACCGGAAAGATCCATGCCCTGGGTGAAGTGCCGATAGCTCGCGCTGAAATGAGGCCAGCGCGGATCGGCGTGAAGGGGGGAAAACAATAATCCTCGGGGAAGCCATTTGGCGTGCGATTCGGGAATCGTAACCTGGGCCGCCTCACGGCTCGAGGGGACTGAGGCCGGGTCGCCCGTGCGCAGGGTTACGTGGGAGACGCCGGGAATCTGACGCAGGGACGACTCGATCTTGCCTCGGTCGACGTTGCCCAGTGTCTTCGCGGTGACGACGATGTCGCCGTCCCGGACCTCGACGACCGCGTCCGTGACCCTGAACTCATGCTCGAGCATCGCCGACGCATAGCCGGCGATATATTCATCCGATGCGAAAACCTGGTTTCCCGTCAGCCATAGCCAGCAACAGAATCCCAGGCTGAGAACCAGCCGACACTGTCGCCCCTTGCGCCCCATTGCCCACCCTCCCTATCTCCTCGGAAAAGGTGCCCTCACCCTTCTCCGTTAGAAATGGAAGTTGATCCCGATCGTGACCATGTGGCCGTTGTCGTTGTACTTCTTGTCCACGATATTTTGGTCCTGGGATTCGATTTTCTCCAGCCAAATGTACCGGTAGGTGCTGTCGACCGACCACACCCGGCCTCCGACGGACAGCGGGCCGATGTCCACTTGCCGGAAGGGCCCGTCGTCCGCCCGGACAGCCGGAACCCGTTCGGAGGGAGGATCAGAACCGCCGGCACCATTCCCAGCAGGAGCGTGGGGATCGCCAAGAATCGTCGGCCCCGACTTGCTCTCATTGCATCTCCTAACGAAGCGGCTCCTTTCCCACCTGGTCCGGCTTGGTGCCCTGATACCATTTGTCGGCCCACCCCGAAATCTCATCTTTCCGCTCACCGTACCGTTCCTGAACTTTTCCAAGAAATTTTTCGTAGCTCCCTTCGATTTGCGTGAGGTCGTCGTCGGTGAACTTGCCCCATTGCCGCTTCAACTCGCCTTTGAACTGGCTCCATTTCCCTTTGAAGATATCGGCATTCATGCTGTCCTCCTGGTTGTGATCGCGCCCGATGTGTTGGCGGGACGCGGGGTTCCACTTGCGTCCTTCACTCTATCCTGCAGGCGACATTCTCCGCTCTGGGAAACCCCCCTGGACGCCGCGAG
>DAOLIU010000157.1:0-6687 GCA_035328385.1 Nitrospira sp. | reverse complement strand
TGGACAGGTTTGGCGGGGGACTCGAATCTGATACACCCCGTGCGGAAGCACATCTTTCTTGAATTCGGGATTCAACATTCGTAATTCCAGATAGTAGGTCCCAAACTCCTCGGCGATCGAAGTCAGCGCCCGCTGGGACTCCTTCACCGTCACCGTGACCGTTTCAGTCTCCAGCGGAAGATACAAATCCTTCTTGCTCAGTCCCAAATACTTCTCCGGCTGGGAATAGATTTCCTTGGCGGCAATGATCCGGGGAACATACCGCATGGTTTCCCGAGGGGCGTGCATTCGCCAGTAGTCGTTGACCTTTTGATCTTTCAGCAGTTTGCGGACCCGTTCCTCCCCCGCGTTGTAGGAGGCCATGGCCAGAAACCAGTCGTTCTGCTGAAAATCTTTCAGGTACTTGAGATATTTGACGGCTGCTTCCGTAGACATTTCCAGGTTTCGCCGGTCGTCACGGACCGAGTCGCTCTTGAGCCGGTACCGCCGCCCCGTCGAGGGAATGAATTGCCAAGGACCGGACGCTTTGGCACGCGAATAGGCCGCGGCGATGCACTTGCTCTCGACCAGCAGCATGTATTTGAGATCGTCGGGTAATCCGGCCTCCGCGAGTTGTTTCTCCGCTGGAGGGAAACAGCGCCCCATGCGCTTGGCGAGGATGATGCTTTCGCCCTGGTCTTCAAGGAACTGGTAAAACTCGTACTCGATGCGTTCCCGAACTTGCCAGTTGTCCAGAGGAATCGGTTGCCCCGCGAACGTCAATTTGTCGGGCAGTTTGAACGAACTCAGGAAAAAGCGCTCTCCCTCCCGCTTGATCTCCGGCAGGATGACCAGGCGGTCGTCCGACTCGGTTTGACCGTCGATGACCTCACTCGGAACCAGATCCCGCTCCGATTCTCCATTGGCGCCGGGATGCGCCGTCCCCTCCTTCATCGCAGACGGGTCGGACTCGGCCCGTGCACCGGGAAGAAGAAGTGTGGCACACACCAAGAAGAGCGGAAGCAGGTACGGGAGCCGGTGACGTAACCGTGCCATAGCGCGATGTTCTCCGAGTTGAACGACCATTCACGAACGATTTTCCATGCTAACAGTAAGCCTCACGGGCGGCAAGCAGTTCGACTTTAGCCGCGCCTGGCGGAGAATCGTGATCACCTGATACACTCCCGCGACACTATGCGCTCGCTCACGGTACTGAACAATCGGATCGCCGCCTGTACCACCTGCCGGCGGCTGGTCGACTATCGGCAGGCAATCGCGCGGACAAAGCGAAGACAGTTTCAAGACTGGACTTATTGGGGACGGCCGGTCCCTGGATTCGGCGACCCCAAAGCACGGCTGTATGTGTTGGGACTGGCTCCCGCTGCCCATGGAGGGAACAGAACCGGACGGGTATTTACCGGCGATCGCAGCGGCGACTGGCTGTACGAGGCATTACACCGCTTCGGATTCGCAAACCAGGCGGTCTCTCAGCATCGATCCGACGGGCTCACCTTGTTGGACGCCTACATTGGCGCCACGGTTCGCTGTGCGCCGCCGGACAACAAACCTGTGCCGGACGAATTCGACGCTTGCCGGACCTTCCTCCGCCAAGAAATCCGGCTATTGCAAAACGTGCAGGTGGTCGTCGCCCTCGGCAAGATCGCCTTCGACCATTACCTGAAGACCTGCAGACAAGAAGGGCTCAAACCTCCTTCTCCGCTGCCGGTCTTCGGCCATGGACGGCACTATCTCATGCCATGGCACGTCACGCTGATCGGATCCTACCATCCAAGCCAGCAGAATACGTTTACGGGGAAGCTGACGAGACCCATGTTCCACTCGATCTTTCGCCGGGCCAAACGGATCATCGATCATCACGGGTTCTGACCGACGGCCTCAGAGCACAGCACGGCCCCTCCTGAGCGAAGAGACCGCGCTGATGGTCTGCGGCGGCGAACTATTTCTTTTTGTTTTGAGACTCCCAATCGGCCAGAAACTTTTTCAGGCCGACGTCGGTGAGCGGGTGTTTCACCATCTGCTGGAAGATGGCAAAGGGCATCGTGCAGATGTGTCCTCCGGCCAACGCCGCTTCGACGACATGCTGGGGATGCCGCACGCTCGCGACCAGCACATACGTCTTGAAGTCGTAATTCTTATAGATCGTGATGATCTGGCGGACGAGCTCCATCCCGTTCGAACTGACGTCGTCGAGCCGCCCGATGAAAGGCGAGACGCACCAAGCTCCGGCCTTCGCGGCCAACAGCGCCTGCGTCGGAGAGAAGCACAGGGTCACGTTGACGCGTATCCCTTCTGCGGTCAGGCGTTTGGTGGCCTTGAGTCCCTCCGCAATCAAGGGAACCTTCACGACGATGTTCTTGTGGATCTTCGCAAGTTCCCGTCCCTCCTTGACCATGGCATCCGCTTCGATGCTGACGACCTCGGCGCTGACCGGGCCATCCACGATGTTGCAGATCTCGACCAGGACTTCGCGAAATACGCGGCCTTCTTTGGCCACGAGGGAGGGATTGGTCGTCACTCCGTCCAGCAATCCGAGACTTGCCGCTTCCTGAATTTCCTTCACGCTGGCCGTATCAAGATAGAATTTCATGGCGTGATCCTTTCATGTCAATAAACCATTTTCGACTATGCCGCCGCCCAGCCATTTTCCATTGTAGGGAGAATGCCGGGGCCGCTGCAACCGCACGGCGCGGTTTGACAGCTCATACATCGACAGCTACAATTCTGCCGCGTTCTGTTGTGCTGATTACGATCTCTCTCACCGAGGAGCGTTCCTTATGAAACGTCTGCTCTGGCTTCCAGCCTTCTGCCTGCTTCTGACCGCCTGCGGCGGCGACAACCCTTATCTGGAAGCGTCGTTGAAGCCGGCGGAGATGCAGGGCAAGGACAAAGCCTGGTTCGAGAAGAATTGGGGTGCGCCAGACGGAAAGTCCCCGCGATTCTTCGGAGGTGAGACTTGGACCTACTATCGCATCGCCGGTGGCAAGACCAGTGCACCTCTGTTCAATTTTTCTCCCAATCAGTGCCAGATCAGTTTGAAATTCGACAAAGAGGAGAAGCTGTCCGACTACAGCTACTCCGGCTGCTAGCCCGTCATTTGCTTTTGAAACTTATCGGCACAGGTTCGGCCGCAAAAACAATACGTTTGCCCGCCAATCACCTCAGTAACCGCCGTTCCGCGCGGAACGAATACACGACAGACGGGATCCTGTACCATCTGGTTCTTGTCCGTCGGTAACTGGTCAGCTGCACCCCGTCCCTTGAACTCACGCAGGGCGCTCCTCAGGAGAAAATAGAGAATAATCAAAAGGATAAGGACGAAGATTATTCTATACATAGTGGGAGAGTAGCCTCAGATCCACAATCCTATGGGACAGGAGATACCGTGTCAAGAATCGCAACGGCAGACATGCCCAGCAGTGCTACTAGTCTTGTTGGTTTTCTACCATAGAGCGAAGGGCCTAGGTCCAGGGCCGCATGGGGACTTTTGTTCGTAACAAGCCCAGTACTTCTGATGGATATGCATCCATTTTCCGGAATGTTAGAGTGCGCCTATGAAGACTTGTGACAAATGTCGGGGAACAATGTTGCCGGAGCGGGCGGTGGATTTGGACGCCGGGTTGGCGATCACCGTGTTTGCCTGTTTGAACTGCGGCCGCCGAAAGGCTGCAGACCAGGAGCCACGTCCCCTTACGGCGAGACATTGAGACCGACCTAACAAAAGCAAGACCGCCCGGCTCCCTAACGAAGGCGGCTGCGGTTTCTGTGGCGGCTCTCTGCAACCGTGCTGTCTAGACGGCACGGTCCGTCAGCTCAACGCAACCCCAGCACATCCATCATATCGTACAAGCCGGGCGGACGACCGACGACCCAGCCGGCCGCGCGAAGAGCTCCGCTCGCAAAGGTGTCCCGGCTGCTGGCCCGATGGACAACTTCGATCCGTTCGCCCAGGCCTCCGAAGAGGACGGTATGGTCACCCACGATGTCCCCCGCGCGGACCGTCTGAATCCCAATCTCTGTTTTCTTCCGCTCACCGATCAGGCCTTTCCGTTCGTAGACTCCGACTTGAGCGAGATCCCGCCCGACGGCATCCGCCAGAACCTCAGCCAGCTTTAATGCCGTTCCGCTCGGCGCATCCTTCTTGAGACGGTGGTGCGCTTCGATCACCTCAATATCGTACCCGTCCCCCAGCGTCCTTGCCATCTCTGCGATCACTTTGCAGATCAGGTTGACGCCGACGCTCATATTGGGTGACAGCACACAAGGAATCTGGGCGGCGAAGTCGCGGATTTGTTGGGTTTCGGAAGCGGAGAATCCCGTCGTGCCGATGACCATGGCCCGCCGATGGTGAGCGACGACACCGAGATGTTCCAACGTCGCATGCGGCGAGGAGAAATCAATGACCACTTCTCCCCGGCCAAGCAGCGAGGAGAGGTCGTCGATGATGGGTATTCCCGCGTGTCCGCACCCAGCGACTTCTCCGGCATCCCGCCCCAGCGCCGGGTGTGTTCCGCCCTCGACCGCTCCGGCCAGTGTCAGGGTCGTCGATTCCCTCAGCAAGGCGACGAGCCGGCAGCCCATTCGCCCGGCAGCTCCTGCAATGATGACGTTGATCATAGGGGTAGAGTAGGCCGGATAACGGCTAGCAGGTTGTTGAAAAGCCCTTTAGACACTCCGAAGACATAACAAAGCATGTGGTTTCACATGGCATCAGCGTGCCCTGCAGGATGTTCAAAAAGGCCGTCCAGCAAGGCCGCAGCGAGCGAAGAGGCGAATCGTACTCTGCTCCGTACGTTGAGTCTCTGAGCGATGCGAGAACGCCGCTGGTGGCCTTTTTCAACATCCTGCTAGATGAGTTTCAGGTCCTTGAGCACGCCCGTGAGTTGCGCCTTGGTCTCGGTCCCCATGGGACAGAGCGGCAACCTCAATTCAGGGGTAATCTTGCCCATCAGACCCAAAGCTTCTTTGACGGGAATCGGGTTGGTCTCGTAGAACAACGCGGCAAAGAGGGGGGACAATCGGAAATGGATGCCGCGTGACTCCTCGACGTGTCCCGATAAAAACGTGGACACCAGCTTGGCCATCTCTGAGGGAACCAGATTGGCGGCAACCGTGATGACACCTTTCGCCCCGACCGCCATCATCGGAAGGGTGAGGGCATCGTCGCCGGCAAGAACGGTGAGCCGTTCGTGACAATGCAGGACGATGTCGGATGCCTGTTGCACTGATCCGCTGCCTTCCTTGATCCCTACGATGTTCTTCATCCCGCACAGACGCGCCACCGTCGCGGGCAACATATTCACGCCAGTCCGTCCGGGAATGTTATAGAGCACCTGCGGCAAATCGACGGCCTCGGCGATGGCTTTGTAATGACGATATAAACCTTCCTGCGTGGGCTTGTTGTAGTACGGCGTGATCAGGAGTGCGCCGTCGGCTCCGGCCTCTTTGGCATGCCTGGTCAGCGAGATCGCTTCCGCCGTGCTGTTGGAACCGGCCCCCGCAATGACCGGGACCCGTCGCCGGACGACCTCGACCGTGAGCTTCACGACCCGATGGTGTTCTTCATGCGACAACGTGGCGGATTCTCCCGTCGTGCCGCAGGGAATGATCCCATTCGTGCCGCTGGCGATTTGCCATTCGATCAAATCGCCGAAGGCCTGTTCATCTACCTTGCCGTTCTTGAACGGTGTGACGATGGCCACTAATGAACCGGTAAACATGGCGGCTCCTTTGCGCTAAGCCCCTTGTGATGACCTCTCGATGA
The DNA here is from genome assembly GCA_035328385.1 of Nitrospira sp. Taxonomy (GTDB): domain Bacteria; phylum Nitrospirota; class Nitrospiria; order Nitrospirales; family Nitrospiraceae; genus Nitrospira_C. Next base: position 926 of record DAOLIU010000157.1, on the reverse strand, counting down.
CTTCACATTGACCTCGGCGACCAGACCGTTCTCTCTTGATGCTCCTCTGATGCCCTTCGCTCTGCTGACCAGGTTTAACTCAAAAATGAGGGAATGGTCTCGCCTCTTACCAAATCTTCATAGCTTTCCCGCGCGCGGATCACATGAACTTCGGCATCCTTCACCAGCACCTCCGGCACCCGCGGCCGGGAATTGTAATTGGACGCCATGACGAATCCGTAGGCCCCGGCGCTCATCACGGCCAGGAGATCGCCCGGTTTCACCTCGGGCAACATGCGATCCTTGGCGAGGAAATCTCCGGACTCGCAGACCGGCCCCACGACGTCGACCGAGTGCTTGGACCTGGCCAGCAACGATTCCGAGACGGGACGGATATCGTGGTACGCGCTGTAGAGACTGGGTCTGATCAAATCGTTCATCGCCGCATCGACGATCACGAAGCGCTTGGCCTCCCCATCTTTCTGATACAGCGCGCGCGTCACGAGAATGCCGGCGTTGCCCACGATCACCCGGCCGGGCTCCATCACCAGCGTCAGATTCCGATCCTTGACCAACGGGAAAATGGCTTCCGCCAGGTCCTTCGGCAGCGGCGGCTTCTCGTCCGAGTAGGTGATGCCGAGACCGCCCCCGACATTCAGGTATTGAATCCCGATGCCCTGGGCCTTCAATGCCTCGACGAGGGCCACGACTTTCTTCAACGCCTCGACGAACGGCGTCACCTCCGTCAATTGCGACCCGATATGGGCGTGGACGCCAACGATTTCAATATGGCGCAGCGAGGATGCGAGCTTGTATTCCTCCAGCGCCCTGTCGGCGGCGATACCGAACTTGCTCTTCTTGAGTCCCGTGGAAATATACGGATGGGTCTTGGGATCGATGTCGGGATTGATCCGCAAGGCCACCCGCGCCTTTTTGCCGACGGAGGC
>DAOLIU010000156.1:5497-6710 GCA_035328385.1 Nitrospira sp. | reverse complement strand
GGATCGCTTCGCATTGGTCCCGCCGCGCGGCATACAATAACCCAGTAAGGTACGCCGGTCGTTTTGACAGGCCTCACTTTTCGCGGGTAGTCACAGACACGCGTGATCTTAGGATCAGCATCTTGGCGAAGATGCGAAACGGAGGTTCCATCAATAGTCGCTGTAGCCAATGGGCATTTTATCCCGTTCAATCAGGCGAAAGAAAAAAGGACCCTCAATCCTCATCTGGTCAACGAGAACTGAGGGTCCATGTAGAGCGTCAGGGCAAGGATCGCCGCGACGTTCAGTTGTTCCGTTGCAACGTCGTCGTATGGCCCTCGTCGGTGATATACGCCTTCACCTGATCGCCGACTGCGACTTTATCCATTTTCGTGCTGCGATCCACGTGAATCCTGATCACCGTGCCGTCATTCTCTCGAATTGTAAAATATTCTCCATCCATCTTCAGTAAGGTGCCTTTGATCGTATCTTTGGTTATGCGCTCTTTGATGGTCGGCGTCGCTTCCTTCTCGGCCATGGGGTTGGCCGCATTGGCGGCACCGACGCCACAGGCGACGACTACCAGAGCGAGCCACAATGGTAAATACCGTTTCATCAGCGGTTCTCCTTTCAATCTTTTAGGTTCCTTCAGTCTCTGTCCCACTTTTTTTCAGCATAGATAAGAACACCGTCGAGAGATACTAGGTGGAACCCAAACAGTTCTGTTGAGTATCACGGGTCGTGAAGAGCACACGATTGCCCTCCTGGACGGAGCTAGGGCGTCGATGGCGGAATCGGGACAGGTTTTGGCGGCGGCACTGGCGCAGGAGGGATTGGCGTCGGGGGCGGGGGTGGGACAGGTGCTGGCGGCAGGGGTTCTGGAGGTGACTTTGGAGGTATCGGCTGCGGGGGCAGCGGGTCGACCGCCACAAGCGTGGCGGGCTGCCCTGGGACTAATGCTGGAGGAGTCCATAGGGAAAAGGCGACGCTCAAGGCAATGGCAACACGAGGTGCTTCCATACCGACGGTGCCTGCAAGGAAAATTCCAAGCTAAGCCTGAAGGAATGCTGCCCATACATTGTGGTGGGCTGTGCATGGCACGGGACACCTTTGCCCCGAGCCGGTCATTTTGTCCCTTCGATTGAGTCATGTTTCGGAAACAATCGCGTATCGGCGATAGACGGTCTTTTGTCTTTGTGACCGAGCCGTACGGCTTCAGAATTCTAATGCTCGA
>DAOLIU010000156.1:0-5397 GCA_035328385.1 Nitrospira sp. | reverse complement strand
CGAGATTGCCTGCGTAAAGTGAAAGAGCTTTGAGACTCACACCTAACCGCATTCCAACCGGGGTCTCAACGTTGACAGATTCGGAACAGGAGCTACGCTTGGTCAGTATGTTCCGTCTCGTGTCCAAGAATGTCAGTATGAGGAACCGAGGGCTATTCGGGAGCGGGGTGACCTGTCCGCTGTGCGCATCTCCGTCCTGTTATCGCTGCAGCCGGCATCACTGGCAGGATTTCGTTCGCCGACTGTTCGGCCTCTTCCCGTGGCGCTGTAAAGTCTGCAACAAACGATTCTATACAGACCACCGGGCTCGAGCAGTCGACGAGCACCGACCAGCTGCCTAATTTCTTCCTTTCCACGGCCGGTTCTTCAACGCGCTCGGTAGTGGGTCAGTTTGCCATCCGGACGCACTGAAGTGTGTATCATTCCCGCGGAAGCGGGAATCCAGCAAAGGCCTTCTTCCTCAGCTAAGCTCAGGCAAATAGGGTGGGATGAACTGACAACTGACAGGGGAGGGACCTATTCTCGGCCAATCCGTTCCAGACCTCCCATATAGGGTCTCAGGACCGGAGGAATCAGCACCGAGCCGTCCGGCTGTTGATAGTTTTCCATGATGGCGACCACCGTGCGACCGACGGCGAGGCCCGAGCCGTTGAGGGTATGCACGAATTCGGTCTTGGCGTCTTTCTTTCCGGCGGCAGCGCCCTTGAACCGGATCCCGGCGCGTCTCGCCTGAAATCCTTCGAAATTGCTGCAGGAAGAGATCTCTCTGAATTGATTTTGCGACGGGAGCCAGACTTCAAGGTCGTAGGTCTTGGCGGAGGAGAATCCCATGTCGCCGCTGCAGAGCAGCATGACGCGATAATGGAGACCGAGCTGTTGCAGGATGGTCTCCGCGTGGCCGGTCAGGCGCTCCAACTCCGCCGAGGATTCCTGAGGCGTCGTAAAGACGACGAGCTCCACCTTGTTGAATTGATGCAGACGGATGAGGCCTTTCGTGTCCTTTCCGTAGGATCCGGCCTCGCGTCGAAAGCAGGGCGTATAGGCCGTGTACCGGATCGGCAACAGGGCTTCGTTGAGGATTTCGTCACGGTGCAGGTTGGTGAGCGGCACCTCGGCGGTCGGAATGAGAAAATAGTCTTCTTCGGAAAGCCGGAACAGGTCCTCTTCGAACTTGGGTAGTTGCCCCGTGCCGGTCATCGCCGACCGGTTGACCATGAAGGGAGGCAGGATCTCGCGGTAGCCGTGCTGGGTCGTGTGCAGGTCGAGCATGAAGTTGATCAAGGCCCGCTCCAGCCTGGCTCCCGCTCCCGTGAGGACGGCAAACCGCGCTCCGGCGATCTTGGCTGCGCGCTCGAAATCGAGAATGCCGAGCGATTCACCGAGCTCCCAATGGCTTTGCGGGCGGGCGGTGAACGAGGGAGGCGAACCTATCCGGCGCACTTCCACGTTGTCCGCCGCATCTTTGCCTGCCGGCACCGTGAGATGGGGAACGTTGGGAATACGCAGCGCCAAATCGTTCAGCGCGTCCTCGACCTGTCGCAAGTCCGTCTCGCCACGGCTGATTCGTTCGCCGACGGCCTTCATGGAAGCGATGGCGTCGTCCGCCGGTTGTTTGGCCCGTTTGAGCTGCGCGACTTCGTCCGAGCCTTTTTTGAGCTCATGGCGCAGCTGTTCCACCTGGGCGGTGAGCGCCCGGCGCTCGTCGATGAGCTTGCGAAGGTTGTCCCATTGGACGTCGTTCCCTCGCGCGCCGAGCTGTGCGCGGATGTCGTCGAGTTGATCGCGAAGGAGACGTAGGTCGTGCATGGAATGGGGAAGTCCCGCGGACGGAAGGAATCTAGCATCGGGGTCGGTGGGAGTCAATCAACGCGCTTGGTCGGTAGTGGGCCGGTTAGCCATCCGACGCACTGAAGTGTGTCATTCCCGCGGAAGCGGGAATCCAGTCAAGGCTTTCTCCTCAACATGGAGTCTTGATCGAGGAGCGGATGCCCCCTTCGCGGGCATGACCATGAGGAAACTTGCCCACTACCGCTTTTCAGCCGATGCGGACGATGTCGGCCACGATCCGCGCCGGTTGACAGCGCATGCCGCGGAAAGCGACGATAGCGCATGCGTGCCATGTCCAATCCCCCGAACCCGTTCGAATCCCGCCATCGGGACTATCTCGAACCCGCTCCTCCCAGCCGGCTTCAAATGTACGACGATGCCACAAGGGAAATTCTGAGCCGCAACGACAGCCCGGACCTCTCGTTTCGGTGGAGCCTCAATCCATATCGGGGTTGTTTCCATGCCTGCGCCTACTGCTACGCGCGGCCGACCCACGAGTACTGGGGCTTCGGCGCAGGGACCGATTTCGAATCCAAGATCGTCGTCAAACGCGATGCGCCGAATCTGCTTCGACGGACGTTCGATAAACGGTCATGGAACGGGGAGGTGATCGTCTTCTCCGGAAATACCGATTGTTACCAGCCGGCGGAAGCGTCGTTCGAGCTCACCCGGGCCTGTCTTGAAGTTTGCGCGGAATACAGGAACCCCGTGGGCATCATCACGAAAGGCGTACTGGTGCTCCGCGATCTCGACGTGCTCGAGCGGCTTCGCCGTGACGCCTGGGTGCGGGTCTATTTCAGCATCCCGTTCGCCGACGATGCCGTGGCCCGCCAGGTGGAACCGCATGCGCCGTCGAGTCGCAAGCGATTCGAAGCCATGGCCGCGCTGAAGGCCGCCGGCATTTCCACGGGCATCTCGGTGTCTCCGATCATACCGGGTTTGAACGACGAGGATATTCCGGAGCTGCTCGAGCGGGCCAGAGAGGCCGGCGCGACGGAGGCGATGTCGACGCTTGTGCGTTTGTCGGGGCCGGTCGAGGACGTGTTTCTTCAGAGAATCGGCGAGGCCTTTCCGGAGCGCAAAGCGAAGATCGTGCACCGCATCCAAGAGGTGCGCGCGGGCGCGATGACCGACGGCGCGTATTTCCGCCGTCACCGCGGCACTGGGACCTACTGGAGCATGGTGGAACAGCTGTTCGCCTTGTCCAAGCGGAAAGCGGGATTTCCCTCGCTCGACGATGAGACGGTGCCGCAGACGTTTCGTCGCCCCGAGACGGCGCAGGCGGTGCTGTTTTGAGTCGTCATCTTCATTCACAAGGAGCCGGCATGAAGCACAACGAATCGTTTCTGAAATTGGTGGAGAACGCGCGCCGACGTGTGAAGGAATGCACGGTGGCCGAGGCCAAGAACCGGTTGGACCGCGGCGAGGTCGCGCACTTCATCGACGTGCGGGAAGACAACGAATTTCAACAGGCCCACGCGAAGGGCGCCCGCCATCTCGGCAAAGGCATCATCGAGCGCGACATCGAAACGGTCGTGCCGGACAAGAACGCCTCGATCGTTCTCTATTGCGGCGGAGGATTCCGGTCGATCCTGGCCGCGGATGCGCTGGCGCAGATGGGTTACTCGAACGTGACGTCGATGGACGGGGGAATCAAGGCCTGGAAGGAAGCCGGCTATCCGATGGCGCCGTAACGGGACCTCCAAACCGGCGATCCCGTCAGGCGCCGCGGCGTATTACTTGGGATTGACCCGGTCGAATTCTTTGATCACCTGCTCGGTGATGTCGATCGTGTCTTTGTTGTAGATGACGATCTTGACGGTCTGCTCGCTGCCCTTGTCGACGACCAGGGAGAAACCGCCCTTTTCCGCGACCGTCTGGGTGGCGGCGGCGATTTTCTTCATGTATTCCTCGACGAGCTGTTTCTGCTTGCCCTGCAGTTCCTGATTAAATTCCTGCGCGCGCTTCTGGTAGTCCTGGATCTTGCTCCGGAACTGCGCTTCCTTTTCTTTCTTTTCCGCCTCGCTGAGCTTCGAGGCCGATTCCTTCAGCGTCTTTTCCGTATTTCGCAATTCCTCTTCGTCGCGGGACAGCAGCTTCTGACGGGTCGAGACGTATTCCTTGAGTCCGTCGAGCGCCCGCCGGCCCGCCTTGGATTTCTCCAGCACGCTCTGGGGATCGATGACGCCCATCTTGAACGCTTCGGCCGCCTCTGCGGGCGCCGAGGAGAGACAGAGCAGGGCTGCGGCACAGAGGGGAAGCACCGTTTGCCGCATGAGAGTGGTCGGTCTAGACATATGGGGAACTCCTTGATGGTGAGAAGCCGATGCCGAACTCAACTGGCGAGAATAGCGGGGGCGCCGCACGCTGTCAAGGGAGCGTACTGCTAGACGAAATAGCGGCTGGTGTCGAATTTGTATTCCGTGTTGTCGACCAGGCGCAGGATGCTGTTCTGGTAGGCGCCGGTCTCGTCCTGGAGGCTCAGATCCAGATCGGCGCCGTCCTCCTTGAGGTTGCCCTGGTCATCGGCGATGATTTTGACGACCGGGCGCTCTGCGTTGGCCTTGTCCGCGGGCGTCTTCATGACCACGGCCAGTTCCTCGGACTCCAGCATGACCAAGCTGCCGATCGGGATGATGCCCACGCAGGTGACGAACAGCTTCAGCAGCACCGGATCGAAGGATTGTCCGCTCTTGTTGAACATGATCTTCAGGACGTTCGCCGGCGACATCGGCTCCCGCCGGTAGACGCGCGAGGACGTCATCGCGTCGTAACAGTCGGCGATCGTGACGATGCGGCTGGAGAGACTTTGCGTCCAGGGCACCGCCAGCTTCGGGTAGCCGGAGAAATCGAAGTTCATGTGATGCTCGAACGAGGCCGAGGCCATGCGGGCCGGGACGTTGCCGAGGCCGCGCAGCTGAATGAGCGTCAGCACGCCTTCCGTCGGGTGCGTCCGCATGAGGTCCCACTCTTCCTTGGTGAACTCGCCGGGTTTGTTCAGCACGTCGAGCGAGATGGCGCATTTGCCGACGTCGTGAAAGAGGGCGGCCATGCCGAGATCGGCCAGCTCGGCTTTCGGATACCCGGCGCGGTTGCCCAGGGCCATCGAGAGCAGGGCCACGTTCACCGAATGGTTGTGGGTATATTGGTCGTGGCAGCGGAGGTTGGTGAGGCCGAGCAGGGTGGACTCGTCATGCATCATCAGGTCGACGATGTTCTGGATCGCCCGTTTGGCCTGCTTGAAGTTGAGGGTACCCCCGTCGCGGGCCGATTGCGACAGGTGTCCGAGCGCGCCCGCCGCTTTTCCGTAGGCCGATTTGGCGTTGGCTTTGCGCTGGTCCTTCTGCTCGGCTTCCGAGGGGGCCGCCCCGGCCGTGCCGGCCTCTTCCTTGAGGACGAGCTCGCGGGGGTCTTCGATCTCGATGCTCGCGATGCCGAGCTGCTTGAGATGATTTGAACACTCGCTGCGACGTGCCGATTCGCGTGCCGCCTGAATGGCAGGCAACAACAGCGCGACGAGAATGCCGATGATCGCAATGACAACGAGCAGTTCGACGAGCGTGAAGCCGC
>DAOLIU010000155.1:0-6880 GCA_035328385.1 Nitrospira sp. | reverse complement strand
AACGGCAAAACCACCCGGCGACGGCCGGTCGAGGAAGTCATCAAGGAACTCACTCTGGTCAAGCGGTGGGTCTGCGGGGAACTGGTGGATCGCATGTCGAATGACACGCTCTGGAACGCTTTTCTGACGGGTCTGCGTATTCGCTTGGGTATCGAAGACGGCAGCATCGTGGCCTTTGTCGATGACCTCCACAACAGCAACCGGGCCTACTGTCGAGAACTTTGGGCCGCTCTGAAGCCCCTGAACATCAAATGGGGCTGTCAATCCACGTTGTTCTTGGGTGATGACGCAGAGATGGTCAGACTGGCAGCCGAAAGTGGTTGTGTGTCGGTGTTCGTCGGCATGGAATCACTCGATGAAGGCGCCTTGGCAGAAACCAATAAGCCGTTCAATCGCGTGGAGAAGTTCTCACAAGAGATCAAGATGTTTCATGATCACGGCATTATGGTGAATCCGGGGATCGTCTTCGGGTTCGATCACGATGACGAATCGGTGTTCGAGCGGGCGGTGGAGTTTCTCACCAAGAACCAGGTGGAACTGGCCTATTTCAATGTGCTCACCCCGCTTCCGGGGACCGCGCTGTTTGATCGCTACAATGCGACCGGCCGAATTTTTGATCGCGACTGGGCCCACTATGATGGGAAGCATGTCGTCTATCGTCCCAGTCGTATGACACCGGAGCAACTACAGGAAGGATTCTATTGGGCCAATCATCAGTTTTATTCACTTTGCTCCATCTGGAAACGCCTCGCCGGCACCACCCAGCGGTTCGTCCCCCGACTGATCATGAATCGAGAGTTTCGCAAGCTGGTGAAACGATCATGTCCTCGGGGCTCCTTATCGCGGGTCGCGTCGGCACTGAGGACTTTGCAAGCAAAACTGCCGGCATTAAAAGACGTACCTCTAATTCCGAATGCCTTGCATATGATGAAAGAGCAGGACCGCGAGGGTGAAGCCTCGGGGGCCGAAAATTGCTGGTTGAGCATCAAAGCAAAACGGCATGATCAATCCGCGGCCCTGTTCGTAGATCTCGAGGGGACCTTGGATCAGGCCAGCGCGCAAGAATTGGTCGAACGGATCACCGAGGCGGCAAAGCGTGCAAGACTCGACATCATCATCAATTTCGAGCACCTAAAGGACGCGACCCCAGAGGCTCTGCGGGCATTGGCTGATAGCGAGTTATGGCAAGCCGTCGTGCCCTACGCGAAGATACACTACCGGAGGTTCAAGGCAGCGTTCGAGGCGTCGCTCGAAGGCCTCTCCATCAATTCATTGTATGAAGACGATTCCCAAGCTAGAAGCCAAGGGCGTGCGGTTAATTGAACGATCTTAACGCAGCCGTTACCGCGAACCCGCCTCGGCCATCTACAATCAGGCGCAACTGACCTTTTCTGCTTAGATAACACCATGCGTGAAAGACCTCTCTCAAGGTCGGTTCTGGGGGTGGGTTTGCCCGTGTCCTCAATGCGCACCAGTGGCATGGCTATCACACCGTTAAGAGGCGATTAATAATGATGTTATTCGGTGTCATAAGATTATTACCAAACCAGGGGAATGGTCAGTTCTATACAGCCTGCCGGCCGGCCGCTGCTCTAACATGCCCGCATGATCGCGCGGGGTCTAGTGGCTTCATTCGATCCTATCTTTTTACGTCGAGCCGTTTTCCACTTGTGCAACAAAGGAGCCGCATATGAACCAATCACAAAATAATGGACACCTGACGGCAGACGTCTATTCGACGACAGAAACGTTACGCGACGGTCAGGACGCTAGGGTAAGAGCCGAGAGTGCGGCTTACTCCCAACTGCAACAGAGGAACCGATTGCTGGAGCGGAAACTCGCCGTGCGCACTCAGGAGTTGGACCAGTCCCTGGTGGATCTCCGGTCGCTGGCGACAGCGCTCGATACTGCGGAGCAGCGTGAACGTACGCACCTTGCGACCGAGTTGCACGACTATCTGGCGCAGTTACTCGTGCTCGGCCGTATGAAAATCGGACTGCTGCAGCGACTCCCTCTGCCTTCAGCAGGCGATGAGATGGTCCACGAAGTCGATGACGTGTTGACCCAAGCCTTACAGTATTGCCAGACGTTGATGGCCGAGTTGAGTCCACCTATCCTGCACGAACAAGGACTGGTCGCTGGAATTCGAGCGCTCGCTACACAGATGAAGCGTCACGATCTGGAGGTAAGAGTGGATCTGGATCAGATAGATGAGTGCGCCATTCCTCGCAGTTCCGCCGTCCTACTCTTTCGCTCGGTGCGGGAACTGCTGATCAACACGGCGAAGCATGCGGTCGTGAAACAAGCAACTGTCCGCCTGACCTGCGACCAGGGCCTCCTTCAAATCGTAGTGCGAGATGAGAGCGGCTTCGATCTCGCCGCCTCGCAAGGGCCACAGCCTGCAGGCATGGGAAGTGTCCTCTCTTCGAGGATCGGCCTCCTCACGATCCGGGAACGCATGAAAGTCTTGAACGGTCGCTTTGATTTTGAATCGGCACCGAAGCAGAGGACCACCGCAACCCTTACTTTGCCGCTCGGCCCAGGCACCACGTCAATTTTCTCTGCATGAGAGACAGCCGGCGGTTGGCGGACGTTTGAAGAAGAATGAGGCTCTGTGCTCTGTCAACGCTTCTGATCCGCGAGCAGCTGGGCGAGCTGAAAGATGAGAGAGGGCGCATATGCCTGGCAATACTGCGTTAATTGTGGCCTCGCCGAATGCGGAGACAGGTCGGCCTGGGAAGTCTCGGGAGCAGTCGCCGTCATCGTCATGTGTGGGGAAGATGTTATGCAGGCGGCACGAGCCTGACACGATTATCGACCAGATGGATGTCAGTTGTCCGGAATGGCGACGCTGGTCGATGGCCGAACACTGCAGCTTGAGTGTTCACCAGATGTTCACCAAAAGACCGGAACTGGTCGGTTGTGGCGGGAATGGATCGGATGTTGAAAAACGGGGAACCGCGCTGGATGCCGCGATTCTCTTGAGGAATGTGGAGGTTTGCGGGTGAAGGGGAGAAGCGAGATGCGGCTTATGAGTCCGCTGCTCTACCAACTGAGCTACACCGCCATTGCGAGCAAGAAAGCGGGGGGACGACGATGTGTTTATACCATCCGCGTGAGGATTCCGTAAAGGCTGGGTTACCAAGGGCGCTTGCCTATTGAGAGGTGTTACGGAATCAATTTGGCGAGCGTGGCACGGAGAATATCCGCGCCGGGATTGGTCACGGTCTTGTTCGCAAGAATGTCTTCAGGATCGACAGGAGCTCCGTAATAGGCCTGATTGTCTTTGGCTGAGGCCGTGATGGCGAATCCCTGCAGGGAGAAGCCCACGAATACGCCTTTCGACCAAGCGAATGAGATCAGGTCGACCGCGGTAGTGCCTCCCTCCCCGAACGCGCCGACCGTAAAACCGCCGTCGACCCCAAGTCGTTTCGTTCCCTTCCCGGAGAAGCGCTCAAGGGCGGCAAAACTTTGGACGATGAGAACCAGTTCTGACGAATCCACTCCGATTTGGGGGCCGAAGCTGGTGGAGCTCATCGTATAAAAGGCGGGGGGCGACCATCCACCCTTCAAGAGATCCCGAGCTACCAGCACGCCACGCCCGCCGGATCCACCGACGACCACGGCGCCGCGCCACAGTTTAGGAACGATGAACACGGCCTTCATGGTATCGGGCTTGAGACGATATCCCGCGGCAAGGCCCGGTTCGGCCATGAATCGTTCGAATGTCGACGTGGCCTGATCGACCAGCTGTTGTTGCTCGGTGCTCTCTTCCGCCGAGGCAAGGGTGGTGCAGCCGGCCGGCAGGGTCACCCAGAAGAGAAGCACGGTCACCGCGGCAGCCGGGATGATAGATGGGAATTTCGTCATCAGGTCGAATCCGACGTAAGGCCTCAGATCGGGAAGCGGCGCAAGACTACCAAACGACTATCATGCCCGCAAGGGTGGGGCTCGGGATGCTTCGTCGTGAACAACATCCGTCAGCTGTGCTAGACTGCTGGCCGCTTCGAAGATCGGTACAATTTGGAAGGTGGCGGAAGATGACGACGACTTCATTATCTCGTTCGGTCCGTGGAATCTGTTCCGGCGGCTTGGCCGTTGTCGTGCTGTTGATCGGGTCGAGCGCCTGCACGATCAATCCGGTGAGCGGATGGCCGGAGTTTACCCTCGTCACCACCGGACAGGAGAAACAGATCGGAGCGGAGGAAGCGAAGAAGGTCGAAGAGGAAATGGGGCTGCTCGAGGACCAGGCCATGACCGGTTATCTGGACCAGCTCGGACAGCGGTTGGCGAAGGAGTCGCCGCGCCAGAACATCGACTACCATTTCCATGCCGTCGATATGATCGAACCCAATGCGTTCGCGCTTCCCGGGGGGTATATCTACGTCTCCCGCGGCCTGTTGGCGCTGGTCAACTCGGAGGACGAGTTGGCCGGAGTCGTCGGCCATGAAATCGGCCACGTTGCGGCCCGTCACAGCGTTCAAAAGATTTCCCGCCAGGGGCCGTTCGCGCTGATCACCAACTTCGTTTCCGGCATCACGGGGTTTTTCGTGCCGTTCGTCGGTAATGTGCTCGGAGGGATCGGCAACTTTGCGCAAAGCCTGGTGTTTTCACCGTACAGCCGGTCGCAGGAATCCGAGGCGGACAAGGTCGGGCAGGAGATGGCGGCCAAGGCCGGGTGGAATCCCGAAGGGTTGGCGACCTTTCTGAATACGTTGGGGAGGGAAGAATCGTTATTGAACGACGGGCCCCGCAGGCCCAGCTTCTTCGATTCGCATCCGGCCACGCCGGATCGCGTCGAGAAGACGACCAAGTGGGCGAAAGAATTCAAGCAGGTCCCGCGGGATCCGATCACTCCGACGCACGAGGCATTCCTGAAACGATTCGACGGCCTCATCGTCGGACAGCGAGCCGCCAACGGCGTGATCCAAGGCCGCGAGTTCCGTCATCCTGACCTGAATTTCTTCGTCGAATTTCCGGATCAATGGCAAGTGGAGAATACGCCGGTTCAGTTGGCGTCGGCGCCGAAAGAGGGCAACATGGGCATCCTCGTTCGGGCAGTCGGAGAGGGGACTGATCCGATGGAGGGCGCCCGCGCACTGGAGAAGGCCGGTAAGTCTCCCGTCGTGGACAAGACGCGGCCGACCACGGTGAACGGTCTCCGGGCCGCCAAAGCGAAACTTGGGGACTCCAAGGTCACGGCGGACATCACCTGGATCGCGCATGAAGGGCTCATCTATCAGCTGGTCGGCATCACCGAGACGAAGAACTATGACGCGATCCACCCCGTCTTTCAGGCGGTGGCGGAAAGCTTCAGGCCGTTGCGGCCGGATGAACGGGCGGGGATTCGAGAAAAGCGGTTGCGTCTCGTCGAAGCCCATGCGGGCGAAAGACTGGATGCGCTGGTGGATAGATCAAAATCCAGGTGGACGACGAAGCAAGTCGCGGTTGCCAACAATCTGAAGGAAACCGAGCCGCTGCGCGCCGGCCAACTCATCAAGGTGACCATGGAAGAGCCGTATGCCGGGAAGCAAAAGTAGGGGAGCTTTCCGAAGTCAATCGGAGCCGACCTGTGACGGCGGCCGCATCGGTGACACGAACGTGCGTCCCATCAACGCTTCACGAACGGCGACCGGGAGATCCGTCGCGAGCCGCGGCTTGACGACATAGCCCAGTGCCCCCGCCACCAGAGATTCTTCGACGAATTCCCGTTCCTCGTGCACTGTCAGGATGACGATCCTGGCGCCGCTGTCCTCGCCTGTCAGCTGTCTGGCCGCCTCCAGGCCGTTGAGGCTCGGCATCGAGATATCCACGATCAGCACGTCGGGTTGCAGTTCCGTCGCAGCCCGGATCAGGTCCCGGCCGTTGCCCACCGTTCCGACGATGCGGAATTCAGGCTCAAGCACCCGGAACACCATGTCCAGCATGGCCGGATTGTCATCGGCCAATACGATGCGAGGGGAGGTGTTCCCGGTGTCGACCGGTCGGTGAAGCACAGCCATCTGGGCGGACTCGTTGTGCGGTCGAAGGACGATAGATGTACCACCGATGGGCAAGGGAGAAAACTGGCAAAACTGACAGAGCGGGGAATTCTAATGACGCCGCGGCGACGCGGGTATCAGGCTCTGTTTTACGGCGAACTGGTACAGTTCGGCGTTGTTCTTGACCTGAAACTGCTCCATGATCCGATACTTGTGGAAGGCGACGGTACGGGGAGTGACGTCCAGAATATTCGCGGCTTCCTTCATCGAGTAGCCCTCGGCGAGAAGCTGGAGTACTTCACGCTGACGCAACGTCAGGCGGCTCGGCATCGAACGCCGACCGGACTCGACGTAGGTTTCGGCCATTCTGGCGGTCATGCGGGATCCGATATACGTCTTGTCTTCCATTGCCGCACGGATGGCGCCGGATAATTCCGACGCGGCCGAGCTCTTGAGGAGATATCCGGAGGCGCCGATGCGGAACGCTTCCGCGGTGAGGTCCGCATCTTCGTTCATGGTGAGGAAGACGAGTTTGACCTCCGGCATCATGGTTTTTAACTGCCGCCCGGCGTCCAAGCCGTTGAGCAACGGCATGCCGATATCCAACACCACGACGTCCGGACGAAGCTTGCGCGCCATGAGCAGCAGGGTGCGGCCGTCGCCCGCCGATCCCACGACGTCACACTCCGGCTCCAGCAACTTGGTGCAGGCCTCGACGAGAAGGCGGTGATCGTCGGCGAAGAGAACGCGTGGCCGCTGCATGGCCTGTTCCTTTCCGTGGGCTAGCAGGCTGTTGACAAAGTCCTCCAGCGGCGTTCTCGCATCGCTCAGAGGCTCAACGTACGGGACAGAGTACGCTTCGCCTCTTCACTCGCTGCGGCCTTGCTGGACGGCCTTTC
>DAOLIU010000154.1:0-6898 GCA_035328385.1 Nitrospira sp. | reverse complement strand
GAATTCGGCGGTCTCCAGCAGTTCCTTCGGCTTGTCGCCGGTACAACCGGTCACGGAGAAGGTCACGAACAGCAGCAGCATCGCCGCCGCCCGCCCGCCGATCGAGCCGATTACGCGTCTCACGTCAATGAATCCATTTCCGCCAACCGGTGGCCATGCGCACGTCTTTTCTCGCATGGTACGACAACCCGTTGAGCTTGTCCCAGTCCAGATTGACCCGGCCGCCTGACGCAGCATGAAGTTTCGCCCAGGACTCGAGAAGTTGCAAGCAGGCATGATCGATGTGACGGAGTGATGAAAACCGGACCTCGATGTCCGTGGACGGCGGCACTTTCTCCAGGGCCGTCGCCAATCGAGGCAGGCTGACGAAGGTGGCGATTCCCTGCAGATTGAGCAGCAGCCTCCCGGTCGCCGGATCGTGCTCGAGGGAGGTATCGAGATTCTGCGTGGTATACAGCAGCTTGGCGAGGGCCAGCCCGACTCCGACGAGGACGCCGGTTAACAGATTCGTGACGACGATCGTGCCGAGCGTGGCGGCGTAGATCAGGACCTCGCTCGAACCGTGCCGTCGAAGTTCCCGGATCACCTCGACGTTCATGAGCTTGTATCCCGTGAAGACGAGCACGGCGCCGAGGCTGGCCGTGGGAATCAGGCGCAAGATGAACGGAAGAAACGAAACGAACAGGAGCAGCCAGCCCCCGTGCATCATGGCCGACGCGCGGGAGCGGCCTCCGGCTTCGACGTTCGCCGCGCTGCGGACGATGACGCCCGTCATCGGCAGGACGCCCAGGAACCCGCACAGGAGGTTGCCCGTGCCTTGCGCGAAAAGCTCCTTGTTATAGCGGGTGCGCGGGCCATGGTGAAGCTGGTCGACGGCGGTCGCCGACAGCAGGGTTTCCACGCTGGCGATGAGCGCCAGGGCCAGGGCCTCACCGAGAATCGCCGGGTCCAGCAAGTGGCGCATGGAATCGAGCGTGGGGGGATTGACGATCGTGAGGAGGTTGTCCCGTACTTTGATGTGGGCGATGTCGAGCCCCAGCAGCGCCGTCGTCACGGTGGCGAGCGACACGCCGAGCAGAACGGAGGGTAAGGCTTTCAGCGTCTTCGGCGCATACAGATTCCACATCACGATGCCAGCAATGGTCAGGACGCCGATCCTCGCCGCGAGATGGTGGTTCATCGGTGCGCTGTCGTCCTGCACCAGGCCTTTCCAGATGGCGGAGGGCAGGGTGGCCAGATTTTCCAAGCCCGATCCTTTGGGGACGTCGTCGATCATGATGTGGAACTGGCTCGCGCAAATCAGCACGCCGATGCCGGCCAGCATGCCGTGCACGACGGCGGGGGACACCGCGCGGAACCATTGCCCCAGTTGAAGCCAGGCCCAGTTCATTTGAATGATGCCGGCGAGCACGATGATCAAGGCCAGGCGTTCCATGCCTTGCTCCTGCACGATCTCGTAGACGATGACGGTGAGGCCCGCGGCCGGACCGCTTACTTGCAGAGGACAGCCGGCCAGCGCCCCCGCGACCAAACCCCCGATGATGCCGGTAATGATGCCGGTGGCCGGCGGGGCGCCGGACGCCACGGCAATACCCATGCACAGCGGTAACGCGACGAGAAAGACCACGACCGAGGCCAACAGGTCGTGGCCAAACGTGTTCCACCGGAATTGAAGCCGTAACGCCTGAGATGTCATGAGCTGCGACTACAAGGGCGAGCCACGCGGCGCTCCTACCGTAATGGAGTCCGTGTGACCCGGGCAAGACAATCGAAAAAATTGAGACTCGCCTGCCGGTCAGGCGCGTGTCTCGATCATGTATTCCGGTGCGGATATCGCCTCGCTCCGGCAGCGGGGACAGCGGCTCGGACGCGTCAGGCGAGTCCGGTCGCGGAAAGCGAACCCGCAGTCATGACATGCGGACGGCCTCAACATGAACCGGCGGGTACGGTCTCGCGCCAGAGACCTGACGATGTGCGCGAGGTGTTCCTCCACCTCCCGCTCGCTGATGCTCGCCAGCTCGGCCAGTTGGCGGGCGGGCCGGAATGTCCCGGTCAGCAACAGGGAGAGCTGTTGCCGCAGCGTCTGATGCCGGCTCCGCATCGTGGGGCTCATAGTAGTGGTTCCCTCCGTGAAAACCAAGCGCCTCCGGACGTCTCCGACGTCGTCACGCGCGAACGGATCCTTGACAGGGCTCGGGCGAGAGGACTACCTAGTCGGCCATGAGTTCGGGCCTGAAGATCGTACTCGCGGCGGTTTCCGCCGCCGTCATGCTGGCCGCGGGATTGTGGCTGGCCTGCGGATTTCTTGGCGGGACCACCAGGGGAAAGCGAGTGGCCAGGGCTCTGAACATTCCCCGTCCCGCCGTCATCGCCCACCGCGGCGCCTCGTACTTGGCCCCGGAAAGCACGGTCCCCGCCTACCTGATGGCCCGAGAGCTCGGCGCGGACTATCTGGAGATCGACCTGCAGCGCACCAAAGACGGCACCTTGGTCGTCGTGCACGACGACGATTTGTCCCGCACGACCAACGTGGCGGACGTCTTTCCCGGTCGTGAAAAAGACACGGTCGATATGTTCACCTTTGCGGAGCTGGCGCAGCTCGACGCCGGGTCCTGGTTCAATGCGGCCTTTCCCGACCGCGCGCGCGGTTCGTTCAAGGGACTGCGGATCCTCCGGGTAGACGAGGTCATCGCCGTGGCGGAGTCGGGGAGCAGGCGTCCCGGTCTCTATATCGAGACGAAAGCCGCCGGCCGGTTCCCGGGAATCGAGGAACAACTGGTGAGCGCCCTGAGGAAACGGGGGTGGATAGAGGACGGCAACGCGGCACCGTCCGGCCGTGTGATTTTTCAGTCGTTCGAGCCGAACAGCCTGGCTCGGCTGAAGGCGCTCGCTCCCGGGGTTCCGCGGCTGCTCCTGCTCGATGAGATCATGGTCCAGAGAGAAGGCTTGGACTCCTTGATGACGATCGCGTCGGACGTCGGCTCCGGCGTCGGGACATGGGGCGTCAGGTGGGCCTTCAGTCCGGGCTGGTCCGCCGGCGACGCTCCCAGACGGTATGTCACCACCTGGCCATGGCATACGGGCCGGGCCCATCGGGCAGGGTTGTTCGTCCATCCCTGGACGATCAACCAGCGGTGGGAAATGTGGATGGTGACCGTGTGTGGAGCGGACGGATTCTTCACCGATCGCACGGACGTGGCTTTGTCGGTCTTCGGGAGATCCGGCTCGGATGAGCCGGAAACACTTTGGAACAAAATAGGCTACTAGGAGAAGCCCTTGTCATCACACGTCGAGGTTTCTCATTGAACGAACTCCGTCGATTCTGTCAGAATCCGTCGGGACGTAAATCCTTGGACGACAAATCTTCCCCGCTCCACAAGCTGCCGGTATGAAATTTCTCGCGGTGCACCCCGGACCTCTCATGTATACGAAAATTTACCTGCGTCTGGAGCCATTGGGGCTCGAGCTGGTCGCCCAGGCCGTCCGTCAGATGGGGCACGAGGTCCGGTTGATGGATCTGCAGGTGGAAACATGGAAGGACTATTTCGCGCTCGTGCGAACCTGGAAACCCGATGCGATCGCCTTCTCATGCAACTATTTGGCGAACGTGCCGGAGATCGTGGATCTCGCCAAAGCAACCAAACAGCAGGCGCCGGCCGTCTTTGTGTTCGTCGGGGGCCACAGCGCCTCGTTCGTGGCGCGGGATCTGCTCCGGCACGCCGAAGGCGCGATCGATTGCGTCCTCAAGGGAGAAGGAGAAGTCTCGGTTCCTCTGTTGCTGCAGGCGGTGGAGCATGACCGGACCGCGGTGGCGGCCGTCCCCGGGGCGGTGACGCTCGACGGCGAGGGTCCGCCTCCGCAGTTCGTCGACAGTCTGGACGACTTGCGTCCGGCCCGGGACTTGGTTCGCCATCGGCGGAAGTATTTTATCGGTGTGTTGGATCCTTGCGCCTCGGTCGAGTTTGCGCGCGGGTGCCCCTGGGATTGTTCCTTCTGCAGCGCCTGGACGTTTTACGGCCGCAGCTACCGGACGGTCAGTCCCGAAAAGGCCGTCGAGGACCTTTCGATGGTGGCCGAGCCGGGGATTTTTCTGGTCGACGACGTCGCGTTCATCCAAGCGAAACAGGGATTCGAAATCGGCGAAGCGATCGCGCGGCGGGGCATCAAGAAACAGTATTATCTCGAAACGCGCGGCGATGTCCTGCTGCGCAACAAGGAGGTCTTCAAGTTCTGGAAGACGCTCGGCCTGCAGTACATGTTTCTGGGCGTGGAGGCGATCGACGAGGAAGGCCTCCGGATGCATCGGAAACGCATCTCCTTGGGGCGCAATTTCGAGGCGTTGGAATTCGCCCGGTCCCTCGGCATCACCGTGGCCATCAATCTGATCGCCGATCCCGACTGGGACCGGAAGCGATTCGAGGTGATCCGGCAATGGTGCCTGGAGATCCCCGAAATCGTGAACATCAGCGTCAATACTCCCTATCCCGGCACCGAGAGCTGGCACACCGAGTCTCGGAAGTTCAAGACACGCGACTATCGCCTCTTCGACATCCAGCACGCGGTGCTGCCGACCCGGCTCCCGCTTCCTGAGTTCTACGAGGAGCTGGTCAAGACCCAGCAGGTGCTCAACAAAAAGCATCTGGGATGGACGGCGCTCAAATCGACGGCAAAACTCGCCGCCGGGCATTTGCTGCGGGGCCAGACGAATTTCGTGAAGATGCTGTGGAAGTTTAACAGCGTGTATGATCCCAGACTGCAGATGGCCGACCATCAGCGTCCCGCGTCCTACGAAATGTCCCTGCCGGGGTCTGCGCCGGGAAGCTCGAAGCTCCTGTATATTTTGCCGCCGAAAGGCCGGAAGGGGCGCGCCCTCGACGAATCGACCGAGCAATTTGTCGAAGCCACGCGCACCGGCACCGGCATCTAATCCGTCACATTCCTCGCGGCCGATGGGTCCGTCTCCTGGTATACTGGCGTCGGAACGGCCTGGTGTGCTCGTGGCGATGACGACGAATTGGATCGAACTTGCCGAATTGGCTTTGGCGCGCATCCGTGCCGCCGGGGCCGATTACGGCGACGTGCGCGTTCAACACAGCCTCACCCAGCGCCTCGAGGGCGAGGATCGCCGGATTGCGTCCATTCGGGACGTCGAAGACGCCGGATTCGGCATCCGAGTTCTTTATCACGGCGGGTGGGGGTTCGCGGCGAGCTCCGTCTTGTCGCTTGAAGAAGTCCCGCGCGTGGCCGATCTCGCGGTAGAGATCGCCCGCGGCTCTTCCTCCCTGGCCCGTGAGAAAGTGGTGCTGGTCGAAGAGCCCGTCCATCGCGCCAGCGTCGCGACTCCCTTCCGTATCGATCCGTTCGGCGTCCCGCTCCAGCAGAAGACCGACCTGCTGTGCGACGTCATGGAATACGTTCACCGCCAAGCCGAAGTCGTCCGGAGCCGTGCCGCCCTCTGGGCCCGGCGGGATCGCAAGCTGTTTCTGTCGACCGAGGGCTCGCAACTCGAGTTCGACCTTCTGGCGGTGCAGGGAGAATTTACGGCCGTGGCACGGCACGACGGCCGGTTTGCGTCGCGTAGTTTCAACACGCCGCATTTGAGGACCGGGTACGAGTTGATCGAAGACGCCGGGATGTTGACCCATGCCCCGCGCATCGCCGCCCAGGCGGCCGAGAAGGTGCGGGCTCCGTCCGTGGAACCCGGCCGCTATGACCTCGTTCTGGACGCCGAGCACCTCTCGTTGACCATGCATGAGTCATGCGGTCATCCGAGCGAACTCGACCGCGCATTGGGGTACGAAGCGAACTATGCCGGCACCAGCTTTCTCACGCCCGACAAACGCGGGAACTTCCGGTTCGGTTCGCCCAGCGTCACCCTGGTTGCGGACAATACCGAGCCGGAAACCTTGGCCGCCACCGAATACGACGACGACGGCGTCGCCTGCCAGAAATGGGACATCGTGCGGGACGGCCTGTTCGTCGGATACTGTACGAACCGGGAAACGGCCTCGAAGATCGGTGAAACGCGCTCCCGCGGCTCCAATCGGGCCGACGGTTGGGGAAGCGTGCCGATCGTCCGGATCGCGAACATCGGACTCGAACCCGGCGCGGCCCGTTTGGACGACCTGATCGGCGACATCAAGAAGGGCATTTACATCGAAGGGCACGGGTCGTACAGCATCGACCAACGGCGGTACAACTTCCAATTCGGCGGCGATGCCTTTTGGTTGATCGAACACGGCAAACGCACGCACATGCTCCGCGACGTGATCTATCACGGGATCACGCCGGAATTCTGGGGACGATGCGACGGCGTCGCCGATCGGACGCACCGGCGCCGATTCGGCTTCATTACTTGTGGCAAGGGTCAGCCGGGCCAGTCCGGCTGGATGACGCACGCCGCCTCGCCGGCCCGGTTCCGGCAAGTCGACGTGATCAAGGGATAGAGTCGCGCATGAGCGTGACAGGCAGATCATGGCCCCGAATGACCGGCCGCGAGGAATTTCGCTTCCTCGCCGATCTGGTATTCCGGCGCTCGGCGGGGGACGCGACGACCGTCGTGCTCCACGATCACCATGGCGGGACGACCAGGTTCGCCAACAGCCAGGTCATCCAGAACGTGGACACGAGACGGGGAACCTTGACGGTGACGGTCGCGCTTGACGGCCGGCGCGGTACCGCCAGCACGACGGACTTCACGGCCGGCGCGATCAACAACGTCGTCGCCAGGGCGGAACAGGTCGCAAAACTGTCCCCCAAGGATCCGGAATACTTGCCGCCCCCCGAGCAGACGACGTTCCCGCATCGCGCCACGGCTCGGCCTGAAACCGTCGCGGCGGGACCGGCGCGACGGCTCGAATATGCCAATGAAGCGATCGGACAATGCCGCATCGAAAAT
>DAOLIU010000153.1:0-6942 GCA_035328385.1 Nitrospira sp. | reverse complement strand
AGCCCGCCGGCGCCGACGATCAAGACGCGCGCCCTGGCGATTTTCTTCTGGCCTTTGCCCCCGACTTCCGGCAGCAGAATGTGGCGGCTGTACCTGGTGATTTGCTCGTCGGTGAAACTCATACCGTTGTCCGTCGTTCGTGAACCGTGAAGCGTCCGGATGATCGGACGAAATGCCCTTCACGCGCGCTATTGGAGAAAATATTTCTCCATGCTGACGTACCGTTCTCCCGTATCACAGAGCATGGTGACCACCCGTTTGCCCGGACCCAATTCACGGGCGACCTGTTGTGCGGCGAAGACGTTGGCGCCGGAGGAAATGCCCGCCAACAGGCCTTCCTGCTTCGCCAGGAGCTTGCTGGTCCGGTAGGCCTCGTCGTCGGTGACGGAGATGACGCGATCCAGGATTTTCTGATTCAAGACGGCGGGAACGAACCCTGCTCCAATGCCTTGAATCTTGTGCGGTCCGCAGATCTTGCCGGACAACACCGCGGAGGAAGCCGGCTCGACGGCGACGATCTTGACGGCGGGATTGCGTCCCTTGAACACTTCACCGCAGCCGGTGATAGTCCCTCCCGTGCCGACTCCGGCGACAAAGGCGTCGAAGACGCCGTCCAAGGCGTCCCAAATTTCCGGAGCCGTCGTCGTCCGGTGGATCGCGGGATTCGCGGGATTCGAAAATTGGTCCGGCATGAACGAAGAGGCTTGTCTGGCGACGAGGCGTTCGGCCTCCCTGATGGAGCCCCGCATGCCTTCCCATCCCGCGGTCCGCACCAGCTCCGCCCCATAGGACGTGAGCAGGCTGGCCCGCTCCAGGCTCATGGTTTCCGGCATGACCAGGATCAGCTTGTAGCCGCGGACCGCCGCGATCAGCGCGAGACCGATCCCGGTGTTGCCGCTGGTCGGCTCGACGATGGTGTCGCCGGGCTTGAGCCTTCCGCTTCGCTCTGCCTCGTTGATCATGTTGAGGCAGATTCTGTCCTTGACGCTGCCGCCCGGATTGACGAATTCCACCTTGGCATAAATGGACGCGCCGCCTTCGGGAGAAAGCCGGTTCAACCGGACCAGCGGCGTGTTCCCGATCAACTCCATGCTGTCTCGATGAAGAGCCGCGTTCACCGGCCGCCTCCCATGTAGAATAAGAATTCGACCCGGTCTCCCTCCTTCAACGGCGTCGAGGCCAGCGAGTCACGCTCGACCATCGCGTCGTTCAACTCCACGGCGACCATCTGTGGTTCGATCTTCTTGACGTTCAGCAGGTCCAACAGCACGGAGGCTTGAATGTCTTCGGGTTTCCCGTTCACGGTGATCACCATTGCGCGTATTCTCCCTCGTGTCCGTTGCCAGCAGGCTGTTGCTAGATAAACAGGATGGTTTCCGCGCCTGCTGTTATCGAGAGGATGGCCGGCAGTCCCATCACGTCATCGACCCGTTTCGTGACAGCTTCCGCGTCCACTCCCATGTATTCCAAGCCCGCGCTGCAGGCGACCAGTCTAAAATTCCCAAACAATCTCGCTTCCTGGAACATTTCGGAGATCGTGGGGATCTTCTTCGCTTTCAAGAGGCTGCGGACCTGGTCGGCCGCAATTCCATGTTCGGGAGAGAAGTCCATCTCGTCGATGCGTCCTTCAGCCAGCTTTCGAATGGTCCAGAACAGGAGGACGATCGTGACGTCTTTGCCCATTGCGGCGGCCGTCAATCCCAAGGTCGCGACCTGATGGAGCTTGTCGTACGTGGCATTGTGAGCAAAAATGACGAATCGGGGTTTCTGTGTCATGGCCGGTCCTTTTGCGACTTGAGAAGCCCGTAACGAAAAAGACGGTCGCGCACGATGTTGCGGCTGATGCCCAAAAGGCGGGCGGTTCTGAGCTGGTTCTTCTCGCAGTAGTCATAGGCCGTCCTGATCACCGTTTCGTCGATCGAGCGATAGAGCTGGTGCGTGTCGCGCTCGAAGAGCTCTTGGAGAACCGTTTCCAACGAAAGCGCGGCCGGCCCCGATGTCGCCGACAAGGCATGAGATCGCGGGGGCGGCAGTCGCAGGTCTTCGGTTCGGACGGTCGTTCCGGAGCAGATCAGGAGGGCATGATGGATTGTGTTCTCCAATTCGCGAATATTGCCCGGCCACGGATAGGCGAGCAGGGCGCGCGACGCTTCGTGGGCAAGCTCGACGGACGAGTATCCCAGCTTGGTTCCGTACTGGAACAGAAAATGATGGGCCAGCGGCAGGATGTCCCCGGACCGTTCCCGCAGCGGGGGGAGCGGAATGGTCGCGACGTTCAGGCGGTAGTACAGATCTTCACGGAACCGGCCCGCGGCCACGGCTTCATCGAGCTTCACGTTCGTGGCGGCGATCAGCCTCACGTCGACGGGGATGGACTGCCGCGACCCGACACGCACGACTTCCCGCTCCTGCACGACCCGCAGCAGCTTGGCCTGCAGGGGGAGGGGAAGATCGCCGATTTCGTCGAGGAACAACGAGCCACCCTGTGAGGCCTCGAACCAGCCGGTCTTGGACGCGATGGCACCGGTAAAGGCGCCGCGCTCGTGCCCGAAGAGTTCGCTTTCCATGAGGGATTCGCTGATGGCTGCGCAATTGACCGCGACGAAGGGGCCGTTGCTGCGCTCGCTGAGGTCATGAATATGGCGGGCGATCAGTTCCTTGCCGGTGCCGGTTTCTCCAATGATGAGCACGGTCGCTTCGCTGGGTGCAATGAGTCGGACGCGATCGAGCAGCGCTTTCGAAGCGGCGTCTTCGAAGACGAGGCAGCTCGCGCGTATGGACAGGGCGAGCTTGTGAGGGTCGGTCGCCGCGACGATATGGGTCGGCTCATGAACGCTCATGGTAGACATGGCTCGTCTCGATTGCTGTGCCCGTCGGCTCAAGGAGACAGGGGATCCGGCACCTTGAAGACCTGCAGTTGCCTCGGATGGATGAACACGACGTCGCCCTGCTGCAGCTTCAACTCGCGATAGCGTTCCTTTGTGAGCTCCACTTCAATATGCTGCCCGGAATCTCTAGTGCTCAATTCCAGGAGAACGCGTGCCCCGGCATTGATGATCAGGCGAACGGTGGTTTCGAGCTGCGCGGTCGTCGTCCGCTCCAGGCTCAATTCCAGGTCATGCGGCCGCACGAAGGCGACCTCATGGTCCCCGCCGGCGTCCGTCCATGCGGTCAGCGGGTGCCCTTCCGGTGAGTCGTGCGGGGTCCGTTCATGCGGAGCCCGGCCGTGGAACACGTTGACGTCTCCGAGGAATCTATAGACAAAGGGCGTGGCCGGCTGTTCGTACACTTCGTCGGGCGTTCCGATCTGTTCGATGCGTCCCTGGTTCAGCACCACGATGCGATCCGCCGACTCCAACGCCTCTTCCTGATCGTGCGTGACGAGGATGCTCGTGATGTGCAATTCATCGTGGAGCCGGCGAAGCCACCGGCGCAGCTCTTTGCGGACCTTGGCGTCAAGCGCGCCGAACGGCTCGTCGAGGAGGAGCAGTTTCGGTTCCACCGCCAACGCCCGGGCAAGCGCGACGCGCTGTCGCTGTCCTCCGGAGAGTTGGCTGGGGTACCGGTCCGCCATCGCGCGCAGCTGGACGAGGGACAGCAGCTCTTCCACCTTCTTCCGAATATATTCGGCGGAAGGGCGTTTGGCTCGCGGCAGGACCTTCAAGCCAAAGGCGACGTTTTCCGCCACGCTCAGGTGCCGGAACAAGGCATAGTGCTGGAACACGAATCCGACGCGACGTTCGGTGATGCGCTGGTCGGTCACCTCGTGGCCGTGCAGGAGGATTCGCCCTTCGTCGGGCCGTTCCAATCCGGCGAGAATCCGCAATAACGTCGTCTTTCCGCATCCGGATGGGCCGAGGAGGGCGACGAGTTCCCCGCTTTGGACATGCAGGCTCACGTCGTTCAAGACCGTGAACGTGCCGAATCGCTTGGTGATGTGGTCGACTTGGATGCTCATGACAGACTCCCTGGTCCCTGCTGGTTCGCTGGATCGTGTGTCGATCGTGACAACGATAAAATGGATTTTCGTTCGATGAGCGTTTTTGCAACGAGCGTCACGAGGGCCAGCAACGTGAGGAGCGAGGCCACCGCGAAGGCCGCGACGGCGTTGTACTCGTTATAAAGGATTTCGACATGCAGCGGCATCGTGTTGGTCAGTCCCCGAATGTGGCCTGACACGACCGAGACCGCGCCGAACTCACCCATCGCGCGTGCGTTGCAGAGGATCACCCCGTAGAGCAGACTCCATTTGATGTTGGGGAGCGTCACGCGCAGGAACGTCTGCCATCCGGACGCGCCCAATGTCAGCGCGGCTTCCTCTTCCTCCCGGCCTTGGGATTGCATCAACGGGATGAGTTCCCGCGCAATGAACGGGACGGTGACGAAGATCGTGGCCAGGACGATGCCCGGCAAGGCGAAAATGATCTTGATATCGTGCTCGGCCAACCACGGACCCAGCCAACCTTGGGCTCCGAATAACAGGACGTAGATCAATCCCGAGATCACCGGAGACACGGCCAGGGGAACGTCGATGAGGGTGATGACGAACTGTTTCCCGACGAACTCGAACTTGGCGATCGCCCAAGCGGCCGCCACACCGAACAAGGCATTGAGCGGAACGGCGATGGACGCGGCGATGAGTGTCAGGCGAATGGCGGCCAGGGCGTCCGGATCCTGAAACGAGGCGAGGTAGGTCGAAACACCGCCTTTGAACGCCTCCGTAAACACAGCCGCAAGCGGAATGAACAGAAACAGCGTCAGGTAGCCGAGGGCCGCGGCAATGAGCGCCCAGCGGACGAGCACGCTCTCGGTGGTCAGCGAGGCGGTCCATTCTTCGTTGCTGATTCTCGCGGCGGCTCTTGTGGTCATCGTGGGTCTCTCTTTACGTGCTCGTATGGCGAGCGGTGCTCCACCATTGAAGGAGATTGACGGCAAACGAAAGCAGGAAGGCCGTGATCAGCATGACGACCCCCAGGGAGGTGGCTCCGGCGTAGTCGTACTGCTCCAGCTTGGTCATGATCAGCAGCGGCGTAATTTCCGAGATGAGCGGCATGTTCCCGGCGATGAAAATGACCGAGCCGTATTCTCCGACGGCCCGAGCGAAGGCCATCGCCATGCCGGTGAGGAGGGCGGGCCAGAGTTCCGGCGCGATCACGGCGCGGAAAGTTTGCCAGCGGCTGGCTCCCAGCGTGGTTGCGGCCTCTTCCACCTCCTTGTCGAGGTCCTGCAACACGGGCTGGACGGTTCGCACGACGAACGGCAGGCCGATGAACGTGAGCGCCACCAGAACGCCCAACGGGGTGAAAGCCACCTTGATGCCGAGCGGCTCGAGCAACCGGCCGATCCATCCGTTTGGGGCGTAAATGGCGGTCAAGGCGATGCCCGCGACCGCCGTCGGAAGCGCAAACGGGAGGTCGACGAGCGCGTCTACGATCGCTCGTCCAGGGAAACGGTACCGGACCAACACCCAAGCGACGACCGAACCGAACAGCCCGTTGATGAGAGCGCCCAGCAAGGATGCGCCGAACGTCAATTGATAAGACGCCAGCGCGCGGGGTTCCGTCACGGTGTTCCAGAATTGTTCCCACGTCAGCGTGCTGGTCTTGATGAACAGCCCGCTCAAAGGGATCAAGACGATCAGGCTGAAATAGAACATTGCAAAGCCCAGCGTCAGACCGAACCCCGGGAGAACGCTGGGTTGTTTCAGGATCAACGGCAAGGGAAGATCTCCTTATCGATTCTGTTCGCGATGACCGTCGCCGGAAGCGGCCGCCGGCCGATACATCTGATCGAACACGCCGCCCGCTGCAAAATGCGTCGTGATCGCGTTCTGCCATCCTCCGAAAATGTCGTCGGCGGAGAAGACGTTCAGCGCGGGGAATTGCGATGCGTACTTGCGCAATGCAGAAGCCGAACGGGGACGGTAGTGGTGCTGCGCCGCCAGCTCTTGGCCTTCTTCCGAGTACAAATAGCCGAGATAGGCCTCGGCGACGGCCCGGGTCCCGTGCTTGTCGGCGATCCGGTCCACCACGGCGACCGGGGATTCGGTGAGGATGCTCACGGTCGGGTAGACGATCTCAAACCGGCCGGCGCCCGCTTCTTTCTGGATCAGCGACACTTCGTGCTCGAACGTCAGCAGAACGTCGCCGATATCGCGCTGCAGGAACGTCGTCGTGGCGCCGCGGCCGCCGGAGGCGAAGACCGGGACGTGTCGGAGCAGGTCGTGCACGAATTGCCGTGCCGTGTCATGGCTTCCCGTCTGTTTCACCAGCTGACCCCATGCAGCCAGGTAACTGTATCGTCCGTTCCCGGAAGTCTTGGGATTGGGCATGATGACGGTGACGCCGGGTTTGACGAGATCAGGCCAATCCTGGATCCGCTTGGGATTTCCGCTTCTGACCAGAAACACGATGGTGGACGTAAACGGAACGCTGCGGTTCGGCAGGCGCTCCCGCCAGTTCTTTGCGACCGGTCCGCCGGGTTCGGCCAGTATGGCGATATCGCTTTCCTGGTTCATCGTCACGACGTCCGCCTCCAATCCGGCGAGCACCGCCCGCGCCTGCGCGGTCGACCCTCCATGGGATTGCCTGATCACCAATGGCCGACCGGTCTTCTCCCGCCAGTGGTTGGCGAACGCGGTATTGTACGCTTTGTAGAATTCGCGGGACACGTCATACGAGACATTCAAGAGTTCCTGACTTTCGGCCATCGCACTGTTCCAGGGCCCCATCGAGCAGACCACGAGAACGATCCGCGCGACAAGCGCGGCAAGCGACAGGGAACGTCGGAAGCGTTCTTTCATCGCCGTTCCTTGGTGATCTGAAGATAGACTTGGTCGAATGTGCCGCCGTCGGCGAAGTGTGTCTTATTGGCTTTTTTCCAATCGCCAAAAAAGTCCTGGAGCGTGAACAGCTCGACCTTGGGAAACTTGGTTTGCTTGGC
>DAOLIU010000152.1:0-7253 GCA_035328385.1 Nitrospira sp. | reverse complement strand
TCAGGCAGCGGTAACACGTCAACGCCGCCGGAGTCAGCTGAGCCTCCTGAAGACAAAATCGACAAATGCGGTCCGCGATCTCGTCGCGCACCCGCACGAATGCCTCGCGACGCGCAGCCTCCGGCGCGGCGGCCGGATCGTCGAAGCTCCAGTGGAGAAGGCGGGAGGCCGAGGGGAAAATCGGACACGTCTCCTTGGCCCGATCGCACACGGTAATGACATAGTCGAACTGCTGGCCGATGAATTCCTGCACTGATTTGGACCGGTGACCGCTCATATCGACGCGGAGTTCCTTCATCACCTCAACCGTCATCGGATTCACACCTACGGGACGGGTGCCGGCGCTCGCCACGCCGAAGTGGTTTCCGGCGATCAACGGCAGCAGCGCCTCCGCCATTTGGCTCCTGGCTGAGTTTCCCGTACAGAGGAAGAGGATGCGCGGTTTCATGCGACCTGTTCCGAGGGGAACCACCGGCGAGTGCGGTTACAGATGCCGCAGACGGACAACATCACGGGGACTTCGACCAGCACGCCCACGACGGTCGCCAATGCGGCCCCGGACTCCGGGCCAAAGAGGGCGATGGCGGTGGCGACGGCGAGCTCGAAGAAGTTGCTCGCCCCGATCAAGGCCCCAGGCGCCGCGACTGCGTAAGGAACTCCCAATCGCTGCATCACGCCATAGGCGAGTGACGCATTCATGTACACCTGAAACACGATAGGAACCGCGATGAGCGCCACGTGCCACGGCTTGGTGAGGATGTTGTCGGCCTGAAAGGCGAAGATCAGCACAAGCGTGAGCAACAGGGCCGTGATGGTGACAGGAGCAAACCGCGGCAAGAAGCGGTCGGTGAACCATCGTGCCCCATACCGACGAATGAGCCACACCCGGAGCAGCGTCCCTACGGTCAGTGGAATCACGACGAAGGCGAGAACCGAATACCACAGCACCGCATAGGGCACCGTCAGCGACGATGCCCCGCTGATCAGCAGACCAATGATGGGGACAAACAGCACCAGCATGAGGAGGTCATTCACCGTCACCTGCACCAGGGTATAGGCCGGATCTCCGTCAGTGAGGTAGCTCCACACGAACACCATAGCCGTGCAGGGTGCGGCGGCCAGGATGATGCACCCGGCGATATACTGTTCGGCTTCACTGGAGGTCATCCACGAGGCAAAGAGATAGCGAAAGAAGACCCAGGCGAAGAACGCCATCGAAAAGGGTTTCACCAACCAATTCACGAAAAGAGTCACCAACAGGCCGGCGGGCCGCTGACCCACATGTCGTACCGCGGTGAAATCCACCTTCATCATCATGGGCACGATCATCAGCCAGATGAGCAGCGCCATGGGCAGATTGATGTGACTGCCCTCGCCCACCTCCAAGGTCCGGAGGTGCTGGACCATCCCTGGAAACGCCCGACCGAGCCCGACGCCCAGGAGCATGCAGCCGACCACCCACAGGCTGAGGTAGCGCTCGAAGGGGCTCAGTCGTTTGTCCTGCTGCGGAACGGGAACCGTCAACGCCGCATCCATCGTCGAATCTCCTGGCCGCCCCTACGCGCAACAGCTTGGACCGCAACAGGCCTTCGCCGGCGCCGGTTTGACGGCCCGGACGAACCCGCTCATGAACTTCCCGTCGATGTTCCGGGCCACCGTCTCGACGTCGAGCCCCGCGCCGATGAGGAAGTCACGAGCGTCCATCGCCGAATAGATCCGAGTGGGCTCGATGCTGATCTGTTCAAACCCCGCCCGCTGCAAGGTCTCGCGGTAGACCGACTCCTCCAATGCGCCCGCGACGCACCCCGCCCACAGCTCCACGCTGTGCCGGATCTCTGCCGGCATCTCGCCGCGGATCACGATGTCCGAGATCGCCAGACGGCCTCCGGGCTTGAGGACGCGAAACGCCTCCGTCACCACGCGATCTTTGTCCGGCGCCAGGTTGATGACGCAATTGGAGAGGATCACGTCAACAGAGTCATCCGGGAGCGGAATCTGCTCAATGTCCCCCTTGAGAAACTCGACGTTGGTCACCCCCGCCTTCTGTTGATTCTCCCGCGCCAATGCCAGCATCTCGTCGGTCATGTCCAGCCCGTAAACTTTCCCGGTGGGTCCCACCCGGCGGGCGGAGAGCAGCACGTCGATCCCGCCGCCTGATCCCAAATCCAACACCGTCTCTCCCGGTTGGATACTTGCCAAGGCGGTCGGATTGCCGCACCCGAAGGAGGCGCGCACAGCCTCGGCCGGCAGTCCCACGGTGTCTTCTGCCGCGTACAGGTTGCCGGTGATTGGATCCGCTTCGTCCCCTTCGAGCAGGTGGCCGGTCCCGCAGCAGGACGGCTTTCCGATTTGTGCCTGGCGCGCCGCCTGACCATATTCGGCTCGCACATGCGCTTTGATCTCGGCTGGGCTGTTCATGGTGCACCTCCAATCAAGAAATGTTGATGCATGAGAACCAAAAAAATGACTCAACAGCACCGGCGGCCGGACGCGCCCGACCTGGCCGCGCGCTTCAACGTCTTCACCAACTCCTCGAGTTCCTCAATCGCCTCGGGATTGATCGCGTAGTACATCCACCGCCCCTCCCGGCGATCCAGAATCAGACCCGCGTCTTTGAGCACCTTGAGATGGAACGAGAGCCGCGACTGGCCCGCCTTCATCGCCTCGGTGAGTTCACACACGCACCGCTCGCCATCCTTTAACTCTTCCAACAATGCCAGGCGCGTCTCGTCGGATAGGGCGTGAAAGAGGGATACGGCTTTGACGGTTCCCGCGAACGGCATATCGCACCATACATCAATATATCTTGATGAGTCAAGCCCGATGAACCTGCCGGATTCGGCCACAAGAGACACGTCTCGGCCGAACTGAGAGTGTTCCTGGCGTCCGCACCACTGCCCTTCGCCAAAACCGGCATGACGCGATACTCGATCCGCCAGAACGGGTTACATTTTCGACGCCTGCAGCGCCACCTCGGTTTTCGGTCTGAAAGAGATTACATCTCCAAGGACTACCTAATACATTTCGCTCGATCCATACAGTGCGGAAGCGCTCGATTAGCGATCCAAGAACTCCTGGCTCTTCACAACGAGCCCGTGTCAATCGCACCCATGCATGATTTTCCTAAAGTTTCTCGTAATGGCTCTCACACGCGACCGTTGGTCTTTGACTTGCAGACTTTTGCGTACCGATCGCCTGCGCCATGTACGCGAACCGTTTCCGGGCTGCGGTAACCGGCGGAAGGGGGAAATCGCCCGTCCGGAAGCCGATCGTTTTCTCGGACGGCTCGATCTACCTTGTATAAAGGCCTGCATGGAATCGTTTCCCGGGATCGCTGGACGGCACATGAATTTTAACGGCACATGAATTTTAATTGTTATTCGCACGGAGCAGGCGATTGTTCGCCGACACACGACGATGCCGCGCCGACCGGGCAGGCAGCGCGATCGGCATATGGCGTTCCGGTACGGCGCCTTGCATTGACGACCTATCTCCATGAGGAATGGCATCCGCCCCAAACCCGGATCTCTCGTGCTGTTCACGGTACCGCGGTTCCATCGAGTCTGCCGGGTGGACCCCGCGAGCGGCAATCAGAGACGTCGCTCCATTGCAGGGTGGTTTATGACTCAGCAAGTAGGTGTCTGAGCAGCCGCCGGAGCTGTGAGTGAGACAAACTTCGAGGAAGACTATCGTGTGGTGCCGACGGACGTTTCTATCCGAACATCCCGAGACCGAGTCGTTGTCTGCGCTGCGGCAACTTAATCGCCTCTCCAAATACGAAGTCATACTCATGGGGAGAGAACCGTTCGAGTCCGCCTCCCGGATACCAGGTCATCTCGCCGAATTTGATGGAATCGCCGATGTTGTAGAGATCAACCCGCACAAATGGGAATCCCTGCGACAAGGTGGAAGCCAAGTCCAGCATTTTATCCAACATCTGCGGTCTGAGAATTGGAGCGTCGCTGCATGGATAGGTGTAGGTCACCGGTAGCTTCCGCCAGTTCAGGTCGAACAGGTCCCGGCGGTGGTCAGTGAAGCGGCCGGTGTCGACTTGAATGAACCGTGGAACGCCGTCGAAGCAGAAGAACTTATAGTCCTGCGGCACGTCTCCCCGCTCGTCGAGGAGCAGTGATTCCGCAATGACTCGCGCGCGAATATGTTTGTAGGCCCATTCCCGTGAAACCCAATATTCGCTGCGTTTCATCCATTTGAGCAGTTGCCGGATCGTTGCCTCCCGGTCGAGGGTCGATCGATCACGACACAAGACATTCTGACCGCTCCCGGATGTGACCTTCAATGCAAATGCGTCCGGCAGCCGGTCGAAGGGAATGGCTGACGGATCATCCCAAACGCCATACAGTTCGTTCAGATACTCGGGTCCGGCCTGCTTTTCGACAAAAGCACGCACAGAGTACTTGTCCGCGAGTTGCGTCATCATTGGATCATGATAGTGACGAGACAACCAATGCAACTTTTCATTGAAAGTGACCGGGGAGGCTAAATTGAGCGACCGCCCGAAGACCCGTCGAAATTGGGATCTCTGTACATAGACATCGGGCAAACACGCTTCCCACCAGCGCGGCAGGTCGTGTTTCGACCAGTGGTTCCATCGCTGCCTCGCTTCCCACACTCGCATGCGGACATCCGGGGCAAGCAGGCGCCTGACAAGAGGCTTGATCATGTCGGGTCATTCCCCCAGAACATCTCTCAGGACTCAAACGGCGATGATGACAATGTGTCCCCTTATCGAGGCGACATGCAAGAACCAGCACATCAGGAGACGAACGGGCGATCGGCTAGCATTGGACTTACTTTTCCCAGTGATGTGTTCTCATTTGACTGCAGGTTAAAAAAGAGTTGATCGAAGCAGAACCAGGAAAATCACTAGCGATCGACTATAGATAAATTGCGGAATTTCTCAAGCGACTGATGCTGAATGATAAATCACTCACCCCTACACTCTTCTGTTGTGACAACTTTCTTAAAACCGTGCGCCTCGTGCGAATCCGCTCGCACTTAGCCATGTTAACGCACTGAGGGTGGTGGAATTCAACCTATGACAGGCGACCCAATCTCATGGTGAGTTTACTGGCGTCGAGGCTTGGTATTCACGAATTGTCTCGTGCGCGAGCGATGCAGCGCTGTAAGCCCCGCAATGAAGCGGAAAACCATCGGCTTGCGATTCTCAGCTGAGCCAATAGAGATGTAGAGAGATGCCCGCGTAATCTGTGTAACGGAACTGCTTGCAGAAGCTCCGGGAGAAGGTCGTTCAGCGTTCCGTGAGAAAGGTGCGGGGAATCTCCCATGATCGCCCGTCGTTCAGCCCATGGTCACGAAGTCGCACGACACCTTGCGCCTCCTCCACGCGAAGAACACGGTCGGCACGGACGCGTAATTGATCGAACCGCTGCCGGCCCGCATGAGTAAGTATGGGAGCGGAAGGACAGAGACAGATGAGCGTATAGCCCTGCTGGGTCAATCGGATGATCGCGTTCATCATGCGACCGAACAATCTCTCGGCGTCATGATCAGGAATCGTCTGGTCATAAAAAGTCTCAAAAAGTCCGGCCAACATGGCAATGCGGGCTTGATACCGATCGAGCGCAGCGCCGAGACAGTCCGATATCAATCGTTCTACCTGATGGGAACTGAACGCCCTGGCCACGTGGATCATGGCCAGAACCTGACGAGGCTGGCGGCGCCTGGCGCGGGCCAATCGATCGACCGCAAACGGATCGAACGTATTGGCTCCATCGACATATAGGACCGGCTCTCCGGCCAAGACCCGCTCCGTAGCGATATGGAGGCCCAATCGAAACACCAGCGTATGCCCGTAGAGAAGGAGCAGCTTGTCGTCCGGATAAAACGGCACCCTGGCATACCGCAACGCAAGAGACCAGTCTTCCGGCGCGCCGCGTTTCGCCCCTGCCATACACTCATCGCTCCGACGATCGAGAAGGGGCAATGTCGTCGATTCGGCGGTCGCACGCATGTCACACCTCTCCGTTACCCACAACATCCGCCGGAGAAATTTTGTCGCTGCCGCCAGGCATGCCAACAGGACTCGCACAGTTCCAGCCTGGTTGGCGTAAACGTATCCACATATTCGATCCGGTAACTGCTTCTCGTCCCGCAGTCGGCACAGCGTCCCACGGCCTGCGTGTTAGTGTCCGGTTGTACCGGCATAGTCTCCGACCTTCATGTTCGGACGTACGCGTCTGCTGCAGACCGTCGACATGAACCTGTTACCCTGACGACCGCTGACGAGGTTTCGCCAAATACGCTCCGGCAAGGAATAGGCTTTTGTCCGCTGCAGCTCCCATTGCAAGTTCAGAAGACGCCCATTGAGCACGCTCACCGTTCGCTCCAGATCCATCAACCGGTCTTTGGTCCTCGCGGTTCGCTCCATCATCACAGTTCCTCCTTGCTGACGTTCCTACATGGCACAATGTCGAATGACGCCGATCACCACGCCCTCTATATGAAATGCATCAGACGGTTGTACGAGGATCGGCTGCATGGCGGTATTCGCCGGATGCAATTCGATGTGCGTGTCTTTTTTATAGTACGTTTTGATTGTGGCTTCATGGTTGACCAGGGCCACCACGGTTTGTCCGTTTTTTGCCGTTTCCTGTTTGTGCACGACGACGATGTCGCCGGGAAGAATACCGTCGTCCTTCATCGACTCTCCTTTGACGCGCAACGCGAAGGTATCGCCTCCCCGCAACATGCTCAACGGTACCTCGACCAACTCGACTTGAGGCACCGGCTCGATCGGCACCCCCGCGGCCACCGTCCCCGCCATTGGAATTTCCGAGGAGCGGTTCAGTCGCTCGATCGCAACCTTCACCATCCCGGGGATGCGGCGCATACCTGCCTCATATCGCGCCACCGAAACCCGTGTCGTCTGCAGCGCATCGGCTAATTGCTGCTGGGTGAGCCCCAGTTGCTCCCGCATGTGTTTTAGCTCGGACGGCTTCATGATGTAACCGATGGTTACATACCAGGCCAATGCCTGTCAAGTCCCAATTTCAGCCTTTCTTATATTTATGGAGAGGGAATGCCTCTTTCGCAGAGGTTCTGTGAATAACTTTCAGTGAAACTCTGCGCCTAGCAAGCTGATACGCGAGCGCCGCCTCAAAACACCGCTCATAATCAGCGCATAACCATTTATCCGCTTTTTATAAGAAGAACCACAAGATATGGTGGGTTGCCCCCCCTGCAACCCAATGCCCAAAAAATAGGCAAACAGG
>DAOLIU010000151.1:3190-7263 GCA_035328385.1 Nitrospira sp. | reverse complement strand
GCCTGTTGGAGGCGCCGCAGCAGGCGCCGATTCTTTTCGGGCCCAATTGGTGGCGGTGACGCAGACCCCCGCTTCCCGGTCGGGTACGGGAATCTCGCGGACCGTCACCTGCGCCCCTCCGCGGGCGTCGTTCGTCCAGATGCGGAACGCCGTGGTTTTCGATTGCGCCCCGCTGACGTACACGGTGGTGAAGGCCAAGGTGGTCAGAGGAACTCCGTTCTGGTCCTGAGTCGGCTCGCGGTAGGACACCGCCATCTTGTTCCTTCCCTCCGGAAGCGACATCGTCACGGTTGGACAGCCGGGAGGGAGGACGGGATCGAGCGTCGTCTCCTTTCTGAGCTCCTCGCTCGACGCGTTCTTCTCGAGGACTCTTGAATCGAAAGTCTGACAACCCGCGGAGAGAAGTCCCAGCGCCACCAACGTACAGATCCTCGCTCCGTCGGGTATCAGGCAGTATGTTTTCATGGTATCAACGCGTCCTCCAGCCCGAGGCCACCGCTTGACGGCAGGGAACGTCTCGGCCCTCTTCCAAGTCTTGAAGGTCGGCCCAACTCGTCAGGTCCGTTCGCGAAGGATCGACGGCGTCCCGATAGGCGTTGAATCGCTTCAGACTGTCCGGAGAACTCGGCCCTTTGAGCAGCAGAGCCGTATTCCACTGATCCAATTCAGACGGAGAGCGAGGCTTGGCCGTTCTGCGAAACCAGGCGACCACCTCTTCATCGGTCGAAGAAGTCTCCACGGTCCGAGTAAATTGGTCGGCCGAAATTCCGGCGAACTCCAGCAATCGCTCGTCCATGGGACAGGGGTAAATGTAGTCGCCTTCCGTGCCGGCCAGCACCGCGCGGCATTTGTCGATCATGCGCGCCAGGTGTACGTACCCGGCGAGCTTCACCTTCATGCTCCTCGGGAACGATTTCCTGAGATCCATGCGTTCACAACAGTTTGTGATTGGAAAACGTCAGGCTTTTGACCACCACACGACCGTTCTCGTAGCTGATGATCCGTCTGGTGCCGGGCAGGTCGGAATCGCCGACCCGCACGTGGCTGTCGCTGAAGCTTTCCACATTGTTCAGCTTTCCGTCCTTGGGGGAATAATAGTAGACCGTATACCTCGTCGTGAGATTCTTGCCGTCCTGCGTGACGGCGCTGTCCTCGACGTTGATGGTAAACGCGAACGGAGCCATACCGGGGTGGGCCATCGTCCGGTTGATCTGGGTGATTCGGTCGTTCTTGAGCCGATAGAACGAGTTGGAGCCGTGAATATGGAGCTTGACGCCGAGCGGATGCCCGTCTTCCTCCATGGTCAGTGAATATTTCCCGTCGGATTCCTCGAAACTGCGGGGCCCGCGGTGAACGGCGATCATGCCCAACTGCTCCTGCGCCCACTTCTGAATGTCGGCGTCGGGCAATTGTACCGAAACCTCGCGCGGACCTTTGACCATGATCGGTCCGGTGCTCTCCGCTCCGTCGACGTTGACGGTGAGATCGGCCGCAAACCCTTTGAAGTCTTTCTGCCAGCGGGCTGTTTTTTCAAACGCCTTTCTCAGGGCTTCACGCGCGCGCGGATCGTCGGCTACGGTCGGTTGCTGTGGCGTATGGGCATCCATGGGGTTCTCCAAAAGAATGAAAAGGTCTGTCGATAAGGGATCCTCGAATCTGATTATACTCGTCTTGCTGAAGCCCGCTCAATGGGACAGAGGCGTTCCGCTTCGACTCGACGTTTTCAAATGTGTTCCGACTCTGTTATAGTTCCGTAATTTTTTTGGATCTCCCTCCCGGCGAGGGAGCTGCACTGATACGGAATTCGGGGGAAGCGAGATGGAACGAAGGGCGGCGTCGCATACCGAAGAAGAAGAGATGAACCAGCGGCGGCGTCTTCTGAACGCCGCGAAAAAGGGCGACCAGAAGGCCGTGGCCAAACTCTTTGAGTTGTACCAAGTCCGCGTTTACAACAGTGAAATGGTGAACAAACTCAATCGCGCGGCCGGTACGCACAAGTTGCAGGGCAAGGGGGCTTCCGCCAAACAGTCGAAAGGAGCCGCATCGAAGAGTACCCATGCCAAAGACAAGCATCAACGAGCGAAGGCCGCGCCGATGAAGAAGGCCGTCCCTCACTCGACGAAAGATCGCGCCGCAAAGCACAAGAAATGATCCGGTTCGGGGCTATTGAACCGCTACCCGCAACCCGCCGTTGCCCAACTTTCCGGCAATCTCCTCCGCTTGTTTCCACGCGCCGGTAAATACGACGGCTTCGCCGTGATGATCGATCTTCCAGGCCAACTCAAAGGCTCTGGACGCGGTCATGCCGGGAATGTATTCGCAAAACAGCCCGATGACTTGTTGGTAGGTGTGGCAGTCGCAGTTGTAGACGATGACACGGGCTTCGAGACCGTCGCCGGCACCGGTCGATGGTGTTTCAGTCGTCTGCGGAGTCGCGACTGGCGTAGGGGATTCGGCCATAAGCTCCGGGATTCTAGCAGAGTTGTACGTCGCGATTAACATCCTGTTCGAAAAGCGCCTCGGGCGCGCGCGGATCCACGTCTTTCGCCGATGCCGATGACCGCCTGCCCGCCGGGACGCGTTTCCTGCCCGCGGTGCCGGTCCGCTTCGTCCATTGAACGCTTCTCGCGCGCCTTCATTCGCGGAACCGTCCGTGGCATTCATCGACAAAGGCGGGGTCCCATGCTAGGGTGCCGGCCATGAAGGATCTGTTCAGGTCCTGGCTCGACGTCCTGCTCATCTTTGTCCCGGTCTCGGTGGTCCTCGAACTGATCCATGCCGACCCGCTCGCGGTATTCGTCTGTTCGGCTCTGGCCATCATCCCGCTTGCCGGTGTCCTTGGGCGCGCGACCGAACACCTGTCATCCCATGTCGGAGAAGGGATCGGAGGCCTGCTCAACGCCTCTCTCGGCAATGCCGCCGAATTGATCATCGCGCTGGCGGCGCTACGAAACGGCCTGCATGACGTCGTCAAGGCGTCCATCACCGGATCGATTTTGGGCAATATTCTTTTGGTTCTCGGAGCCGCCATGATCGCCGGGGGCGTCAAATACGAACGCCAGAAGTTCAACCAAACGGCTGCCGGGATGGGAGCGAGCCTGCTGCTTCTCGCCGCAGTCGGCTTGATCATTCCCGCTCTCTTTCATTTGACGGCGGCCTCTCAAGGTGCAGCGGTGGAACGTGAATTGAGCCTGGAGATCGCCGTCGTATTATTCGCCATTTATGTATTGAGTCTCGTGTTTTCCTTGAAGACGCATCGTCATGTCTACGCCGGCGAGGGACATGGTCCGGCCGATCTCGGCGAGACCCAATGGACGCAGGCAAAATCGACCATAGTGCTGGGAGTGGTCACGGTCCTTATCGCCGTCATGAGCGAGACGCTCGTGGGAGCCTTGGAACCGGCTGCCCACCAGCTCGGCATGACGCAACTCTTCGTCGGCGTCGTGCTGGTGGCCTTGGTCGGCAATGCCGCCGAGCATTCGACCGCCGTCATGGTAGCCATGAAGAACAAAATGGATCTGGCGCTCAGCATTGCCGTGGGATCCAGCCTTCAGATCGCCCTCTTGGTCGCGCCGCTCCTGGTGTTTGCCAGCTATCTCTTCGGTAAACCGCTCGACTTGATCTTCACCCCATTCGAGGTGGCCGCCGTCACTATATCCGTTTTGATCGTCGGGTTCGTCGCCATGGACGGTGAATCACACTGGATGGAGGGAGTCATGCTGGTGGGTGTTTACGCGATGCTGGCGGTGGCGTTTTTTTTCCTGCCCGCCTAGCCGGAGAAGAAGGGCTAGAACTTATCCATGTCGATGACTTCCGTGGCATCCCACAGATTCTTGTTTTCTGCGTCGGCCAGGGCCTTCAGACGATCTTCTTCCGTTTCATCCCCATAGTGACCCGGAGAAGCCGGCGTGGCGGCGGAGTCCGATTGTGCAGGAGGCACAGCAGCCGGCGAAGCCGTACGACGGCGCTTCTTGGCTGGATCCATATTCACGGGCACGTGTCGTTCCTCCCGAGGGCCTATATCCAGTTTCCCCTTCCAGGGGAGAAAAAGTCAATCGCAAGTCGGTGCATCA
>DAOLIU010000151.1:0-3090 GCA_035328385.1 Nitrospira sp. | reverse complement strand
GCATAGAGACGTCCCTTGGCGGTCAATCGGGTATATCGATCCGCCTCTTCGAGCAGATGCTCGTCTCGCAGGCGGCTGATGGTGTGTCCGTGGCCGTAATTCATGCCGTGGGCCGAGAGACTGGCCGTCGGAACTCCCTGGGTCAGCCTGAGTCCGAAGACGACGGCATCCCTGAGCCGCTCCTGGTCGGACAGCAAGGCATAGTCCGACAGAGGCAGCCGTTGCAGAGCCAAGTCCGCCTGATAGATACTCGAATTCGCCGTCTTGCCGAATCGCACCCCGTTCAGGAATGACTGCGAGCTCGGGCCCAGACCCAAATAGTCTCCGTGCGTCCAATACAAAAGATTGTGGCGACACATATGGCCCGGTCTGGCGTAGTTCGATATCTCGTAGCGCTCGTATCCGGCCGCGCTCAATGCTGCGTGGGCGGCCTCGTCCATGGCCACTTGCAGCGCCTCATCGGGAGGCAAACGGCGGCCCGCCTCGATATCCTTGGCCAGCGCCGTCCCCGGTTCGATGGTCAGTGCGTAGCACGAGAGGTGCGGGGGATGCAGGTCCAGGCACTGCTCCAGCGTCGAGATCCAACTGACCATCGATTGGCCCGGAAGCCCGTACATCAGGTCGAGATTAACATCGGTGAAGCCGGCCTTGCGAGCATGCCGCACAGCGGTCACTGTTTCGACGGCAAAGGCTTCGCGCCCGATGCGGGCGAGTTCAGTGTCCTCCATCGATTCGGCGCCGAAACTCACCCGGGTGAATCCGGCGCCGACCAGCGCCGAGAGATCTTTCATCGTGACGGTAGCCGGATGGGCTTCGATCGCGACCTCGCAATCGATCGACAGTTCAAAATGACGTCGAACGCCGTCGAGAATGCCGATCAAACCCGACGTCTCCAAGGCCGTGGGGGTTCCACCGCCGAAATAGACGGAAGAAAGGGGCCGTCCCCGTACGGTCTCCTGTCTCGCGTGGAGCGAGATCTCGGTGTGCAGTGCAGCCAGGAACCTGTCGGCCGCGGCCGGGTGGTGGACCTCCAGATAAAACGCACAAAAATCGCACCGGCGCCGACAGAATGGAATATGGATATAGAGGCCGAGAGGGTGGCTCATGACGGAATACGGAAGGGTTGTGGGCTGGAAAAATCCCGCGATACCACGATCTCGATTTCGTCGACCGGGGAGAT
Organism: Nitrospira sp.; assembly: GCA_035328385.1. Lineage (GTDB taxonomy): Bacteria > Nitrospirota > Nitrospiria > Nitrospirales > Nitrospiraceae > Nitrospira_C. The sequence goes on along the minus strand of DAOLIU010000151.1, from coordinate 1,910 downwards.
CCCACGATTGCGGATGTGCGCGCTCCAGGCCGGATGCCGTCGGAGCGACTCGAACACATCCTTCAGCAATTCGGGCTTGATCCGCGCCTCCCAATCGCGGACCCAGGCGAATTCGTCTTCCTCACCCTCAAAGTCGTCGGGGAAAGATACTTCCAGACTGAAACGAAGGCAAAAAGTCTTTTCTTCCCGGTGCATCGGTCTCCCGGCGGATTGCAAGGCTGATTGGACGAATCTATAATGACGCTCCGACAAAGGAGCATCACCATGCCTATCTTCGAATATGTCTGTCGCGAATGCAATCATCGATTCGAGCTGCTGGTTCAAGGGGCAATGCAGCCGGCCTGCCCTCAGTGCCGTGCAACCAATCCGGAGAAGCAGTTTTCCGCGTTCGGGGTCGGCGCGACCGAATCCTGGGCCGCGTCTTCCGGAGGCGGCGCGTGCGGGAGTTGCGGCGATCCGCGAGGTCCCGGGGCCTGCTCCATGAATTGACCATGGCCTCGGAAGAGCAGGCTCTGCAGCAGGCAATCGCTGCGATCGCGCAATCCGACCCCTTGGTCAAGCTCCTCCAGCAGGTCAGGGCCGGCCGCATGAAACCTACGGATCCGGGACTGCTAGCCGTGACAGAATCATGGCTGACGACCTACCGGAAGGCCGTTATGACCGAGGGACTCACCAAGCAGGCCCTCAGAAGGATTGATCCGGAACCAAGACTGGCTCTCTTGATCGAGGCCGGTATCGTCACATCCGCTCATCCTTCCGTCACGTCCCTCGGGGAAAATTTCCAGCAAGCCCTCGCGCGTGCGAATGACTGACTCTTTTCTACGGCATATCCGGCTCGCGACTCTTTGCTTCGGCGCGCTCCTCTCCCCTCTGAATGCCGCCGCCGAAGACGTGAGTGGGCGGGGTCCGCTGCATGTTGTTTCCGACCCTGCAGAGCTCGGCGCATTTCTACCGCTTTCCACGCACCTCATGCTGGAACCGTCGTCGATCGAGCGGCTCTTGGACGAGCTCGATGGGCGACCTCCCGACTGGGGAACCGTCTATGGACGGGGCCATCATGATCCTGGGCACGACGACCGGTTGTTCTCGCTCAATCGCGAACGCGATGCTCGACGCGAGGGAAATCCGGCCCTGTCGTGGCTCGTCACGTTCGCCTGGATCGGCGAGCTGTCCCCCTTCGACCGTCAGCTCGGCGGATTTCCGGTTGCTCTCGGACCGAAATTCGTTCCGACTCGATGGGGAATGGTCCGCTTCAAGGCGGAAGAGCCGCCGGGCAATCTCGTCGTGGTCGCCGACGAAGCTTCCGCCGGAATGCTGGAGGCGGGATCCGGGCCGACGTTCCCGGCCAACATCGACGTCCTCATGACGGGACGGTTGGTGCCGGACGAATCCCTCGTCTACGATTTTTCGCACGACCAGGAAGGCCTGGGACTCATCATGCCGTTTGTCAGGGTGGAGCAGATCCATTACGTTCTGATGCGGTAACGACACATCGCTTTCACCTACGTGTTTACCCACCGTCGAGTTCTGAACGCCTGAGACCCAAAACCATACAGTGCAGGGGTGCAGACCATCGGCATCACCCGGCGCAGACCGGAGCACCAATCTACAAATTCCAGTCGCTCCCTCCCTGAACCGCCGAACGAGAGAACAGGGCATCGGACTTGCTGATTCACGACTTCTCCAGCATCGATTTGTCACGAGGCTGACACGGAGGTCGGGGGATGAGGGTCGGACCATGTGGCGTGGGTACATTCGGCCGTGGGCGGCTCGCCGCCACGACCGCACTACCCATCATAATGCTGCTCGGGACTTCCGGCGCATTCGGCCATGATGGAGAAATCCATTCCTCGTCTGGCGGAATGAAACGCGAACAAACGGCTGCGATCTCCATCGAGAAACCTGTCTCG
>DAOLIU010000150.1:0-7294 GCA_035328385.1 Nitrospira sp. | reverse complement strand
AACGAGGCCAGCCAACGGGTCTCTCCCGTGTCGGCCCGGCGGATGCGGTGCTCGCAGCGGTAAAAGCCGCGGCTGTGCCGCGCGGCGGACACGGCCTCGCGCACGGCGGGCCGGTCTTCCTTCTCGACCAAGTTCCACCACTGTCGGGCGGAAGCGGTACAGCCGTCCGACGCGTATCCCAGCAGCCGCGCATTCTGCCGGTCCCAGACCAGCCGGCCGGTCCGGAGATCGACGTCCCAGGTGCCCATGCCGGCGCCTTCCGTCGCAAAGCGGAGCCGTTCCTCACTTTCGGCGAGCTGGGCGGCCCGCTGCCGGGCTTCCTGGAGCAGGCGACGGCGCTCCTTGGCCATCGCGACGGAATGGGACACCGCTTCCAGCAGATCGAGGTCGTCCGGCTCGAACGACGAGCGTCGGCGGCTGGCGAACGCGAGTGTCCCGAGCAGGCGGTCTCCGACGATAAGGGGAAAACAGACATAGGCATCGGAACCCGTCGCCTGTATCCGGAGCGCCTTGGGATCGGAGACGGACTGCAGATGGCCGATGACGATCGGCCGGCGTGATTCGGCGGACGTGCCGCACAGGGCCTGGCCGAACTTCAGAAACTGGAGCGGCGCCAGCGTCTGTTCGGGAATGCCGGCCCAGGTGGACAATTCGATGGCGTCGAGCTCGGCCCGTACGTCGTAGTCCAAGAACATGTCGAGTTCCAGAGTCGAGCGCAACGAGGCGAAGATCTCGTGCATCACTTGGGCCGGATCATCCACGCGCAGGAGCCTGTCCATGGCCTCGCTGAGGAGCTGCTGTCGCACGGCATGGATGCGCAATTCCAATTCCGCCCGCTTGCGCGCGTCGATGTCTTCCACGACGCCGATCAATGATTGAATCCGCCCCCCCGCGTCCCATTGGATCGAGAGTGTCAACGTGGTCCAGATCGTCCGGCCGTCGGGTCGCAGGAGGCGCTGGTCCAAGGAGACCTCGGTAAGCCCTCCCAAGAGCAACATACCCACTTGCGAATCGTGTTCCTCCCGATCCGCCGGGTGGGTCAGATCGCGGAGCTCCCGCTCCATGAGTTCCTGCTCGGTCCGTCCGGCGATGACACCCAGCCTGTTGTTGACCCGCAGGAATCGCCCGTCCGGACCCAACACACACATGCCGACCGCGGCCTGTTCGAAGAGGCCGCGAAACTGTTCCTCGCTGCGGCGCAGTCGGGCGAGGAGGCCTTCATTTTCCCGTTGCCGCGCCCGTAACCGAAGCAGAGACCGCACGCCCGCGAGCAGTTCCTGCTCTTCGACCGGTTCGACCAGGTAACCGTCGGAGCCCATCTCCAGACCGAGGGCGCGATCCGATCCGCTGACTTCGGCCGCCGAGACGTGCAACACCATCGTGTCCGTCAGTTCCGGGCGGTTCTTGATCTGCCGGCAGAGGTCGAAGCCGCTGATGTCGGGCAGATCGATGTCGAGCAACACCAATTCCGGATGCACGTCCTGGAGCAACCGGAGCGCATCCGCTCCGCAATTGGCATCAAGGACCCGGTATCCGGCGCGTTCGAGCATGTTCCGCCGTTCATACCGCTGCCCGTTGCGTTCGTTGACGTTGATAATGGTGGCTTGGACTTCGCTCATGACGAGGTTTGGCCTCATCCGCAATTCGTCAGACAGGAGACCGCATCCTGCAACTCAATCACACTCGCACGTCGGGGAGCGAGTAACAGTAGAAGCCGGCCGGTCCCTCTGCCTACTAGTGGAATCCCTAGGCCGGAGCCGCGTGCTCACGCGTCGATAGCAATGAGTTGGAGCAACTAGTTATTGAGAGCGTGGGGAATCATTTTTCGGCGGCGGCGGCGGCTCATGGACTTCGGCCGGCAGCGCTTCGATGACTTTCACCGCCCGGCCTTCCTCGTCCAGTTGAATGGTGACGCGGTCTCCGATCGACAGGCGTTCGAACAAATCGGGTCTGGTGAGGCGAAAGAAGACGGGTTTGTCGAGGTCCGTGGTGAGGGTGCCCTTTCCCGCCTCGACATCCAACATGCTGAGCGTCCCGGAAATGGTATGGATGCCCGAAGGCGCGTCGACGACCGCGTGTGTCCCACTCGCCGCATGAGCAGACTCCATCGGCACGAGGGCCAAGAATCCGGCGGCAAACCACACGAGAACGCTGGCGCCGGACACCGTGTTTGTGCGACGTCGCGACCGGCCGACAGTCGTCATATCAGGATCATGGTCCGCCGATTTCCTCATGCGGCGGGCAGCGTGATGGCATAAACGCCGCCCTGCTTCGGCAATAAGCGAAGCTCGCCCGTACGGCTCAGGCGGTCGACTTCCAGGAAAACTTGATTCCAGGTGTAGGAGGAACAGGCTTGTAGGAGATCCTCCATCTCGCATACCTGAGTCCGCCTCACCGTCTCGAAGATGCGATCGGTGATGTCGGATTCCAGCCTGGTCGTCACGGCTGCCACAGGGGGTACGGCAGAAGATACGGCTGAGATGGATGCAGCAGGTTGATCCATGTTGAATCCCTCCCTCTTCTTCCTCTTCGCTCTTCGCGCACGCGAAGGGTCATTCTCCCAGGTCACGCTACGCTGATCGGAGGTACCGACCTACTGGGAAGACCCCTAGCCTGCAGGAATTCGATCCCTCGTCCCCATGTCTTGGCGGGATTATTGCTGCATTTCACGACAAGCCCTGAGCTCGAATCCTGAGCAGATTTGGTTGAGGAGTCGCCGAGTGGAAAGGCGTCGTCTCCAAAACAATCAGCCGGCCGGATCGGAGGCCGATCGCTCCTCCGAAACCGGTCTCGCGCAGCAGCCGCGGATTTCCGCCGGATGTCACGTGTGCCGTGCGACCCAATGGACGCTGGTGTGTTCATCGGGTGAAATTCTCTCACAACGGCGACTGCTGGAACGGTTTTATCGCCGCCGCTGGCTCGCGCAGCCTTCAGGGACGTGGGAAGACCGATGGATATTCACGCAGAACTATCTGACCAGTATCGTCGCCTGCCTGAAGTGCGGATTGCTCTATCGCAATCCTCATCCCAGGCCGGAAGCCATCTCGCGTGCCTCCCGGGCCAAGCGGGATGATCGCGCGGATCTTCGGGCTGAATTCGAGTCTCAACGCAGATGGTTTCATTCCAAAACGGAAACCTTGTACGGTCACTTGCCGGCCCGGTCCCGTGGCGCGCCTCGGATTCTCGAGATCGGCGGTGTCATGACCGGATTCCTGGCTGAAGGACAAGCACTGGGCTGGGAAATGCTGGGCCTCGACCCAGATCAGGCGGTGGCGGACTTTTGTCGCCGGGAAGGATTGCCGATACTGCAAAGGACCGTCGAGAACGTGGAGCTGTCGCCGGAATCCTTCGATGCGGTCGCCATCTGGAATACCTTTGACCAGCTTTCCGATCCCCAGACCCTGTTGGCCGCCGTCGTCCCGCTCATACGGAGCGGCGGAGTGCTGGTGATCCGGATTCCGAACGGCGCCTGCTTTGAATGGGCAATGGCCCTTCGAGCGAAGCTGTCCAAACAATGGCGACGGCCGCTCGATACCGCCCTGGCCTGGAACAACTTCCTCACCTTTCCCTACCTCTACGGATATTCTCCTGCCGGGCTGGCCAGCTTGGTCACCGGCTTCGGCTTGACTTTACGTGCCTGTCACGCCGATACGCTGCCTTCCGTTCCCGCCGGTCATCTGAAATGGTGGGCCGGGTTGGAAGAGCGGATGGTCAAGGGGGGGTGGCGCGCCGCCTTCGCGGTTTCTCGGCAGCCGGCCGAAGGGGACTTTCACCTGGCGCCCTGGCTTGACGTCTATTTTCAACGGCTATGATCCGAAGCGACGTATGCGACGCCGGCCGCGCATGGCTAGGGCTTATCCCAGTGTACGGTTCTTGGCCTTGTCAGTCAGACTGCTCCCTATGGCCGCGATTTCATGCTGTCTTCATACGATACATGGTCAGCTGCTGGATGCTGTCGCCGGCCAATTCCGGTTCGTCGAATTGAGTTCGGCGCCGGCCCAGCGGAAACGGCCGGCGCCCTCGTGCATGCAACACAGGGTTTCATGACTGGCGATTGGCTGAAGCGGCCCCCGCCATCGCAAAGAGCGGCGTACGGCCGAGCCTGACTCGGTTTCTGGACGATGGTTCCGGGCGAGGCGTCAGAATTCGCATGTCGGTAATCGCGCCGCAGTTGACGCATCGGAATCCATCGCACTGTAAAGGCCCATAGAAATAATCGAAAACTTTGAAACCACCACATCGTTCACAATTCATGCTCATGTCTCCTCTTCAAAAGGTGCGGTGCTCGACAAGTTTTCTCGATCGGAGCGGAGAACCCTGCAGGCGATCAGACGCTACGCCCCGTATATCGACGGGTAAGCACAAAGACTGCCACGGTACTGAATCGACGGAAATTCTGCAGGTTACGCCGGATCATTCTGTCGGGAAGTGAATGGTGACGCCTTCCAGTGCGGGACAACTTGTCCCGAGAGAGGGCATAACGTGATGCAGAAATCTGAGCCGGCGCGCTCGATACTGTTTCCCGGTACGGGGATGACGGTTGTTCTGTTGGTCGTGATGACAGCCGCGACGTTCGCGGCCGATCGGTATTTTTCTCTGGGGACGGCGGTCTGGGTCTTGTACTTCGTGCCGGTAGTGTTGGCGACGCAACTGTTGCCGCAATACACGGGGATCGCCCTGACGGTCGGGGGCGGACTGCTGCTGGCCGGGTTGATCGATTCGAAGGAGGGGCTGTCCTACGAAACGGCCGTCGCGAGTCGTGGCCTGGGGCTCCTTGTGCTGGTTTTTACCGGCCTCTTCCTCCTGCAGCATCGCCGTACCGTTGAAGCCCTGCAGGCCAGCGAAGGTCGGTATCGGCTCTTGCTGGCGCAGCACGCCCGCGCCAGGGCCGAGGCGGCGCTCCAAGCGGTGCAGGAGCGATTCAAGAGCATTTTTCATTCGTCCCATGATGCGATCGCCTATGCCACGTTCGAGGGGACGTTCCTGGAAGTCAACGAGGCGTTTGTGCGCCTGTCGGGACTGACGAGGGAAGAGCTGATTGGACCGGGGCCCGCGCCCGTCTCGCTCTGGGCGGCCTTGCAGCTGCCGGCCGAGCGGCTGCACCGGTTGCAGGAGACCGGGATCCCCGTCTCTTATGAAACGCAGTACGCTCCCGATGGGCGGCCGCCTGAGTATTTGAACGTCCATGCCTTCGCGGTGGCGGCTCCGGACGGGACCAAATCCGGCCTCGCGGTGGTGATCCGCAACATCACCGCGAGAAAGCAGGCCGAAGCGGACCTGCAACGGGCCGGGGAAGAACTGCGGGCCAAGAACGAAGCGCTCGCGCGCACCAACGAGATCCTTTCGGCCGTCCAACGGGCCGCCGTCAGGGCGCAGCGGCTGTCGGCCATCGGGCAGTTCGCCGCCACCGTCGCCCACAAGATCGGCACGCCGTTGACGGCCTTGTCCGGGCACGTGCAGCTGCTCATGGAAGATCTGTCCCTGCCGTCCAAGGTGCGCGGGCGGCTGCAGATGGTGGAAGCGCAGATCGAACGCACGTCGTGCATCATCCAGGATCTGCTGTTGTATGCGCGTCGCGAGCCGCCCGTCCGGACGCGGACCGACATGAACGAATGTCTCGAGGATTGCATGACGCTGTTCAAAACCGAATGCGATCGGTTGCATATCGCCTGTATCACCGAATTGGCGGCCGATCTGCCGCCGGTCGAAGTGGATCGCCAGCAGATGCAAGAGACCGTCAACCATCTGATCGAGAACGCCCTGCAGGCGATGCCCAACGGAGGATCGCTGTGTCTGCGGACGCGTACGGCCGAGGGCGCGGCGATCTGGCGCGGATCGTCCCGATCGACGGGGGTCGCGGTCGAAATCGTCGATACGGGCCAGGGCATCAACCCCGATCATCTGACGCAGATTTTTCAGCCGTTTTTCACCACCAAGCAGGCGGGCCGCGGCACCGGTTTGGGACTGGCCATCGTGCAGGAGACGGTGCGGGCCCACGAAGGGCGTATCATGGTCGAAAGCGAGCCGGGAAAGGGAACCAGCTTCGTAATTTACCTTCCCGCGGCGGAAGAATGGAGAAACTGATGGATGTTCATTCTCATGTGCTCGTGGTGGACGACGACGAAGACACCAGGGGGTTGCTGCGCGAGATTCTCGCGAAGGAGGGCTACGACGTGGAAACCGCTTCGGACGGCAAGACCGCCCTTGAGCGGATCACGGACCGCCCGCCCGATCTCGTGATGTCGGACATCCATATGCCGAGTCTGGACGGGATGAGTCTGTTGGACGAGTTGCGAAACCGGCACCAGGACGTGCCGGTCATCCTGATGACCGCCTATGGGTCCCTGAAGACCGCCGTCGACGGACTCCGGTCCGGTGCGTTCGACTACCTCAGCAAGCCGTTTATCGTCGACGACATCCGGCTGGTGGTCCGGCGCGCGCTGGAACACAAACACCTGTCACGCCAGAATCAGGCGCTCAAGGAGCAGCTGCGCGATCGCTACCGGTTCGACAATCTGGTCGGCAGCAGCGCCGGGATCGTCTCGGTCTACAAGTCCATCGCCCGTGTGGCCCATACCGACAGCACCGTGCTGCTCCAAGGGGAAAGCGGCACGGGCAAGGAATTGATCGCGCGGGCCGTCCATGCGAACAGCGCGAGAAGCGCCGGTCCGTTCGTCGCGGTCGACGGCGGGTCGCTGGCGGAAAGCCTGCTCGAATCCGAATTGTTCGGCCACGAGCGCGGGTCCTTCACCGGCGCGGTGGCTTCCAAGAAGGGGTTGTTGGAGAAGGCGCATCTGGGCACGTGTTTCCTGGACGAAGTCGCCGACTTGTCCCCGGTCCTGCAGGGAAAGCTGTTGCGCGTGATTCAGGAACGGGAGATCCGGCGCGTCGGCAGCAACTCCCCGATGAACATCGACGTCCGCATCATTGCCGCGTCCAAGAAAGATCTGGACCAACTGGTCAAGGCCGGGACGTTCCGCGAGGATCTGTATTATCGGTTGAACGTGGTGACGATCCAGATTCCGCCGCTGCGTGAACGCGCCGAAGACATCCCCTTGCTGACCCAGTATTTCGTTCAGATGTACGGTCAAAAGAAGTCCCCGCCGGTCACCGGCATCGCGCCCGAGGCCATGTCGCTGCTGACCCGGTATTGGTGGCCGGGCAACATCCGGGAGTTGGAACATGCGATCGAGCGGGCCATCGCCCTGACGCCGCAGTCGGTCATTTTCCCCGAGGACCTGCCGCAATCGATTCAAACCGCCACCGTGCAGGCGGCGGCACAGGCCCGCGGATG
>DAOLIU010000149.1:0-7408 GCA_035328385.1 Nitrospira sp. | reverse complement strand
CAACGCCGAATGAGACTCGGTCGGAATCTCGCCTTCCCAATAGAGCATGCGGCGGCAATAGGGGCACACGTGGAGGTCGTCGGATCGTCGGACTTGCGCAATCAACTGCGGGGGGATCTGAAGCCGGCATCCGGCGCACATGCCTTCACGCACGGCGGCAATCGCCCCGTCTTTCCGGGACTGTTTGATGTGCGTGTAGCGCGCGAGCAAGTTTGGTTCGATCTGCTTCGCCGCCTCACGCTGCTCGGCCTCCAGCTGCGCCAGCTCCGTGGCAAGCTCCTTATCGACCGCATCAAGCGCCTGCTTTTCCTTGCTGAACACCGCCTGCGCCGCATTCACCTTCTCCTGCACCTCTTTGATCGTCCCTTGCAGCTGATCGAGCTTGTCCATCGAGATCAGGATTTTTTCCTCGAATTCCCCGCGTTTCTTGTTCGCCAGTTCGATTTCAAACAGGTGCGCTTGATATTCCTTGTTGGTTTTCAAGCTGGACGCGTGCGACTTCATCTTTTCGGTCTGCGCTTCGTGCGCTTCAAGATCTTTTTCGTGCGAGCGGCGCTCTTTCACGAGGCCCTCAACCGCCGCCTTGGTGTCGGCAAGCAACCGGGCGTGTTCGCGAAGCGGTGCTTCCGCGACATTCAACCGTTCAGGAATTTTCCGGCGCTGTTCCGTAATCTCCAGAATACGGAGATCCAGTTTTTGCAGAGCGAGCAGGGGGGATAATTTCTGGCTCAACGGGCTCCTTTGCACGTCTTTCAGGGTCACACCACTCGGCGCACAACGGGCCGCATCATGTGTGGTGGGCCCACTAGGACTTGAACCTAGGACCAGCTGATTATGAGTCAGCCGCTCTAACCACCTGAGCTATGGGCCCATTCCAAGCAGGCCCCCGGAGTGAGAGAACGATTTCAGGATGCTCCACGAGATGCTCGGCCTGCGCGATGCATCGGCGACTCAGAAGGCCTCTCCAAGGTTCGATTTTAGGCCGCAGCCGGGTCGTAGTCAAATTGCAGATCAAATTAACGACGGCCTCACCACTATAAGCTTTCGACAAAGCTCCGTAATTTCTTGCTCCGACTCGGATGGCGCAACTTCCTCAGGGCCTTGGCCTCGATCTGGCGGATGCGTTCCCTCGTCACCTCAAAATCCTGACCGACTTCCTCGAGAGTATGGTCCGTCGCTTCGCCGATTCCAAACCGTTTTCTAAGCACCTTCTCTTCGCGCGGCGTCAGCGTCTCCAACGCGCTGTTGATCTGACGCTGAAGATCATAGCGGATGGCGGCCTCCAGCGGGGAGATCGCCTTCTTGTCTTCGATGAAATCGCCCAGATGGCTGTCCTCTTCCTCACCGATCGGCGTCTCGAGTGAAATCGGCTCCCGAGCAATCTTCAGGATTTTGCGGACTTTGTCCAGCGGCAGATCCATTCGCTCGGCGATTTCCTCCGGGGTCGGTTCTCGTCCGAGCTTCTGCACCAAATGACGCGACGTACGGATCAGTTTGTTGATGGTCTCGATCATGTGCACCGGAATCCGAATGGTTCGCGCCTGATCGGCGATCGCGCGCGTGATTGCCTGCCGGATCCACCACGTGGCGTACGTGCTGAACTTATACCCGCGCTTGTACTCAAACTTGTCCACCGCCTTCATCAAGCCGATATTGCCTTCCTGAATCAGATCCAGAAATTGGAGCCCGCGGTTCGTATACTTCTTGGCGATGCTGACGACCAGCCGAAGATTGGCTTCAACCAACTCCGCCTTGCCGCGCTTGACTTTCTCTTCGGCCACATCGAGGTGTTTGACCGCATCCTTGACTTCTTCGCCTGATACAAGCGCTTCCTCGGTCTCAAGCTGACGTATTTTCATCCGTGCCGCTTGGTAGACTTTCTTGACGTCTTGCAAGACTTCGTCCGATACACCCGTCTTGCGTTTGACCGCCAAGAAATCCTTACGTTCGCGACAAAGCTTCCTCAGCAGTTCTCCGCCGGCCTCACCGCCCACGCCCAATCGCCGCTGGCAGCTGACGATCTCACGTTCTGCCGTGCGGATCTGAATGGCCATCTCGCGGACACGCTGAACCATGCGGTCCTTGAGCACACCATGCAGATTGACGGCCTCCATCTTGTCGACGACCTGCTCCCGAATGGCGTCGATCTGTTTTTTGATCTTCTTGAGTTTGGCTTGGTCCTTGGCCGCCTGCCTCGCCTTTTCATAGAGGCCCTTCAACGACGTCGACACCTTACGGACCGCGTTTAAACCGTCGAGCGTCTTGATCCGCAACTCCTCATAGTCCTTTTCAACCTCTTCTTCCTCGAAATCCTCCTCCGTTTCGACGATTGGCACGATTTCCCGAACATCAATCTTGCCCGCCTTCAACTGTTCACGGAGGGAGAGGATGAATTCGATGGTCATGGGCATGCCGTAGATGACAAAGGCGATGTCCCGCTTGCCCTCCTCGATCCGTTTTGCGATTTCGATCTCCCCTTCGCGGCTCAGCAGCGCGACACTGCCCATCTCCTTTAAATACAGGCGGACCGGATCGTCCGTCCGGCTCAGGGCGCCCGGTGTCAAATCGATTTCCTTCTCGTTCTCTTCGCCTCCGTCGCCGTCCTCGACTTCGTCGTTCCCTTCCTCGCGATCGCGGCCTTTTGCCTGACGCTCGCTGCCCTCGGGAGCGTCGACGATCTCGATGTCCATTTCGCCGAACATCGTCATGATGCTGCCGAACTGCTCCGACGACACGACCTCGGCCGGCAGCGTGCTGTTCAGCTCGTCATAGGTTAAGAATCCCTTTTCCTTTCCGATGGAAATGAGTTTCTTGACTTCTACGAGCAATTCTTGTTTCGCCATGCTTACTCCTTGACCAATGACAGGACAGGCGGCTGACCGGCTTTCCGCAACCGCAATTCATTGACTTGCACATTAAGTGCCCGCGCTTCTTCCGTTCGTCCGTCGCGCTCGGCCGCTTTAAGCCGGACGATCAACTCCCGCAACGCCGATTCCGCATGTTTTCGATCGAGCCGATCCAGACAATCCTGCAAGTGTGCGCGCACATCGTCGAAGTGCTGCTCCAGCATGGACAGTTCCGTCGCCAGCGGGCCGCACTCGGGATCCTCGACGACCGTATCCAGCAAATGCCGCAATCCCACCCGGCCATCTTGACCGACGTGAGTCAACGCCCGCTCGACCAACGTTCGACAAGCCGGTACCGTAAATGTTTCCGGTCGGAGTCGTCTCACATCGAGGGGAGACAGCTGGCCCTGCAGAAGCAAATACACCACATCTCGTTCTTCAGGCGCTCCCCTCCAGAGGGGTGAGGGACGCACCTGCGTCTTGTTGCCGGGCGGCCGCCGCTTGTCCTGCGATGCCAATGCGGGATATCGGTCGATCAAGTGTTGCTGATTGATGCCGAGACGCTCGGCCACGATTCTCATGCGTTCTTCACGTTCGATCGGATGTTCGCTTTTCTGGAGAATGCGCAGCACTTCGTCCACACTGCGGATACGTCCTTCCACCGTGCCGCCCTGGGCGGACTGCAGGCTCTGCTCCAATGCAAAGTCCAGAAGGCTCGGTGCCTGTTCCTCCAACCGCGCGAAGGCCTCCGGACCGAAGGATCTGACGAACGTGTCCGGATCATCGCCTACGGGAAGCGATACGACCTTGACGCCGAGCCCGCTGTTCACGAAGAGATCGAGTCCGCGCAGGGCGGCGCGGACACCGGCCGGATCGGGATCAAAGAGCAGCACGACGTTCGAGGCAAACCGGCGTAACACGTGAATATGATCGATCGTCAGGGCGGTTCCCAAGGTAGCCACGGTATGAGTCAGCCCCGCCTGATGCAACGCGATGGCATCGAAATACCCTTCGACCACGATGACCGTTTTGGTCCGGGTGATGGCTTCGCGCGCCAGATCCAAAGCAAACAGCGTATGCCCCTTCTTGAACAACGGGGTGTCCGGAGAATTCAAGTATTTTGGGGTTCCCTCGCCAAGGACCCGGCCTCCAAATCCCACGATGCGTTTGCGCAGATCGGAAATCGTAAACATCACGCGTGCACGGAAGCGGTCGTAAAACCCCGACCCATTGTCGCGCGCAATGACCAATCCGGCGGCGGCGAGTTCGGCCTGTTGAAATCCTTCCTTGGTCAAAGCCTTGAGCAGACCGTCCCATTCTCCCGGCGCCACGCCGATCCCGAAACGATCGATCGTGGGTTGCTCAATCCCTCGCGTGCGAAGATACTCGCGAGCCTCCGTGCCAAGACGGTTATCACGAAGGTTCCGCCGAAACCATTCGGCAGCGCTTCGGTTCAGCAACTCGAGTCGGCCGGTTTGGGCCTGGGACGGGCCCGAATGCGCGGTATCCGGAACGTCGATGCCAACCTTGCGTCCCAGGTCTCGAACGACTTCGGGAAAACTCGCGCCGGTAATGCGGGTCAAAAAAGCAAACACGTGGCCTCCGGCACCACAGCCGAAGCAATGAAAAATTTGTTTGGAAGAGCTGACCGTGAACGAGGGAGTCTTTTCCTGATGAAAGGGGCACAACCCCTTCAAATTCTGGCCGGTCCTGACCAAGCTCACGTGCTGCCCGACAATCTCCGTGATGTCGACCCGGTCCCTGATTTGATTGATGATGTCCTCAGAAATCAGGCCTCGGCCCACGGGAGTCGCGGCTCCTGTTTCCTGCCTCAAAAACCGGCAGGTCGTTTGAACGTAAGTGATCGAAAAAATTGACCGGTTACCCTAACAGACGGGAAGGAAATCTGTCAATGTCGGGAGAAGCAAGAAGTACGCATCTCTTCCTTACCTCATTTCAACCAACGTTATCATTATCATGTCGAGTTATGCCAACTGGTGATCAACCGGGTGGCCAGGCCATGTGTCGCCCACCCATGACATGAAAATGAAGATGCGGCACAGTCTGACCGCCGTCTCTGCCCGTATTGGCAACGAGTCGGAACCCGGCTTCGGTCAACCCTTTCAGCCTAGCGACCTGATTACAACTCAGCAAGAGCCTTCCGAGCAACGCCTCGTCCCTCGCGTCGAGGGCATGAACCGAATCGACGTGCCGTTTTGGAATCACCAGCGTATGGACGGGAGCCTGCGGATTGATGTCGTCGAAGGCCAAGGTATGATCGTCTTCATGTACCACCGCTGCCGGAATCTTTTTCTCGACGATCTTGCAAAAAAGACAATCACCCATGCTCGGCTCCTCCTGAATTCGTCGTTCGAAGTCCCGACTTGCCAAAACGCCTCCCCAGTTCTACCAAAATTTCCTGCAGCGCGATGTCGTGATAGCCCAGGACCATCAACGTATGAAAGAACAAATCCGCCGTCTCGTAAATGATCTCTTCCTTCTTGCCCCCCTTGGCCGCAATGAGCACCTCGCCCGCTTCTTCCGCGACTTTCTTCAAAATCTTGTCGTGCCCCCCTTCAAACAGCTTCGAGGTGTAAGAACCCGCTTGCGGATGGGCACGGCGCTCCCTGATGGTCCGTAACACCGCGTCCAAAATCCCGCCTGATGCTTCCAACGTCCTCTCTTCTTGAGGACGTCCCTGCGCGTCGAGCCTGGAAAAAAAACAGGCCCGCTCTCCCGTGTGACACGTGGGCCCGACCTGTTCCGCCTTGACCAAAATCGTGTCCCGGTCACAGTCGATAAACAGATCCTTCACGATCAGTTTATGCCCGGAAGTTTCGCCCTTCTCCCACAATGACCGTCGGGACCGGCTCCAGAAATGGACCGACCGCGTCGCGATCGTCTTCCCAATCGCCTCTCGATTCATATAGCCCAACATGAGCACCGTTCCGTCCAACCAGTCCTGAATGACGGCCGGAAGCAAACCCTGCTCATCCAACTTCAATCCCGTGGTCGAGGAGCCATCCATCACCGTCCGCCTTCCAGCTCCTGAGTGATCCGTACGGGAACGCCTCGGTCTCGCAAGAACGCCTTGGCTTGCGGGATCGTGAACGTCCGAAAGTGAAAGATCGACGCGGCCAGCACCGCATCCGCTTTGCCCCCGACGAACCCCTCGTAGAGGTGCTCCAGCGTCCCGACGCCGCCGGACGCGATCACGGGAATGGACACGGTCCCGGAGACCGCCGCGGTCAATCCCAGGTCATATCCGCTTTGCCGCCCGTCCTGATCCATACTGGTCAACAGAATTTCCCCGGCTCCGTAGTCTTCCATCTGCTTGGCCCATTCGACTGCGTCGAGCGCCGTGGCGTTTCGACCGCCGTGCGTGAACACTCCCCAACGAGTGCCTTCATGATGGCGTTTCGCATCGATCGCCACGACGATGCACTGCGTCCCGAACCGTTGCGCGGCCTCCTTCACGAATTCCGGCCGTTGCACTGCCGCCGTGTTGATGCTGACCTTGTCTGCCCCCGCGTTCAACAACGCCCGGATATCGTCGATTGTCCGGACACCGCCTCCCACCGTCACCGGCATGAAGACCCGGGCGGCAGTGCGCTCCACGACATCGAGAATCGTCTTCCGGTTTTCGTGCGATGCCGTGATATCGAGAAAACAGAGTTCATCGGCACCTTCACGATCATAGACGGCCGCCGCTTCAACCGGATTCCCGGCATCGCGGAGGTCGACGAAACTGACACCCTTGACGACGCGCCCATCCTTGACGTCGAGACAGGGAATGATGCGCTTGGTCAACATACCGCTCCGACTATCCTTCCGAAGCCAACCATGCCGGGCACGTCAGCGTCGATCTTGGCCGGTCTTTGCCGTCGCGGCGATGGCGGAACGAAGATCGAGCTTGCCGTCGTAGAGAGCTTTCCCGACGATCGCTCCCTCGATGCGCGGTCCCAGGGTTTCGACCGCCCGGAGATCCTCGAGTTTGGAGATCCCGCCGGACGCGATGACAGGAAAGGAGGACCGATCAACGACCTCCTGCAGTGCCCGTATATTGGGCCCGGCCAACATCCCGTCGCGGGCGATATCCGTATAGATCACGGCGCCGATTTCGCAGCCCGACACGTCCTTGAGCACATCCACGGCCAGACGATCGGAAACGGCCGTCCATCCCTTGATGGCCACCTTACCGTCCCGTGCATCGAGTCCGAGAAGGATCCGCCGGGGGAACTCCCTGCAGGCCTGCTCGAGAAAAGCACGATCCGTGAGCGCGGCAGTGCCAAGCACGACGCGCGACACGCCGGCCGTCAGATATCTGCGCACGGTCTCAATGTTCCGGATGCCGCCGCCCACTTGCACCCTGACATCGACGTGCCGTATCACCTGCTCGATCTGCGGAAGATTTCTCGGCTCTCCATCGACGGCGCCATTCAGATCCACGACGTGGATGACGCCGGCACCCTGTTCTTGCCATCGGCGGGCAACGGCGGGAATATCTTCCGAGTAGACCGTCTCGGCCGCCATATCGCCTTGGCGTAGACGGACACAGCGTC
>DAOLIU010000148.1:0-7412 GCA_035328385.1 Nitrospira sp. | reverse complement strand
CCGCCACCAGGGATTGGCTCCGGAGATCGACGGGGTCGTCTACATCAATGACGGGATCGCCGCGGCCGGCGACAGGGTCAAAGTCGAGATCACCGATTCGGGCATCTACGATCTCGTCGGGCACATCGTCGCCGATTGATCGTCTCCGGCGACCGCTCCCTGCACTATGCTAGACGGGGCAGCCGCTGGCGGCATGCCCCGTGCCAACCGTGCTCTCACACCTTGGCGCTCAGAAACAAAGCGTTGCCGCGGCGATTGATCAGAATCAGAATATTGTCGCCTTTCTTGACGATGGAGGAGACTTTCTCGAACTCCTTCACCGACTTCACCGGCTGACGGTTGATTTCCCGAATCACGTCGCCCGGCATCAAACCCGCCTTGTCCGCGCCGCTGTCCGGCGCGACGCCGGTCACCACCACACCCTCAGGCTGACCCTTCAGGCCCAAGTCTCTGGCCGTGTCCCTGTCCAGATCCTGCACGGCCAAGCCGGCCAAGGCATAATCCTTCTCGACGGCTTCGGCTTTGGCGACCTTCGACGTGTCAGGTTGCTCCCCGATCGTGACCGTCACCTCCCGCTCATGGCCGTCGCGGACAAGTTTGAGCGTGGTCTTGGCGCCCACCGCTGTTCTCGTGACCATTCGTTGCAAGGCCACGGCGTCTTCCACCGGCGACCCCTGATAAGAAACGATCACGTCGCCTTGCTTGAGGCCTCCGCGGTCGGCGGGGCTGTCCTCTCTCACGTCGCTGACCAACGCGCCCTTGACGTCCTTGATGCCAAAAGATTTAGCCAAGTCGCCATTCAGATCCTGGATGCCGATCCCGAGAAACCCGCGCACGACTTTGCCGTTTTTGACCAGGCTGTCGTAAATCGGTTTGCTCATGCTGGTCGGGACGGCGAAACCCACGCCTTGATAGCCGCCTGTCTGGGAAAAGATCGCGGTGTTGATCCCGACGAGTTCGCCCTTGGTGTTGACGAGCGCGCCGCCGGAATTACCCGGATTGATTGCGGCGTCGGTCTGGATGAAATCCTCGTATTGAGTGATCCCCATGCGGCCTCGCCCCAAGGCACTGACGATGCCGAGCGTGACGGTGGAGTTGAGGCCGAAGGGATTCCCCACGGCCAGTACATACTCGCCGACTTGCAGCTTCGAGGCATCTCCCCAGATGACGGTCGGCAGGTTCTGCGCGTCGATCTTGACGACCGCGAGGTCCGTCTTCGGATCGGTCCCGACGATCTTGCCTGTGAATTCACGCTTGTCCGGCAGAGTCACGGTGACTTCCCGCGCTCCGTCGATTACGTGATTGTTGGTCAGAATATAGCCGTCGGCTGAAACGATGACCCCCGAGCCCTGTCCGCCTCCGCGATGTCCGCGGGGTTCCGGCGGGCCTTGAGGTCCGCGGAATCCGCGCGGGCCGAACGGCCCGCCGAAGAATTCATCCATTCGCTCGCGCAATTCATCCGGGACGTTCCTGCCGTCCCCGCTCTTCTCCGTCAGGACCGTCGTAATGTTCACGACGGCGGGAGTCACGGCCTTGGCGACGTCCGTGAATCCGGCGGCGGGAACCGCGACGGGAACTGCCGCCGCCACCGGCGCAGCGCCCGGCGATTCCGATGCGTGGGAAGCCATGAACGGCTGGGCGCCCAGGAGCAGGGTGGCGCCGAGCGCAACGACAGCGACTGCAAGACCGGCTTTCCTGCCGAGTACATGAAACGACGACATAACGACCTCCTTGCTGATAATGACCGGAAGATGTTGACGCGCAGGAAGACAGTAACAACCGGCAATGAGAAGCGGATTAGGAGGGAATTAAAAGGCGTTAAGCGAAAGGCAGCAGGACGGTGAAGGTGGACCCCTTGCCGAATTCGCTCTGCACTTCGATGCGACCGTGATGCGACTCGGCAATCCAGGCGCAAATCGACAGGCCCAGGCCCGTGCCCTTCTTGGTGTGCGCGCGCGCGTCGTCAGTGCGATAGAACCGGTCGAAAATCCGATTGAGATCGCCGGGAGCGATGCCGATACCGTGGTCGGTGACGGCGATTTTGGCAAATCCGGGCACCGCGGTCATCGTCACCTCGACTGTCCCGCCCCTTCGGGAGTACTTCACCGCATTGTCCACCAGGTTCAGGAACAATTCGCGCAGACGCAACTCATCCCCGCGCACGACGATGGGCGTTACGGATCCGAGGACCACCTGAACGTCCCGTTCCTGCCCCAACAGGGAGGCCTGCCTGGAGATGTCCTCGAGCAGGACTTCGAGGTTGACCGCCAGGTATTCCATCTTGACTTCGCCCATGTCGGCTCTGGAAAGAAACAGCAGTTCATCGACGATACGGGTCATGCGGTCGATCTCTTCCAAGTTGCTTTCTAACACGACGGTATAGTCCGCCGCTTCGCGGGGCCGCCTCAAGGCCAGTTCCGTTTCACCCTTCATGACCGTCAAAGGCGTTCGCAGTTCGTGTGACGCGTCGCTGCTGAATTGGCGGATCTGTCGGAAGGACGTTTCCAGCCGCGCGATCATGTTGTTGAAGGTGGCGGCCAGCCGGCCGATCTCGTCGGCCGACGCGGGAACGTTCAGCCGTTGGGTGAGATCGCCGCCGGCGATCCGCTGTGCGGCCAACGTAATGGCGTCGACCGGCCGGAGAGCCCGCCCCGCCAGGAACCAGCCCCCGGCAAGCGACACGGTCAGGGCGACGGGCGTCGTGACCAACAGCACGAGCAACAGCCGGTTGAGAGTCTGTTCGACCGATTCCATCGAGGTCCCGACCTGCACGATATAGAGCAGATTGCCGCGATAGATGATCGGGACGGAGATCAGGCGCAGCGGAGGTTCCTTGGGATACTTGGCGGACTCGAAAATCGTCCGTCCTGAAAAGGCCACTTCCAAGGCCTGGCGGCTCAAGGGCAACTCGTGCTGCTTCACGTTCGGGGAGCGGATGGTGATGGTGCCGGACGGGCTGAAGATCTGGAAGAACTTGTCGATGCGCGCCAGTTCGGGGAACTGCGACATCAGCTCTTCTTCGTTGACCAGCGGAAGAAACCCGCGCTCTTCCAGCGATCGCACCGCCGCCACCGCGGTTTCTTCCAGCGACTGGTCGACGGAGTCTCGGAGGTTGCGGGCTGTGACCAGGTACAGCACGGTCGAGAAGATGATGAGCACGAGCGCCAAGGCGCTGCCGTACCACAGGGTGAGGCGAAGCCGCAGCGGCATCAGCGGATTCCCCTGGGAGCAGCCGGGGGGCTTGTCCGAGCACGGGCGCGTTCGACCGGCGGCGCGCCGCGCGGTAAGGTCGTGGTTGCCGTCATATGCACGAAGGCGGAGGGAAAAAGAATTACGGCTTGCTGCCCAGGGACTTGCGAACAGGTCGGCGCACCACCCATGGCCTAGTCGGCTTTGAGCATGTAGCCGCTGCCCCGGATGGTGTGAATGAGCTTCTTGGTGCGTCCCCGGTCGATCTTGTTCCGCAAATAATTCACATAGACGTCGATGACGTTGGTAAACGTATCGAAATCCTGATTCCAGACGTGCTCGGAGATCATCGGACGGGTGAGGACGCGGCCGCCGTGCCGCATGAGATATTCGAGCAGCGCATATTCCTTGAGGGTCAAGTCGATGCGTTGTCCTCCCCTGGTGACCTCACGCGTCGCCGGGTTCAGGACCAGGTCGTCGACCTGCAAGACCCCGGGGCTGTCCGTGGCACCCCGCCGGAGCAGCGCGCGGATTCTCGCAAGCAGTTCGTCGATCGCAAAGGGCTTGGTCAGGTAATCGTCGGCGCCGGCGTCGAGGCCTTTCACGCGCTGATCGACTTGGGATTGCGCGGTCAGGATGAGGATGGGCGTCTGGATCCGTTCGCGGCGGACGGCCCTCAGGATGTCCAGTCCGGACAACGAGGGGAGCATCAAGTCGACGATAATGGTGTCATAACTCGTCCCCAGCGCCATCTCGAGGCCCTTGGCTCCGTCCTCGCACAGATCGACCGCGTAGCTTTCCTCCTCGAGCGCGCGCTTGATGAAGCAGCCGACCTTGGTTTCATCTTCGATGACTAAAATACGCATGGCTGTGACATCGGATTATAGCAAAACCTGCCGTTCGCGATCTCGGGCGTGGAACGGCCCTGATTCAACACTTGGAGAAGCGGGGGGCGCCGTGATAATCTCATTCCGTACGTCCCGAACCGCAACGAGTCTCTCAAAAAGGGCGAATCACTTCCATGTCCGAACAAGAATTTTTGAAATCGACCGATACGTTTATCCACCGGCACCTCGGCCCGACGGAAGCCGATATCCGCGAAATGCTCGCGTTGCTCGGCCATCAATCGCTCCGCGCCCTCAGCGAGAGCATCGTCCCCGGTGATATTCAGCTCAACCAGGGGTTGGACTTGCCGTCGCATCGGGGTGAGCGGGCGGCCCTCCAGGATCTGCAAGAACTGGCCGCGGAAAACCGAGTATACCGGTCGTTGATCGGCATGGGGTACTACGACTGCGCGACGCCCGGCGTCATCCAGCGGAATATTTTGGAGAATCCCGGGTGGTATACGCAGTACACGCCGTATCAGGCCGAGATTGCGCAGGGACGGCTGGAGGCGCTGGTTAATTTTCAGACGATGGTGGCCGATCTGACCGGCCTGCCGTTGGCCAATGCGTCCCTGCTGGATGAGGCCACGGCGGCGGCCGAAGCGATGGCCATGTGCATGGCCATCGTGCGGAGCAGCGGACGGGAACGACAAGGATTTTTCGTCTCACAGGACTGCCATCCGCAGACGATCGCCGTCATGCAGACCAGGGCCGAACCGTTGGGAATCGCGCTTCATGTAGGACGGACGAGCGCCGGCGAGTTCGCCAAGGAAAAGTTCGCCGGCATTCTCCTGCAATATCCCGCCACCGACGGGTATGTGGGGGACTACCGCGACGTCGTGACCCGGGCGCACGAAGCCGGCATGCTCGTGGTCGTCGCCACGGACCTTCTGGCCCTTTCGTTGCTGCGGCCGCCAGGGGAATTCGGGGCGGACATCGCCGTGGGATCCTGCCAACGGTTCGGCGTGCCGCTGGGATTCGGCGGACCTCATGCGGCCTTTCTGGCGGCCAAGGACGAATACAAGCGGCAGATGCCCGGCCGAATCGTGGGGGTCTCAAAAGATCGAGACGGACATGTGGCCTATCGGCTGTCGCTCCAGACACGTGAACAACACATTCGCCGGGAAAAAGCGACCAGCAATATCTGCACCGCGCAGGTGCTCCTGGCCATCATGGCGGGCATGTACGCGGTCTATCACGGCCCGGAAGGTGTGCGCCGCATCGCCGAGCGCGTTCACGGTCTAACAACGGTCCTGGCCGCCGGCCTGCGGCGCTTGGACTTCGAGATCGGCACCGAGGTCTTCTTCGATACGCTCCGGGTACGAACGACGAAAGCGCAGGCGGATCAGGTGGTCCTTCGGGCCGACGAACAACGCATCAATTTGCGGCGGTACGAAGACGATTCCCTCGGGGTTTCGCTGGATGAAATGAGCACGGAGGGCGAAGTCCGCCGCCTTATGGAAATTTTTGCGGGACATGAGCGGCTGCCGTTTGCCATCCAAGAACTGGCGGAAAACGCGGTGGCGTCGTTTCCGGCCAACTTGGCGCGTACGACCCCCTATCTGACGCATGAAGTATTCAACCGATACCATGCCGAACATGAGATGCTGCGTTATCTGCACCGCCTGCAGTCTCGGGATTTGTCGCTGACTCATTCCATGATCCCGCTGGGATCCTGCACGATGAAACTCAACGCCACGACCGAAATGCTGCCGGTGACGTGGCCGGAATTCTCCCGCATGCATCCATTCGCACCCGCGGAGCAGTCGAAAGGCTATCAGGAACTCTTCCGCCAGCTGGAGGGTTGGCTGGCCGAGATCACGGGATTCTCCGCGGTGTCGCTGCAGCCGAACGCCGGCTCGCAAGGGGAATATTCCGGCCTGATGGTGATCAGAGCCTACCATCGAAGTCTTGGAGAATTTCATCGCGACGTATGTCTGATCCCGGTCTCCGCGCACGGAACGAATCCGGCCAGCGCGGCTATGGTGGGATTCACGGTGGTGCCGGTCGCGTGCGACAAACAGGGGAACGTCGATCTGACGGATCTGGAAGCAAAGGCGGTCCAGCATCGCGAGCGTTTGGCGGCATTGATGTTGACGTATCCGTCTACCCACGGAGTGTTCGAACCGGCGGTCCGTCGAATCTGCCAGATCGTCCACACGCACGGCGGCCAGGTATATATGGACGGGGCCAACATGAACGCTCAGGTGGGGCTCTGCCGGCCGGGTGACATCGGCGCGGACGTCTGCCATCTCAATCTCCACAAGACCTTTTGCATTCCCCATGGCGGCGGCGGTCCCGGCATGGGGCCCATCGGCGTGGCGCGGCATCTTGCCCCATTTCTGCCCGGACATCCGGTCACGAAGTTGGGAGGTCCCCAGTCGATCGGTCCCGTATCGGCTGCTCCGTACGGAAGCCCCAGCATCCTGACAATCTCCTGGACCTACATCGCTCTAATGGGGCGCGACGGTCTCACCAAAGCCACGCAGGTCGCGATGTTGAACGCCAATTACATGGCCAAGCGGTTGGAGAAGTACTATCCGATCCTGTACACGGGTGCGTCCGGACTCGTCGCGCATGAATTCATCCTGGATCTCCGTCAGTTCAAGGACAGCGCCGGGATTGAAGCCATGGACGTGGCCAAGCGCTTGATGGATTACGGGTTCCACGCACCGACCGTGTCCTTTCCCGTGGCCGGCACCCTGATGATCGAGCCGACGGAGAGCGAATCGAAAGCCGAGCTCGATCGGTTTTGCGATGCGATGATCCTCATTCGCGCCGAGATTCAAGATGTCATCGACGGTCGCCAGCCCCGCGCGCACAACCTCCTGAAGAATGCCCCGCATACGGCCCCTGTGGTTACGGCCTCTACATGGGATCGTCCCTACAGCCGTGAGCAAGCGGCCTATCCTGCTCCGTGGGTTCGGGACCGAAAGTTCTGGCCGCACGTAGGTCGGATCGATGAGGCCTATGGGGATCGGCATCTTATCTGCACCTGCCCGCCGATGGATCAATACTGACGGGTCAACTGCTTCTGTACCTGTCTGTCCGGTGCTGCCGGCGTCGTTTACGTTGTGCAATCGTCCTTCCGCTTTCCGTCTCTTCTTTCATTCGGATCCTCTTTTGGCGGCTGGCGGGCCTTGCTCAGCCTCCTGTCATCGCAGTAGGGTGATACAGAATCTTTGCCGCTTAAGGGAGGCTCTCATGGCCATAATCGATCGTCGACGCTTCCTGATTCGAACCGGCCTGGCTCTCGGCTCCGCCGTCTTGGCCCACCGCGCCGGTCTCGCCATGCCGGAAACGGAAGGGGCGCCCGTCTCCCCTGGATCGGATTGGCAG
>DAOLIU010000147.1:0-7474 GCA_035328385.1 Nitrospira sp. | reverse complement strand
GTGACTATCGTGCAACCGACGTGACCGTTCCGAGGAATCCTCTCTCCAAGCAAGAATCCGCCAAATAGATCCCTATAGATACATTGGATCCGTTCATTTTCCTTTTCCCACATGCAGGGCGCATTTCTCTGCTACGGGTTCAGCGCGTGTGTTCGTCCAAGCGCCAATCGAAATTGTCCGTCGCCTCGCCGACGTGAAAGCATGATCCACAGTGGCACGACCTGTGGGAAGGGATGCTTTGAAGATGAACCTGGATTCCCGCTTCGCGGGAATGACGCAATTCCCAAGCCGAGAAGAAGAGGGGCGGTTTTTGTGATTGGAGTTTTGGTATTTGGGTCTTCCAGCTTCTGGTTTCGCATTTGAGATTTGGAATTTCGGATTGGTGGAACCGTTCACAAACAGGGCGATTCGCGGTAGAGTGTGCCGCACCTCCGAGGATGGATCGACCATGGGCAGCGCGGCGCGCATCACACAGTTTGCGAAGCAGGACCTCTGGACCACGGACCTGGCCTCTGTTCCGCCCCTCCGGCGCGCGGGCATGCAGGCGCTTCGCCTGGCGATCGCGGTCGCTCTTGAATTCCGCCACCGGTTGCTCGACGCCCGAGCGGCCGGATTGGTCTTCACCACCCTCCTTTCACTCGTCCCATTTCTCGCCGTCATGTTTTCGGTCTTGAAGGCTTTCGACGTCCACCATCAAATCGAACCGCTGCTGGCCAAGGCACTGGAACCTCTGGGCCCGAAGAGCCTCGAGATTACCGCTACGATCATCGACTTTGTGGACAACCTGAAAATCGGCGTCCTGGGGGCGGTCGGCGTGGCCGGCCTTTTTTACACGACCTATTCGCTGATCGACAAGATCGAGCAGGCATTGAATGCGATATGGATGGTACGCCAGGGGCGCTCATGGGGACGGAAGTTCACCGATTACTTGAGCGCGGTCTTGGTCGGTCCGGTGCTGGTCTTCACGGCGTTCGGCGTCCTGGCTTCCTTGCAGAGCCATACCGTGGTGCAGCGGCTGCTGGAGATTGAACCCTTTGGATCGCTGCTGTTCTGGGCCGCCGAGCTGGTGCCTTTTCTCGTGCTGTGCGGCGTGTTCACCTTTTTCTACAAATTCATTCCCAATACCTACGTGCAAACAGGCTCGGCACTGGTCGGCGGCGTCTCCGCCGCCATCTTATGGGGCATCGCGGGCGAAGCCTTTGCCAAATTTATCGCGGCGTCCACCAAGTACAACGCCATCTATTCCGGCTTTGCCGGATTGATCCTGTTCCTGCTCTGGCTCTACGCCGCATGGCTGATCGTGCTCATCGGCGCACAACTCTCGTTTTTCCATCAACACCCCAGCGCCTATTTGTCGCGGTTGCTTTGGCAACGAGGCACCCCGGCGTTCCGGGAACGACTGGTCTTGCGGGTGCTGCTGCTCCTGACGCAACGCTATCTCAAAGGGGATCGCCCGCTGACTCCGCCGCAGCTGGCGGTCGAACTGAATCTTCCCGCTTCGCTGATCGAAGAACAGGTGGAGGAACTGGTCGAGCGCGGATTTGTCGCGAGGCTGAACGAACCGGAAGGCATCAGTCTGATCAGGCCGCCCGAGTTGATCTCGTTGAAGGAAGTGCTGGACGCGGCCAGAGAAGGGACCCTCAGCGCGGTCCCCGTTCCTTTCGAGACCGCCGATCCGATCTCCGACGCGCTGCACCAGCGTGATGAGGCGGTCGAGCGGGCGCTCGCCGGACAAACCTTGAGATCGCTGGCGCTGCAGGACGGCAAGACATCGATGGTTGCGTCCCGATGACCTTGACGATCCCGCACCGCTATCTTTTATAGCCGTACAGCCATCGCGATGTAGTGGCGCCGAGGTTCCGCACGGTATGCACCGCGCCGGCTGGAATGAATACTTCAACGCCTGGTTCCGGCCGTATTATCTCGCCGGCGACGTCGAACTCGACGTCTCCTTCCAAGACCATGACCACTTCATCGACCGAGTGCCGATAGTCCTCCCAGACCTGGCCGGGCGGGTCTGTCCACACGTCGCAGCTGAATCCTCTCGACTGCCAGTCCGATCGGACGGCTTTGATGTCGACAGTCTGTGCCATTCGATAAACGTACCGCTATCCCTCGCTGGCACACAAGCCTTTGCGAGGACGATCACGGTTAAGAAGAGCCGCGAGCGGCTCGATCCACAATGCGGATAGTCATCGAGAGGTCAACGATTGTCTCGTTCGGAAGATCTGCAATGGCCTTAGAAACCCCCAAGCCGTACAGAACCCGAAAAAGTACCGGGAGTCTGTTTTCACTGCACAGAAAAGAGCGGCGGGCATCTTCACGAGTGACACATGGCAAAATACCGCCATTTACCGGCCTGAAAAGAGTTTCTCTCGACGGATCCGTATGCGTTTAAGGAGCCAAGTCTGATATACTCACGCCAGGAATTTGGCTGATAGTGAGTCCGTGGAGGGTGATTGTCCATGCTTGTGAAACGATCTTCGAAGACAACTCCTACGAAGGGACGTTACGTGACGAACCGTGCGGGAAAAAGGACGGGAGTGGTCCTGTCCCTTAGGCGGTACTCGCAGCTGATGGAAGATCTTCACGATCTGGCGATCGCGGCAGAACGACGGCAAGAAGGATCAGTCGGCGCTGATGCAATAAGAAAGCGGCTGCGACAGCGTGGCCATTTATAGCCTTTGTTACAAGCCATCGGTCGAAAGCGATCTCCACTCCATCCCCCATACAGTAGCTTCCCGCCTTCTCGTCGAATCGACCGTTTACCAAGTGATCCATTCCCTCCTCAGTCCGTCAAACTCCCCGGTGCGGAGCGGCTCTATCGGCTTCGCGTCGGAAACTATCGTGTTGTCTACGAAGTCGACCGTGAGCTTGCCAAGATTACGATTCACTACATCCGCCATAGACGAGAGGTCTATCGGAAGCTACGCTGAAAACTATCCTTGTAGTATTCCGCAGGTCTTGCATTCAAACGTTATCCCTCATAGACTTTTTCGTGCCATGGCTCGACCGCGTCCCATTGAATTTCCCAGCGCTATCCACCATAGACGTTGCGCCATGCGCCCTGCGACGTGTATTCGCCAAGGCCGACGAAGACGATCACACAAGCCACATCACTGAGAGGACGCCATCATGAAGAATGTTGAAATGACCGTTGATGGGACGATGCTGACCATTAAAGTTGATCTCTCGAAGGAATTTGGACCTTCCGCCTCCGGCAAAACCATCATTATCGCGTCCACGGAGGGGAATGTGACGATTCCGAACCGGGAGGAGAAAGTCGGGCTCAACGTGTACCGAAAGAAGTCGTAACAGGGATTATGGTTATGAGAGGACGCGAAGCTTACCCATGGGCTGCTTCGAAGCGGGTCACAAACACCTCAGTATGCAAGCGGCGTTCGACCTCGGCGGGGTCGGCACATTCGAGAAAGAGTTTGTGTCTAACAATTTCATTCAGTCTGAGTCGTCGGAAGAGGCTCGCGCGTGGTTGCGGATGTAAGGGCGATGATCGTTTCGTAGAGTCGTTCACCGGCTTCCTCTTTGGACACGAAGGCCGATGCGCCGGCCTTGCGCATCGATTCACGGACGTGCGGCGTATCGTTGACGGAGACCGCAATAATGACGGTCTGAGGGTGTTCCTTCTTGATCCGTTCGGTGGCTTCGATGCCGTCCATGCGGGGCATGTTGACGTCCATGATGACGACGTCCGGTGCCCGCTTCGTTGCGATCGAGAGCGCTTCCCGGCCATCTGCCGCTTCCCCGATGATGAACAAATCAGGGTACTGGTCCAGGATGGCTCGAAGCCCTTGGCGAACCATGGCATGATCGTCCACGAGCAACAGGCGGCGCACGCCGGCCGCCTTCGCTGACGGCGGAGCAGCCTGCCTCTCGTCTTCCGGTGTCTCCGGAGCGGCCACTGCCAGGGTGACTGGCAGGCCCAACGTGACGGTCGTGCCCAATCCCGGAGCGCTCTCGACTCGCAGCCATCCTCCAAGTTCCTCCATGCGCTCTTTGACGCTGAACAGTCCGAATTGATGCCCCGGCTGCGTGGGGGTGAGGCTGTCGGTGTTGAACCCCTTTCCCTGATCCTGGACGGAAATCGTCAAGAGCCTATCCGCGACGTCGAGCGTCAAGAGGGCCTGGTTCGTCCCGGCATGTTTGGTGACATTGAGCAGCAGCTCGCGAATCGAATGGAACAACAAGATCGCTTGATGTTCCGCTAACGGCACCTTGGATGTTCCGAGCCGGACTTCCACCGTGAGGCGATCCTTCTTCATCTGCTCGGCCAGCCATTGGAGCGCCGCCGGCAGCCCCAACTCATGCAACACCGGCGGGCTCAACTCCGCCATCAGCGTCCGCGTGTAGTCGAGGGCTTTGCTGAACGTGTCGTCGATCTCTTGAAACAGTTTCGCCGCGGGACCGCCGATGCTCGGGATGTGTGCGTGCATGTTCGCCAGCTTCATCTTGCCGATCACGAGCAGCTGGGCGAGATAGTCGTGCAGCTCTCCGGCCATGCGTTTGCGCTCGCGCTGTTCGGTCAAGGTGAGCTTCTGCGCCATGGTGCGCAAGCGGGCCTGGGTGTGCAGCAGCTCTTGCGTCCGCTTGTTCACCAACCGTTCGGCCGTGTCGAGGAACCGCGCTTCCACGTCCCTTCTCTCCTGCACGGCCGCGGCCAGGGCCAACGCCATGAGCGAATTCACCGCGAGGAAGGCTTGACCGAGCAAGAGCGCTTCATTTTCGGAATCGCTGGCGAAGGGGCCGCGGCCGTGAATCGTGCCGAACGTGGCCCATCCCGCCAAGAGGACCGTGAGCGTGGCCGTCTCTCGCGGGCTGAAGTGGAAGGCCGCCCAAATCATGATGGGCACGAGCAGGAACTGCAGCGGATACTTGTGTCCCGTGTTCATCAGCGGACCGAAGATCACGGCGCAGGTCACGAGGAGCACGAAGAGCAAGAGGGCCAGCTCGAGCCGTTGACGGCGGTTCCATTCGACACGAGGATGTTGGGCCCAGAGCAGGATCGCGGGCGTGACGATCAGAATGCCGGTCGCGTCGCCCATCCACCACGTGAGCCAAATGAGGACGAATTGTTCCGTCGACGCATGCTGGCCCAGCACGAGGCTGATGACCCCGATCGTGGCGCTGACGGTCGGACTCAGGAATCCGGCAAGAAGGGCGGACTTCAGAATATCCGGCGGAGATTCAAACGCATGCACGCCATGCGCAAACCTTTGCAAGAGCCATGCGCCCAGCAGCCCTTCGACCGTATTGCCGACTGCGATGCTGCCGGAGGTGAGGATCCCTCCCGTGGTGCTGATGTTGACCAGAAAGGCCCCGGCCAGGATCGCCGGCCAAATGGAAGTTCCGAGCATCAGCAGCAGCGCAATCGCGATCCCGGCGGGAGCCCAGACCGGCGATGCGCTCGCATGCACGGAAGCGAAGCCGAGGCCGATCTTTCCAGCCAGGAAATAGGCGCCGGTCACGAGCGCCATGACGACCACGTTCACGGCCGGGCGCTGAGAAGGCAGAAATGGCATGGTTGCCCAGATAACGTGGAGACTGAACTATAAAGGAAGCGATAGTGCACGATCCAGTTCAAAGAGGGCGCTGAATCGAAGCAGGGTGGGAGAGATGAGGAAGCGAAAGATTTTTGTTATCGCGGCCGGAGACAGGCTTCCACGGCAGCGGCATCGCCGCGCTCCATGGCCTCCTGCACCCGCAGGGACTCGGCATCTCTGTTCACGGACGCCACCGCCAGGGTCTTGCCGTTCTTGCGATAGGCCACGAGACAATCGCGGTCCGGGATGCTGCCGATCACGCGGACCTCACCCCATTCCGGGGCCGCCCCCACGTAGGCGATCGTCACGTCATAATGCGCGCTCCAGAAAAACGGGACGGCGGCGTACGGCTGGTTGAGGCCCAACATGTTTCGTGCGGCGGCTTGACCCTGCTGCTCGGCCACGACCCAGTGCTCGACCCGTATCGAAGCTCCGCTGTAGCGGTCCGGCCAGCGCGCGATGTCGCCGGCGGCCCAGATGTGGGGACTGCTCGTGCGCAAGTATTCATCCACCAGCACGCCGCGATCGGTCCGCAATCCCGCCTGCTCGGCCAGATCCAGGTGCGGGCGGACGCCGATGCCCACGACCACGAGATCGGCATCGAGCGTGGTCCCGTTCTTCAGCGTGACGGTCTGCCCGGTGATCGACGTGACGGTCTGTCCCAGGTGGAACTGCACGCCATGCTGCTCGTGCACCTCGCGCACGAAGCGGCCCAGCTCGGCCCCGAGCACGCGCTGCATGGGAATCTCCTCGGGCGCCACCACGTGCACGTCGAGATTCCTGGTCCGCAGCGAAGCCGCGACTTCCAATCCGATAAAACTCGCGCCGACCACCACCGCGCGTCGCGCCCGCTCCGCGGCAGCGATGATCGTACGGCTGTCTTTCAATGTCCGTAGATACAGAACGTGCGGCAATTGAGCGCCGGGAATATCCAGTTTGACCGGCGACGCACCGGTGGCGAGCAGGAGGGCACCGTATTCGAGACGGCGGCCGTCGTCGAGCTCGACCGAGCGCGCATCGGGAAGGAGCCGGACGACGCGGCGGCTCGTCAGGAGGTCGACTTTCATTTCCTGATACCAATCAGACGGCCGGAGCGGAATCCATTCTTCCGGCGCCTTGCCGGCCAAATAATCCTTCGAAATGTTCGGGCGGTCGTAGGGGCCGGCGTCATCGGCCGAGATGATCGTGATCGGTTGTCGATAGCCCTGGCGCCTGAGCATCTCCGCGGCGGCAAACCCGGCGGCCCCGCCGCCCACGATGACGACGGAGGAGGGGCCGGAAGTGGACGGAGCGGGGGCGGCGGGGTTCGGCGTCTTCCCCGCTACAAACAAACGGCCGCCGCGCTCGTTCACCGAATAGCAGGGCACCGGATCGAAGGCCGGAGCGTGGACGGCTTCTCCCGTGTCGGGTCGAAAACAGGCGTGATGCCAGGGACAGCGAACCACCGATCCATCGAACAAGCCTTCGGCCAGCGGGCCTCCATAGTGCGTGCACTTGGCGCCCATGGCGTGCACGGCCGTACCCTTGCGGACCAGGAGCACCGGTTCTCCGTTAAAGTGGCCGAGGAGCATGCCCCCGTCGGGAAGCTCGCTCGATGCCGCTCCAACGGTTCCCAGATCGGGTCCAGACAACGACTCTCCGCCGCTCTCGCTCATGGAGTCCTCCCTTCACAGGCCTCGTTCACTCTTAGCATCGTCGGCAAACTATCCAGCACTAGTGAACTCCCTCATGAGGTAGATGCGATGGTCAACATATAGCATATGATGGTCCCTCCAAGCTTGCTGATCCCTTATTCAAAGGGACACCTTTCCGTTTTGCGAGCATGACCGGAGGGGCGAGGACCCGCTGCGCTGAGCCGGGGAGGAAAGCTGGAACTGACCGAAGAACACGGTTGAAACAACCGTGACTGAGAGAAT
>DAOLIU010000146.1:0-7547 GCA_035328385.1 Nitrospira sp. | reverse complement strand
GCCATCGGCGTCGCCGCCATCAACACGGGCAACAACTTGTTCTACTTGCTGCTGGCGCTGATGCTGAGCCTGATCGTCATCTCAGGATTACTTTCCGAACATTGCCTCAGGCGTCTGTCGTTTCACCGGCATGCCCCGGATCTCATCATGGCTCATGATCCTGCGACCGTGTCCCTCTCGGTGACGAATCGCAACAGACACCTGCCCAGTTTCTCGCTGCGTCTGTTCGACGTCGTCGGTGGCTCCGACGTCGATCGTGGGCTCTTCGTCCGGCAGTTGCCGGCGCAACGCTCCGTTCTTTTGTCCTACCCCCTGTTGGCGACGAAGCGGGGACGAATCGTCCTTGAGCAGATCAGGGCGGAGACGCTGTTTCCCTTCGGGCTTTTTTTGAAACGCGCGCTTTATCCCGTCGCCACCGAGGTCTTGGTCGGACCGCCGGTCAAGCCGCTGTCGCTCCGCTTTATCGACGA
The DNA here is from genome assembly GCA_035328385.1 of Nitrospira sp. Lineage (GTDB taxonomy): Bacteria > Nitrospirota > Nitrospiria > Nitrospirales > Nitrospiraceae > Nitrospira_C. The sequence goes on along the minus strand of DAOLIU010000146.1, from coordinate 7,077 downwards.
TCTGGTCAGTGAAGGACAGGGCCGGCCCCTGCCGCGCCGGGGCCACGGGACGCAGCTCTACAACCTCCGCCTGTACCGCCCGGGGGACGACTCCCGCGCGATTCACTGGATGACGACCGCGCGGACGGCGCAACTGATCGTCCGTGAAACCGAAGCCGAGGACCAGCGGCGTATCACCATCATCCTGTCCTGCACGGCCCCCGACCCACTCGATGACTTGTTCGAGCGGAGCGTCACGCTCGTCGCTTCGCTGCTTTGGCAATTGACCCAGCGCAATTTTCCTCTGCGGCTCCTCGTCGGGGAGGAGGATTCCGGTTCGGGGGTCGGCTCCGAGCATCTGTTGTCGATGATGCGGCTGCTTGCCTTGTGCCGGCGCCGTCCCCGAGGGCCGCACGGCAACGGACTCCATGGATCGGCACTGCTAAACAGCGATCCAGGTTATACGCTGGCCGTCGTCCCATGGACGGATCCGGAGGAGAGCGGGATGACGATCACGGCCGATCGGATTGTCAAAGGAGCGCAGCTCGAGGACCTGACCCATGCCTTTTGAGCAAGCCTTCAAATTGAGCTCGTTGCTGTTGACAGCCACCGCCTTCTCCGGAGTGATCTTGGCTCGCGGCATCCCCGCGTGGCTCGCCCTCATGACGGGACTCGCATTGACCCTTGCGATACTCGGCGCCGCAGGAATCCCGTTCGTTCCCCGGTTTTTTCGACAGGCCGTGATCCCGAGCCGTTTACGAAACCTGGCTTTGCTCTCGGCATTCGCCTTCTTCCTCGTCGACCTGCTCGTGGTGTCTCGCGAACTCCTGACGGCCGGCATCCATTTCCTGGTCCTCCTCCTCATCATCAAACTGACTTCGCTGGAAGAACGCCGGGACTTTCGCCAACTGTACGCGATCAGCCTCATGGCCATCCTGGCTTCCGCAGCCATGACGACCGAGGCCTGGTTCATTGCCATATTTGTTTCGTATCTGCTTACGGCAGTATGGACGCTGCTGCTCTATCATCTCACGGGCGCCCACCAAGCCGGTGCGGCTGCGTCTCGCTCCGGTTCGCCGGCCGCAGCGGCCGGCGAAAGTACGGCGCCATCCACGGGTATTAACGGCCGATTCTTCTGGTTGACCAACGGCATCGCGATCGCCACCTTCAGCCTGACGCTCGTGATCTTCTTTCTGCTGCCGAGAATCGGAGCCGGGATCCTCCAGAAGTCTCGCGGCGAGGGATTGAAAACCACGGGCTTCTCGGAGCGGGTCGATCTGGGCATGATCGGGTCGGTGAAGCAGGACCCACAAGTGGTCATGCGGGTCGAACTTCCGGATCGCCCCGCCAGCGTGCCGGAGCGATTGTACTTGCGGGGCGTCGCCTACGATCAGTATGACGGGAGATCCTGGAGCGCCGGACATGTACGACGCCGCAATCTCAGCACCTTCGGCGACGGCATGTTTGTCGTCCGTCCGTCCGGTTCGCGACATGCGCGGGGTGTTTCAGTCTCCATCCAACAAGATATCCTGCTGGAACCCCTGGACACCTCCGTGCTCTTCGCGGTCCCTTTCGCGGAGTACCTGGGCGGGGATCTTCCCGGCGTACAATCCGACGGCATGGGATCATTCTATTTGCCGTTTCCCGCCTCCTCCCGCGTCAGGTATTCCGTCACATCGCGGGTGCACAACGTCGACGACGGCGAGAAACGCGCCGTCGTATTGGACTATCCTCGTCCGGTGACGGAACGGTACCTGCCACTGCCGAAACTGTCCGATGAAATCCTCAAACTGACCCAGCATGTCGTACGGGATCTCCCTGCGTCCTTCGATCGAATCCTGGCGATTCAACAGCATCTGCTCCATAACTATCGCTACAGTCTCGATCTCGAAACGACGACGTCACTCCATCCCCTTGAGGATTTCCTCTTTACCCGCAAGTCCGGCTACTGCGAACATTACGCCACGGCGATGGTGGTCATGTTGCGAAGCGTCGGCATCCCGGCGCGTCTGGTCACGGGATTTCTAGCCACGGAATGGAACCAGTTCGGCGGGTATTTCACCGTTCGGCAGCGTGACGCCCATGCCTGGGTGGAAGTGTATTTTCCCCAATCGGGCTGGACGACGTTCGATCCCACCCCTCCGACGGGGGCACCGCCCGCCCCATCACGTTTGGACGCGCTGTTTCGGGCCGGCGAGTCGCTGCGGCTCTACTGGGACCGCCTCTTCATCCGGTATAGTGCAAAAGACCAATTCGCGATGATCCATGGCCTCCGAGACGGCGGCGACGCGGTTCGCGACCTGACCGGTCGGTGGGTTGCCGCCATGCATCTGGCGGGAAAAAGACTTCTTGCTTTCTTTGAGCGTTTACCGGATCGGGCGGCAGCCGATGGCGTCGTTGTCCTCGTCCTCCCGGTTCTGCTCGGCGCCGTCGCCCTGGGCATCCTGTTGCAGAAGATGCTGCGCGCTCTCGCCTCCCCGGAGCACCGGACACAGCGACAGCAGTCGAGGATCACCAAGATCTACAAACAGATGGTCCGGACGGTCGGGCAGGCCGGTTTCGTGAAGCTCCCCGCCACGCCCCCGCTCGAATTCGCAAGATTGGTCGCGGCCAAGCGGGCCAGCGCTGCAGAAGCCGTTTCGCGGTTGACGGAACTCTATTGCCGTGGACGCTTCAGCGGAAACCAGCTGACGGCAGAAGAACTGGCGGATGCAGAACGCCAGCTGCGCGCGCTTCAGCACCTCCCGGGTAGTCCTTCCTAGCCGACGAATCCTTCCGCGACCGCTGGTCGACCGAGTCGGACGGCGAGACGATCACGCGTCCATCTCAAACGCTCAGACGACAAAATAGACATGACTTGCGTGAGCGTGCATGTGGAACAGGCTTGGAGCCTCAAGCAGGGTCGAATTGCAGCTCGATTGCGGTCACCGGAAGGAAAACTTGGAGCGGGAAAAGGGATTTGAACCCTCGACCCTCGCCTTGGCAAGGCGATGCTCTACCACTGAGCTATTCCCGCTCAAACCGGAGTTCTTGAGGAGAGACGAATTCTACTGAGCGCGGCATGGGCTGTCAAGCAAACCCGAGCATGGCGATAGTGCGTCAGTTTCCTCTTGTGTCATGCCCGAAGGCAGGCATCCATCGATCAAGAGACTCAATGCTGATGAGAAGGCCTGGACTGGATTCCCGCTTCGCGGGAATGACAAACTTTAGTGCGTCTGAGCGAGGAAGGCATTGGGACAGGGCTGGATGACTCGGCGCACCGGTCTTTCGGCTCAGGCACTCCTGCTGCTTCTGTGCACTTGACCGTCCTCCGGGGGTCCAGTAGAGTTGATCAAAGCAATGCAGGCGCACGTTGATCCCTGAGGGGCCGAAAGCGTGACCTTCCGTCAGGAGCAGTCGATTCCATTTGCCGCTCAGGCCATTCCCTTCGATGAATTTTTGGCTGCAGGCAAGTTGCCGGAGGGATACCTCCCGACGGAGTATCTGGCTCAACAGTTCGTCGAGCGGCTCGTCCACTACGTCCTCAGCGTCCCCGCCGGCAGCTATACGATGGCGCAACTCGGTCATCTCCTCGAGCAACTCGACCCCAGAGCGCAGGTGTTTTTCTTCAAGCGGCTGAAAGAAACCAGCCCAGACAGCCTCAAAGACTTCGCTCCTCTCTATTACGGCTTCATGAACGAATTCCACTCGCTGCTGTTCACATAAGCAGCTCCCGAAAATTTCCCTTGTTGCCATCCGATTCTCATGTATAATTAGATGGTTAATTCGTTGTGCTTGAACCCCTAAAGGAGTGCTATGAATCCGACGTTACAGCGGGCCGTTACGAGCTTCTACAATCTGGTCTATGAAGCCCAGACCTTTGCTACCGCCATGGCGCGAATCGATACGGCCGAACAGGAGCACTATGCCGGACGGATTGAGGGCCTGAACTGGGTGCTGGACCGATGTCAGGAGTTGGAGGACATGGATGCCAACCTGACTCCGTCGTCTTTGCAGCGGGTGCTTACCGAGGTGAAATCCGATCTGGATCACGAATTGTCCGTCCAGCGTCGCGAGAAAGGACGCCGGGCAGACGGTCGAGAGGAAGCCCTGAATTTTGTTGCCGACTACCTCTCCAGCCTGATTACGGCCACAGAGATCGAATCAGCCAAGACCCCGGCGGTATAATCCTCGCTCCAGTCTTGCTTCATCAGCCCACCCGGCGAGCCGGAAACGCCATGTTGCGCGAGTGGATCATTTTCGCCTTGTGTCTCGGAGTGGGCGGCCATGTCGCGCTCGGCGTGATGCTCCACGCCCCGGACCTCTGGCCCTGGAGTACGGCGGGGTTCTACGGGTTGCTCAGCGGACTTTTGGTTTACGCCGTCGTCCAGGGAGGCCGGCTCATATGGCGGATAGCTCGTCGGCCATCCCACGGTCCGTCCAGCAAGGACAGACCCGACCCTTTCTCATGGTGACGGCAGCCGGCCGAGCCCTCGAAAGTTGACCGGCCCTGGACGATCGCTTTACAATCCCGTTCATGTCCATTCCACCTCGACGGCCCGGTCGTCCACCTATCCCCGGAAGATCGTTGCGCCAGAATCAACCGCTGCGGCCTGGAGCGGCGGAACGTCCCGAGCAATTCCGAGCCCTGAATGCATCGCTGCTGTACTGCCCCCGTTGCAAGGTGGCCACACCGACACGCGAGCGACTGCTCTTAGTGCTGCCGACGGGCGATCTTTATGAGTACTTGTGCCAGCAGTGCGGAGCATCCACCGGATCCAAGACCGCATCGTAAAACACGTCTTGTAAAGGCCGGATGATTCGTCGTGGCGCAAAAGGAGGGGCTACGCGAATTCGTCGAGCGGGATGGCCTCTTCGATGAGCATCACGGGGATGTCTTCGCGAATAGGATAGAGAAGCTTTCTGTCCGCCCGGACCAGCCCGCCGTCCAGCAGTTCCGTCACGGGCTTTTTTCCCCTGTTCTTCAGCGTTCCCCGGCCTACCGCTTCGTTGATCCTGTCGATCAAGACTTGGTCCGCCAAACTCACGTCGAGCTTGGTCTCCGGACAACAGAGGATCGACAATAGTTCTTTATCGAGATGTGCGGCGCGCCGGCTGCCTCCGTCCTCCGTCATGATACGACTCCCACGCAGAGTAAGGTAACGATAATGGACGCGATAGGATAGGGTACTCTTCCCCTTGAGTGCAAGTCTCCTCCACGAGTCAGTTCACACGTCGCGCCATTCCACGGAGGTTTCTGTTACACTACGACGAAGTATGGAGGCTTCGTGAACGTCTGGTGGCGATACTCCCTCGCCGGCTTGCTGATCCTGGTGCCCGCTTGGATCACGTTCTTGATCCTTTCCGCCCTGATCTCGACCGTCAACCGCCTGATCGGGGAGTTGATGCAGAATTTCGGTTTCTCCGAGACCCCGCTGGTGGGCCTGCTCCTGTTCTTCCTGTTGGTGTTCCTCACCGGCGCCATGGCGACACGGATGCTGGGCCGGCAGCTGTTGACCAAGGCGGAACGGTGGATTGAAAGCCTGCCCCTCGTCCGCAGCATTTACCTGACGCTCAAGGGCATGACGGATCTGTTTCAATTTCGCTCCCGGTTCGGTCGCAGTACGGTCGTCGCCTTCCCGTTTCCCCGCGACGGCTTGTGGGCGCTCGGCTTCGTGATGGGTGCGGCGCCGGCTGCGGTTCAAGTCGACCCCTCGGCCACCTTGACCATGGTCTTCGTTCCGACTGCGATCCATCCTTTTACCGGCTATCTGGCTTTCATTCCTGGAAACAAGCTGCGTCACCTCAACCTTCTTCCGGAAGAGGCCATGAAGATGGAATTCTCCGCAGGATTTTACAAGCCTGCCGCCGGCTGGTCGAGCATCCCGGGCTCCCCGACATGACGTCGCCGCACACATCGGATCAATTGGTCATCAGGCGAGCGCATGAATCCGACATCCCGTCCATCGTCAAGTTCAGCGCCGCGCTGGCGCTTGAAACCGAGGGCCGCGAATTGGATCCGGCTCGTCTCCGTCACGGCACGTTGGCGCTGCTCGATTCGCCGACCCATGGATTCTTCATGGTCGCCGAGATTCTCCGTCCCGATCCCCGATTGGTCGGCCAATTGATGATCACCTTCGAGTGGAGCGACTGGCGGAACGGGGCGTTCTGGTGGATTCAAAGCGTTTATGTGGATCCGGCCTGGAGACGTCAAGGGATCTTCAGGCGGCTGCATGACAACGTCGTGCAGGAAGCCACAGCCGACCCCGCCGTGTGCGGGATTCGCCTGTACGTGGAAAAGGCCAACAATGTCGCCAAGCGCGTGTACGACCGCGTGGGATTGGCCTCGTCCGGATACGAGGTCTACGAAACGGACTTTACGTTGCCCAAGCACAGTGACCTTCCTCCCAGGTGAGGAAGGCCTGCCCAGAAGGAGGTGGTATGAACGTATTACGGAATCTCGGACTGGTGCTGCTGCTCCTCGTGAGCGCTTGCGCCTTCAACCGCGGGACGTTAGGCGACGACATCAAGCCGGAGGTCGTCAACAGCATCAAGAAATCCAGCACCACCAAGGCCGAAGTCGTCACCCTACTGGGCGCACCGGATCGAATTCTCCAGGTCAACGGTCGCGACGTATTCCAGTACTACCGCTATGATGCGAAAGCGGGCAGCTTGCTCCTCATCATAGTGAATTTTTCCCGTCTCTCCGTCAAAAGCGACGACTTGTTCATCCTGCTCAACCGCGACGGTATCGTCGAAGACGTGATCTCGTCCCGGCGCACGGAAGCGTTGGAATTTCGCTTCTGGCCCTTTGGGGACTAGACGTTCATGATGCCGCGACGTCCAAACCAGTTCCTCGTACTGCCGATCGTGGCGTTGGCGCTCGCTATGGGGGCCTGCAACGTCGCCCGCGTCGCATTGAACACGCCGATCACGATGAACGACGTGGCGTTCATCGAGCCGGGCCGCACTCACCTATCCGATGTCATCGCCAGGCTGGGCGCACCGGATTCCATGACGGACTCCGACAACGGCGTCGTCGTCACCTATCGTTTTCTGGATGCGCGATATTCGCGGGTCAACTTCGGTTGGCTGGCCAAACCCTGGTCACCGGTCGAT
>DAOLIU010000145.1:0-7583 GCA_035328385.1 Nitrospira sp. | reverse complement strand
CGGACTTGTCATCCGCCGCGTGAACCAAGCCGGCCAGATGTACGATCGCGTCGCATCCGCTTGCCGCCTCTCCGGCGCATTGCGGATCACGTACATCGCCGACGACGGTTTCGACGTCCGGGAAATCCCGCGCACGCGCCGGCCGCCGGAGAAGCGCCCGGACACGATGGCCGGACCGCACTAGGTCTTCGGTGAGCGCGCGGCCGAGAAATCCTCCTGCCCCGGTCACGAGCACCCTCGTCATCGAACGCCCGCCAACGCTCCCGTCCCGGGCGAGGCCAACAGCTCCCGATACAGCCGGATGACCTGCTCCGTCACTTGTTCGACCGAGAACGATCGCACGACCAGCTCGCGCGCCGCCACTCCCATCGCCGTCCGCAGGGACGGATCGTCGAGCAGCGAATGGATCGCCGCAGCCAGCGCTGCCGCGTCTTTCGGGGGCACGAGCAGACCCGTCACTCCGTGTACCAGAATTTCTCGGCAGCCCGGTACGTCCGCCGCCACCATTGGCTTCCCGCAAGCCGCAGCCTCCAGGAGACTCTTCGGAAGGCCTTCCCGGTAGGAGGGCAACACCGCGATCGTCGCAAGCGCCAGCGTGGCAGGCATGTCTTCCCGATGTCCCCACCACTCGACCAGGCCTTGCTCGACCCAGCTTCGAACCGTCTCAGCCGGAATGGCGGCGGGATTGTGTTCATCGCAGCGGCCGACCAACACGAAGCGCGCCGAGACGCCTTCGCGTTTGAGGCGGCGAGCCGCCTCGACGAACTCCCCGATTCCCTTATCCCATAGCATCCGCGAGGCCAGCATGACGATCGGTCCTTCGGCGGACGGCGGGCGCAGATTGAACGTCGAGACGTCCACACCCGATCCCGGAATGATCCGGCTCTGTTCCCGCGTCACCACGCCCTCCTTGATGAGCAGATCTCGATCGTCGTGATTCTGAAAGATGACGGTCGAACGGACGGATTTCAGCACCAGGCGCAACGCGCGGCCCAATGCCTTGTTCAGCAGCCGGCCCCGCCTGGCCTCGTCCGTGAACAGATAGCCCAATCCGGCGAAGGCATTCACGACGGTCGGCACCGCGGCGACCCGAGCGGCGACCGATCCATACAGAATCGGCTTCAGTCCCACATGATGGACGATGGCGGGCCGCTCGCGCCGATAGAGCCTCGCCAACTCCAGAACCGACAGGAGCTCGGCCATGGGATTCGTGCTGCGCCGGAACAATCGGATCGGAAACAACCGAAACCCTTCCTTCAGGATCCGCGTCTCGTGATCGGTCACGCGCGTCGCCAGGGCGACATCGAACCCGGCCGCGACCGCCGCCCGGGCGAGATCCAGCCGATGAGACCAGAAATACCAGTCCTCAGTGATGAGGTACAGCAGCCGCGGACGAGCGTTCATGTGCGCTGAGCCACGCTTGAAACATCAGCACGTTCCAGAGCTGATATTGCCAGTTGCGCCGTCCCGAAAGATGCTCGGCCCACCGTTCTCGAATCGGTGCCGGATGGAGGAAGCCCTCGCGCCGGAGCCGGGCGTCGTTCAACAGATCCTCCGCCCAGGCCCGCAACGGGCCCCGCAGCCACTGGTCGATCGGAATCCCGAATCCCGTCTTCGGCCGGTCGATCAGATCCCGGGGCACGTATCGATACAGCACATGGCGGAGCAGCCATTTCCCCTCCCCTTCCCGCTTGATCTTCATGGAGAGCGGCAGCCGCCAGGCGAATTCGACCACGCGATGATCGAGCAGCGGCACCCGGGCCTCGAGACCGGTGCCCATGCTCGCCCGGTCCACTTTCGTGAGAATGTCGTCCGGCAGATAGGTCATCAGATCGAGATACATCATCTGTCTGGTAAAATCCGGCAGCTCCGCCCGCCGCCGGCCGTCCGAGAGCAACGTGAGCGGCTCCCGTCCTCCGACCACGAGTTCCCCCGGACGCTTCCATTGCGACACCATGTTGAGATACATGCCTTCCGGTGAATCGAAGCGCAGCATGTCCGCCAGCTTGTGAATCTTGTCGCCGGGTGTATGAGGCCAGCCTTTCCACGGAATTACGGCCATGGCGATCCGCGCCGCACGGTCCCACCCCTGCGCGGGCAGAGCGGTCATGAGTCTTGCGACGGCATGACGCAGGGGCTCGGGCATCCACCGGAACCGGTTCCAGATCCGCCTCCACCAAAAATAGCGGTTGTAGCCGGCGAATAATTCATCGCCGCCGTCCCCCGAGAGGCTCACCGTCACGGAACGGCGGGCCAACTCCGAAACCAGGAAGGTGGGAATCTGTGACGGATCGCCGAACGGCTCGTCGTACAGATGCGGCAGACGCGGGATCACCGCCATCGCCTGCTCGGACGAGATGTAGAGCTCCGTATGGTCCGTCCCGAGCGTCTGGGCGACCCGTTTCGCGTGCACGGCTTCGTTGTATCGGGGATCATCAAACCCGATGGTAAAGGTGCGGACCGGTTTCCTGCTTTGTTTCTGCATCAATGCGGAGACGAGCGACGAATCGACGCCGCCGGAAAGAAACGCCCCGAGCGGAACGTCGGAGATCATCCGCAAGCCGACGGCTTTCGTCAGCAGCTCGTCGAATTGATCGAGCGCTTCTCCGTCGGTCCCTTCAAACGGCTTCATGACTCCCGTCTCGGCGACGGTCCGCGCCGACCAATACCGAATCGGACGCCAGGCCGCCGCCTCGTCCGGGTCCGGGCTGAAATCCGTCTGAGACGGTACCTGCCCCGCCGGGACGGTCAACAGGCATCCGGGGGGAAGCTTGTAGATGGAACGGTATATGGATAACGGCGTCGGGACGTAGCTCAGCCGTATGAACGAGACGAGGGCGTCGCGGTTGATGTCCCCGCTGAATCCGGGTACCTGCTCGAATACTTTGAGCTCTGAGCCGAAGGCGAACCGCGATCCCACCCAGCCGTAGTACAGTGGCTTGATGCCGACCCGATCCCGTCCCAGATGCAGCTCGCGCCGTTCGCGGTCCCACAGGGCGAAGGCGAACATCCCGACGAACCGTCCGACCGCCTCCTCGAGTCCCCAGGTTTCGATCGCCGCCAGCATCACTTCCGTGTCCGAATGTCCTCGGAACGTCGCACCGCTCCGTTCAAGCTCGGCTCTCAGCTCCACGAAGTTGTAGATCTCGCCGTTGTAGGACAGCAGATACCGCCCACCGGCGGACCGCATCGGCTGATGCCCTTCCGACGAGAGATCCAGAATGGAGAGCCGCGCGTGGCCCAGGGCGACGCCTGCAGCGGGATCCACCCAGTCTCCTGCGTCGTCCGGCCCGCGGTACCGGATGGACCGGACCATCGACGCCACCACGGACCGGAGGTCCGGATTGTCTCCGCCCAAGAGTCCCGCTATTCCGCACATGAAGGCATCCTCGATAGAGCCACGCCGCTCATCGTCAGCAAGCCAATCGCGGAACCACCGGCGGGCGGCAGATCAGGCGCTCGAGCTCGTGGGCCATTTCCGCATGTCCCGCTTCGTTCGTGTGGGGATCCTTGGGCCAGAGGTAGAACCGCCCCGGATCGTCCGACTGCTCGAATATCGGGGTCATGTCGACGAACGGAATGCCGAGTTGCCGGCAGGCGTCGAGCAGGATGCGATTGATCTGTTGCACCTCCGGATGGCGCAACTGGGAAATGTCGGGGATCAACATGAGCACGAGTTTCGCCTGTACATCGGCGGCGCGCGCCTTCAACCTGGCGAGATGGCGACTGAGCAACTCGATATGGCCGCGCCGCTCATCGGTGTCACCCGACCCCATCAAGTAGTTGGGACGTTTGGACCATTCTTCCCGGCGAAGATCCAAGTCGTGCAGATAGCCGATTCTCATCGGTCTGTTCTTCTCCCGCACAAGATGGCTGATCGATTTCAGGAAATTGAACAGACGGGAACGGTGGAAGACACCGCCCTTGTATTGGAGACCCTGCTGATACTGAAGATCCGGCGCCAGCCGCTCCTGGAGCGGACCGTTCAAGTCGTCGACGAAATAGGCCAACACGATCAGGTCGGGAGCCAGCCGCCGTTCCATCGACGTGAGATAGATGTAGTATTGATTGAGCCCCCATCCGGGGACCCCGGTGTTGATCGTCTCGATCCGCCGGCCCGTGCGATCCGCGAGCAGCCGCTCGAGCCGTCGAAGAAACGTCCGGTCTTCCGGGACGCCCCATCCGAACACAAAGGAATCGCCGAGTCCCAAGATCCGCACCACGTCCGCCGGTTTGTCCGGTGCATGTTCTCCGTCGCGGAACCCCTGTTCATTGATCCGGATCGGCACGTTGAGCGGACCGAACCCCTCGAAACCGGGCACCAGTTCGTGACCGAACTTTTCGGAGGGCCGATACCAGGCGGCATAGTCGACATGGGCCTTGGAAAGCGGATGGTCCGACACTCTGAGCATCACCTCCGCCGCCAAGCCGGCTCCTGCTAACGAACCACTCACGAGGACCGCCTCACGCCACTTCCCCGCCGACACCAACGCAGCCAGGCCGGTCACCAACAGTCCGATGGCCGGAAACTCCATGGTGGTCGAACGGAACTGCCAGCCCGCGATATCGAGCGACAATCCCGAACCGACCACGACGAAAAGGAGGTCGGCGGCGCACAGCAGTGCGAGGGCGGCGAGAACATAGGCAACGACCATTGCGTTCCTGCGGACCACCATTCACGCAGTTACATCTGCTTGAATCGCTTGCCATCCGGAGTCCATATGGCGGACGACCCGGCTCAAGAAATATGCATGGCCTTCAATATGGCGTCGACTCGATGCCGATAGGTGTGCTGATCCAGCACGTAACGATACGTACGTTCGACCATCTGGTGACGATAGGACTCGTCTTTGAACCGGGCGACTGCGTCGCCGAGATTCGAAAAATCTTTCTTCACGGCAATATAGTGTTCGTCGGCGTTCAAGATGCCGTTGTAACCGCCCTCCAAGAGAACCTGGCATGTCTTGGTTCCGATCGGTTCAAAATGGCGGGATGAAATGGCTTTCCCCGACACCGGATTCTGATACCCTTTGAAGAACCGATTGAAAATATCCTCGAAGCATGCATTCGGAACACGGTCCAAGTATTCCTGAACCGCCAACTGCGTCCGATCGTCCCTTTCAAGATAGTAGGTGCCTGACTCAGCTCCGACGATTCCCCTGGAGCGGTTCAGGAAGGCGGTCCACTTGGATCGATGGTATCGGACGAACTCGATATCGGTCGTTAGTCCCAACTGTTGCCCGCGTTCCTTGAAGAGGGTGATCAGACTTGTCCGCTCCATGTCGCCGAGGGAAAACCGATAGGCATCTCCCCTGAACCCGATATCGACTGAACGTGGACCGGACCCGGGCCGGTACAGGGTGGGGTTGAGCGCCGGCGGGGCATGCAGAACCCGAGACGCCATGCACTCCGCATAGAGCCATGCCGCGGCTCGAGGCGGCAGTTGAGACGCGATGAATTCGGCGCCGACCTCGTTGGCGAAACGGATCTTCTCCGGCATCAGATTGTACTCGTTGCCAAAAAAGACGACGATCTGCCCTCTTCGATTTTGCAGCCGGTTCGTAGAACGGAGCAGCGTCCCCAGGCTATCCCCGGCTGCCGAGTGAAGAATGACGATCAACTCGTACCGGCGGATTCGTTTGAACTCGCGCCTGAGTTCCAGAAAATTGTTCAAATTGCAGGTCGCAATCGCCAATGGCGGCGATTGACAGAAGGCCTCCTGCCAGTCCTGCACATAGGAGAGAACGGAATAGGCATCAGACAACAACGATCGCACATATCGGTTCTGATGCCAGTCCGGAGGTACCGTGTTGGCAAGCCATTTGAGCCCGTTCGTGAATCGCAGCCCTCCGACCAACGTATCGACGACAATACGTTCCCATCGAGGCATACCGGTGGCATAGATCAAAAGTGTAGGAACTTTATTGTGCACGGGCAGGTATCCCGGTGACGGCGGAGTCGGCTAGACAGAGGCGGCCTCAAGTTGCGCGGCATGCCTCTGGATACACGAATCGATCATGGGCAGGTGTTGTCGGGTCCATTCAATCGTGCGCTGAAGCCCTAGCGAGAGTCCAACGGAGGCTTCGAATCCGATCGTCCGCTTCGCTTTGTCCGTGCTGCCGAACCGCTTTCCGGACCGATCCCACGGACGCTCGGGAAGGAATTCCAAACTCGCCGGATTTCCTGTCATCTTATTGACGAGAGTCGCCAATTCCAGAATCGAGGTTTCCACTCCGCTTGCCAAGTTGTATACGTCGCCCGGCTGGCCTTCCGTCGCGCACAGCATCAAGCCTCTGGCGATATCCTCCACGTAAATGAAGTCGCGGCTTGCGCGACCTTGGTTTTCAACGCGCAACGGCATCTGCTTCAGCGCACGGTAAACGAAAGTCGGGGTGACATTCCTCCAGACAGTCGCCGGAGTGCCGCGCCACCGGCCTGCTCCGAGAATTTCACCTGGTCCATAGACGTTCTGGAACCGGGCTCGCACGGTGGGCAAAGCATGCTGGTGATGATAATAGACGGAATAAAACTCTCCCACGACCTTTGATATCTGGTAGGGACTGTCCAGATCGATCGGCACCGGCCCATCCTCTGTTGTTGCCTCGGCCTGTTCGTAGGTGTGAGCGGCAAGCGTACAGCCGGATGCGGCATACACAAGCTTCTTCAGACGGCGAAACCGCTTCACGTGCTCACACAGCTTGAGGGTCGTAATCAGGTTGTTGGCGTGGTCTTCCAGCGGATTGGCGATGGAGCTTTGATTTCCGTGATACGTCGCGAGATGGAACATGTACTCGAACTCGTCGCCGAGGATCTTGAGCACGGCGTCGTCGGCAATCGACCCTTCCACCAACTGAATACGTCGATCGTCAGGCACATTGACGCGTTCGGCTGACAGAAAATTATCAACGACCACGACGTCACGACAGCCGTGTTCCAATAGCAGCCTGACCAGGTTGCTGCCGACAAACCCTGCGCCGCCCACGACGAGGCATCGTGCTTCTCGAATCTTCTCCATCAGCGCACCCTCTCTCCTTTCAAACGAATCCAAACCTATTTCTTATCTTCGACCGGCTTCAAGTGGGTGAACGTCTGGCTGATGCCGAACCGCTTATACCACTCGATCGCCGAGGCCACACCCTTCTCCAGCGGCGTGCGGACCTTCCAGCCGGAGAAGTCCTGCTGGGTCTTGGAGGGATCGAGCAGAATCGTGAACACATCGTCGGCGCTCCGAGGGCGCACCTCTACGTCGCGATCGAGCTGTATGCTCAGCGCGCGAATAGTCGCATCGAACAGTTCCTTGATCGCGAAATCAGAGCCGGAAGAGATGTGATAGGCGCCGCTCTTGCCTTTTCCCTGAAGGGACATCAACACCACCTCTACCAGATCGTCGATGAACACGAAGTCTCGCCTGGTGTCCATGACAAAGCACGGTTTGTTGTTCGTCAATCGGTGATAGAAGGTGGGCAACGGCCCGCTCAAGTTCCTCGGTCCGTAGGCGTTGGCCAGCCGGAAGGAAATCCACTCCAATCCGCTGAGCATGACGTATTGCTCGCCCGCCGTCTTGCTGATCGCATAGCTGCTGC
>DAOLIU010000144.1:0-7811 GCA_035328385.1 Nitrospira sp. | reverse complement strand
TCGCGCAGCGGCGCGTCTTGGCGCGACGGGGCTGGGTGGGGGAGAACAAGACTTTTTGAACATCCTGAGAGCTCTTCTGGCTCGACCAACGGCCGTGCACGACTTACTGTTTCTCGGAGTCCGAAACAGTTTTCAACGGCCCGTTAGAAGTCGTCGACGGCCACCGGCCGGAGAAAATCCCGCACCGACACCACACCGACGATTGCGCCGGCCTTCGTGACGCCCAAATGGCGGGTGCGATGCTTGTTCATCATGTCGGCCGCTTCCGTAATCGGCCGGCGCGCCTCGATGCCCAACACCGGGCTGCTCATGATCGACTCAACGGGGGTGAAGTAGGCGACGCGGTCGGCGCCGACGAATTTCCTTACGACGTCCGATTCGGTCACGATCCCGACGATCCGGTCTTTTTGCGCGACGAGAACGCTGCCCACGTTGCAGGCCTTCATGAGCTTGGCCGCTTCAATGACGGAGGTCCCTGTGTCAACGGTGACGAGATCCTGCTTCATCAACTGTCCGACGGTTACCATGGTGTCGTCCTCCTCGATTGATAATGTGATTGAGGCAACATGTATCGCTATAATGTTGCCTCATGATTACTCGGCGATTACGCGAGTGTAAATCCAAAGCGGTCGAAACATGGCCTCATGAGGCCGCCGAGCGGGAAAGGGTTTCCGGTCACGGTTATGAGCGGCGGGACACCGCCGGACGGCGGTGTCTCAGACTGCTTGTCTGGTGCGTGTCGCTGTGGGGGGCGGCCGTCCGCCCGGCAGGGGCTGAGCTTGCCCCGCACCAGGTGGTGATCGTCGCGAACAGCAACAGTCCGGACAGTCTGACGGTTGCCCGACACTATGCGATGCGTCGGGGGATTCCTCTCAAACATATCGCCAAGCTCGATCTGTCCAAGGAAGACACCCTCACCTGGGAGAAGTACGAACGACAGTTGGTGCTTCCGCTTCGGCAAATGCTTGAATCGGAGGGGCTTCAACGGTCCGTCCGCGTACTGGTCACGGTGTACGGAGTTCCATTGCGGGTCAGCGCGCCGATTCTGACGACGGAGGAGCGCCGCTGGCGACAGGATGCGGGAGATCGGCTGACGCGAGCCAGGTCGCGGCTTCTGTCCATCGAACGTGCTGCGCAGCAGGTCGCCGGGTCGTCCAACGTGTCTCCGTCCAATGACAAGGGCAGCCAGGGAGGGCCGGAATTCGAGCGCCACGTCGCGTTTCTTGCGCGAATCGACGCCGCAATCGAGACGGCACTGAAGCGGGCAAAAGCACTCGATTCTGCCGCGCGCGCGCAGTCGTACAGTCGGCTGGAGGAGATCATAGGCCAATATCAGGGGATCGCCGGCGTGACCCAACTGGACCAGGATTTTCCCAGGAGTCTGGAGGCTCCGAGCGACGGCAGCGCCAAGCAAAAACTGGCCCGGCAGGCGGAAGGGCTGCAACTGCTGCTTGGATCCCTCAGCCTTCCGGTGTCGCATGGTCGGGATGCTTTGTATCGTCAAGCGGAGCAGGTCTATGGCGTCTATGGTGTCTATGCGTTGGCTGCCCTGGAACTGAAACGTTTGACCACCGAGTTTGCGGATGGAAGTGTGGACAGCGAGCTGAGTCTGCTGTGGTCCAATGGCGGCGATTACGGCGCCGGCTGGCGGCTACCGAACCGGTATTACCATGCCGTCGCCAAGCCCGTCATGTCTCGTCGCGAGATCCCTCTCTTGATGGTCAGCCGACTCGATGCCCCGACCGCCGACCAAGCGTTGAAGTTGGTGGATCAAGCGATAGAAGCGGAGGCGCAGGGGTTGGTGGGGACCATTTACTTGGACGCCCGCGGGTTGCCGGTCAAGGACCGGACCGATACCTATGGCCGCTATGATCAAAGTCTTCGGGATTTGAAGGACTTTCTCAATGGACAGGCTCCCTATCGCTCCGTATTGGAGAATACCGAAGCCAGGTTTCAGCGCCCTGGTGACGCTCCGGATGTGGCTCTCTACGTCGGGTGGTACCGGCTGCGGCAGTATGAAGATGCATTTACCTTCCGGCGGGGTGCCATCGGCTACCATATGGCATCCGCCGAAGCCGTGAGCATTCACAACCCCTCGGAATCAGGGTGGTGCAAGAACGCCCTGGCGCGGGGTATTACCGCCACGCTCGGCTCCGTGGGCGAACCGTATCTTGACTCTTTTCCGGAACCACTGGAGTTCGTATCCCTCCTGATGACGGGCCAATACTCCCTGGTCGAAGCCTATTATCTGACCAGCCGGTGGGTCAGCTGGCGCATGGTGTTGTTCGGTGATCCGCTCTACAATCCGTGGAAGGGCAAACCGGCCGTGCCCCGCTCCGCGCTCCTGAAGGTATTTACGCTGGCGCCCATCGCTCCATCCGATCAAAGCTTCGACGATCCGCTTGCCGCCAGGGACGAATTCCATCGGCTGCGAGAGCAAGCCAGAAGCCGTTTGGATGCTATCCTCCTTGAGCAGCTAGCACGGCCCAAGCGTCCCCAGGGTTGAGGCTCATCAATTAACCCTCCGTTGTCCCGTGCGTTACGCGGGTGTAATCCCGGTCGGCGAAGCTTGTCCTATGCGGACAAGGGTGGGGCTTGGGCTCAAGCGGCCTACGAGAAGGAGGATAATGGACAAGGGCAAGGAGTTGATCGCGAAGGTGAAGGATATGGGACGGGAAGCGGGAATACTCGGGCTTCATGGGGTGGTTGTGGTGCTGAGTGCCGGCATCGCCTGGTCGCTGCCGAACATCGCCCGGCAGTTCTTGACCTTCTGGTCCCGCGTCGAACACGAACAGGTGCTGCTGTTGACCATCGAGGTCGGTGTGGCGCTGTGCCTGATCGCGGTGTCCGGCTATCTATGGCAGGCGTTTCAAGATCGGCGACAGGCGGTTATGGCCAGGGGGGCCGGCTTGGTCTCCTTCTTCCCGTCGCATGACCCCGCCGCCGACCGGGCGATTCGACAACTCAAACAGGAGCAGAGCCTGGGGAGAACCGTACTGGCGATCGGCGTAACCGGCCACGGCACGGTCATCGACGATAAGGCGGAGATGCACGCTCTGCTTGAAACCTGCCTGGAGGCGAAACTGATTCTGCTGAATCCCTTTTCCGAAGAGGCCGTGCGCCGCGCCCAGTCCCTCTCGCACTTGGACGTCACGCCGGCTCGGTTCCGGGACGAATTGGTCGAGACGATCGCGCTGATCAGGCGACTACGCGCCGCTGGAAAGGTGATCCGCCTGAAACTGTATTCGGATCGGCCGCACGTGCGGATGATCATTCTCGGCGACTATTTATGGCTCCAGCACTATCACACCGGGCTGGACATCCGGTGGATGCCCGAATACGTGTTTCAGCACAAGGTCGATCACCATGGGCTCTATACGCTGTTCTATCAGTACTTCACGAAACGGTGGGAGAATCTGGACATTCCCGAATATGATTTCCAGACCGATGAATTGGTCTACCGTGACCGGAGCGGCAGCGAATTGCGCCGCGAATCTTTTGATCCGGGGCGACTCGAGCTGGACGAAGCCCGAGACCTGGCTGCTGCAGAGCCTTGCCTGTAGTCTTCCAGCCTCCTTCGTCCTCCGTTCCATCCTATTGATCGGCGCGCTATCCGGAACCGGGAAGCGAGTGGAGGTGCACCGGGGTTCTCGCCAAGGGATCTGCCGATCGGACCGGACCGGCAGATACTTGACTGAGCCGCGGCAGGGAAGTGTATAAGGACGAATGAACCGGGTCGAGTGGACCGTCATCGGACTGCTGTTATGTTGGGTGCTGGCGGATGCCGGACAGGCGGCCGCGCAGCGGAATGAGATGCCGGCGGGCTACCCACAGACGCTCGAGCGCGAACTTCAGGTGCTGCTCGAACGGGTGCGCGAAGGCAAGCCGTCGCCGTCGTTGCTTGTGAAGCTGTCGGAAACGTATTTCGATACGGCGGACGATTTATTGACGGATGAGGCAAGGCGCCTGGCGGCCTATGACGCCGGTGCTGAAGCGGCCAAACAGGCCTTCGAGATGGACGAGCGCCTCGCGGATGCGCATTTTTTTCATGCATTGAACATGGGCAGTGCCGCACGCCTCCGGGGCGTGACGAATGCGGCGTTTGCCGTGAAGGAAATCAAGTATTGCGCACAGCGCGCCATCGAGCTCGATCCGCGGCATTCCCAGGCGCTTCAGATGATGGGCGGGTTGCTGATGGAAATCCCTTGGGTACTGGGGGGAAGCGACAAGAAAGCCCAAGACTATCTCGAACGGTCGGTGGCGGCCGACGGGAATTTCGCCAATGCGCGCATCATGCTGGCTAAGCTCTATCTGAAGCAGGGGCGGCGGGAAGAGGCGAAAAAACAACTCGAGGCCGTCATGCGTTTCGATCGGCCGCACTACCGGTATACCTGGGAACGCAAGTACAAGCCGGAGGCCGAGCGGATGCTCAAAGAACTGGGAAACTCCTGACTGGAGTGGACCGTGCGAGGCACGGCTTGCTCACGGCCGACGGTCTGATTGTCACTGGATGAGTTCCCTGACGACGCCTTGTTGATCGTATCGGATCTGTAATTCTGTTTGGGGACGGCCGGATGAACGGGTGTTCTTGCCCAATCCCGGTTCGACCGTTTGACTCTGCGTTGTCATCATTCCCACCGGGCCCGCCTGAATGGTTGGCACGCTGACCGTCGGTTTGGCTTGCGACGAAGTATCCGGCCGATAGGTCGCGATTTCTCCATCCGGCAGCATTTGCACGAAGTCCGGCGCTCCGTACCGTTTGAGCACATCGGCTTTGGTGGTCGTGCCGATCTCGATGTCGCTCGCGTGCTGGTGCTGCCCCGATTGACCTGCAGCACACCCGGTAAGGAAGAGACAGGCGATTCCGACATACGGCAGCATGCGGTACGGGAGGAATCTTGCGCACGAAATGGTCATGGTCCGTTCTCCTTGCGTATCAGGGTGAGGGATCGATCAGGGTTTGCCGATAGGAACGAACGACACCGCAATGGAAACCGCGATCAACACGATGATGATCCATTCCAGCAACTCCATCCGCCGTGTCCCGGCCCGGTCCGACATCTTGCCGTAGATACTTTCCAGCGTTTCAAGCTTCCGCAAAATGCTCGCGTCCCAGTCTTCCAAGTGAAAGCGTTGTGAGGTCAGTCGATAGACTCGCGCGAGGTACTGATCTCCCAGCAGCTTCAGCGTATTGGTGACCCGTTCGAACAGGAGCGCGCCGTCGACTTGGAGTTGGGCGATGAGAGTGGTGTCCTTGTCGTACGACCCGGGTAGCGACAGGAGGCGGGGTTTTCTGGAAAGCGCCTCATATCCCTGATCGAGCGATTGGTCGAGCTGTTCGTCCAGCATCCGCATTTCCAACAACTCGACATTCGCGAATTCCAGCACGGCGCGCACGTCGTCCATGTCCTTTCCGAACAGCACTGCCGCATGCCAGTCGATTAAGGCGGCGTCGTCGGTTCCGAATGAAATGCGGCAAGAAACGGCGTCGCGAATCTCCTGATCCGACAGGGGGGTGCGCTCTCCGCGAAGGATACGAGCCAGTTCGGCCTCCCGGGACACCCACAAGGGAATGTCCTGGCAGGAGGTGCATGCGTTGATCTCGAAGATGAGATAGTCTTCCACCTCCGCGGCGATCTTCGGCCGTTCGACGGCCGGGTGAATGGCCTGGATGAGTTGCTCGACCCGCGCGCGCGACTCCGTCAACAATTGTTCATGCTCGTACAGCGCCTCGCTCAACTCGAGCAAATTGTCGAACGGGCCGTCCAAGGCGAATCGATAGGTGATGGTGACGGCTCCGAAATCGTAGACCATGACCTCGACCGTCGGGCTCGACGAATAGCTGGCGACGGTCAAAGCGCCGCCCTCCTGCATCAGCCGCAGGGGAGCGGGCCGGTATTCGAAATACTGCGGTGCCCTGGCCTTGTGACGGAGACGCCCGCGCTCGGTGCTGGCCGTGATGCGGCGGTCGGCCTCCTCCAGGTTAATGGAAGAGCCGATGTCGTAGGCAAATATGGCGTAACAGGTTCCCTTGGTCACGACGACCGGCGATCTGTCCACGGTTCCCATTACTCCTCTCCCTTGGCAAACGAAGATTATATCAAAGATTCCCTATACGATCGTATGAACCGACGACGCGACGCGCGTATCGCCGTTCGAGATCCGTCAGGAGCCGACATCCCGAGGAGCCCGATCCTAACATGAGATTCCCGCTCCAGCGCCTATTCGGCCGGCGGTAACTGCATGAATCGGCTGGCGTCTGGAGAATTAACCAGACCGTAATACCGTTTTATTGAAGACGTAATGACCGTCGGCCACCATGGAGAGATCATGATTATTGTCGGTGTTCACCTGATTCAGAGAATTATCCCCGCTATTCTCTTGTTGTCCGGACCGCTGGCTTGCACGAAACCTCATCAGTACATCGATGTGACTTGTGCCAAGATGGCCGGTCATACGATCCTCGACCGCGAGGCTGCGATCCAATGCCAGACATTTCGCGAGGCTGAGGCTGCCACCGCGGTCTACAATGAGGCGGCGCTCTTGGTGAAGTCCTATCGCGCCTGTCTGGAGAAGTATGAGCAGGTCCCGACGAGAGCCAAGGAGTATTGCGCACAGTATCCGAAAGCGCTGCAGGAGATCGGGCTCCAGATCAAGGAACCACCTGATCCTTCATCCGGCAAACCCGGTGTTCCCGCGGCTTCGTCAAAAATCAGGTGAGGCTCCGCGAAAGTATCGAAGGCGATTTCCCAAAAGGAGATGGGTTTGGGCGGCCGCCGTGCAGGGCAGGAAGGGCGTCGTCGCCTAGGCGATCATATTCAGATCTTTGAGTTTATACCCGAGAGATTTGACGGACAGAATCGCATCGTTGAGCAGTGGAAGCTTCTGCTTGATCCGACGCACATGCACATCCACGGTTCTCGTGGTTCCGTGGTAGTCATAACCCCACACATTGTTCAAGAGGACATCTCGCGTCAGTACCCTCCCCGGATTTCTCAGCAGGTGCTCGAGTAATCCGAATTCCTTGGCCGTCAACGTCACTTCATGTCCGTCCACCGTCACTTCGTGGCGTGAGAGGTTGAGGCTGAGTGTCCCGTATTGGTAGGTGCTGACCTCCCGGTCGTTGGCCCTCGCAAGTCTCCGAAACAACGCCTTCACGCGGGCTACGAGTCCCCGCGGACTGAAGGGTTTCGTGACGTAATCGTCGGCTCCCAGTTCCAATCCGACGACCATGTCGGACTCCTCGCTTTTGGCCGTCAGCATGATGATGGGCAGCATGGCGGTCTGCGGAGTAAGCCGAAGCTTTTTACAGACCTCAAGTCCGTCGATTTCGGGGAGCATGAGGTCCAAGATCACCAGGTCCGGATGATCGGATCTGGTTTGTCTGAGCGCATCGATTCCGTTCGTCGCCGTGCTGGTGCGGAATCCTTCTTTATCCAGGTACAGTTTCACCAATTGAAGGATATCCTTTTCATCCTCGACGATGAGAACCTTCTTGCCAGCCGCAGCGAACATGACCCCCTCCTTGGTACGGCCCACGCCGACTCCGCACAGCCTACGCCAGGCTAAATACGGTACGTTGCGTTGATGTTACGGCCCCGTTAGCGGTCCGTTAAATCGCGCGGAGGATCCGCGCGGCAACCGCCCGTTGTGGAAATGAATCAAAGACGTAGCGCTAGCAATGTGTTGACAAACGATGTGATGACCTCGGAAATGGAGTCGTGTCTGAGGTTACAGACGCCATCCGCATGCCCTGCAGGCTGTTCAGAAAGGCCGTCCAGCAAGGCCGCAGCGAGTGAAGAGGCGAAGCG
>DAOLIU010000143.1:0-7952 GCA_035328385.1 Nitrospira sp. | reverse complement strand
GGAACTGGAGCTCAACTCTTGATTTCGAGCGATGTATACCGACACCAGTGTATTGGCCGCCTTCGCCGCGAATTGGGAATCTGTCGAACTGACCGTCACGTGGGCCAGACGTGCACCTCGGATCGGCATGATCTCGACATTTCCCGAGAAGCTCTGGAGCAAGCCTTCTTCAGCAGCCTCCGGCGTCATCGGCGGTTTGGTTTCTTTGGATGGCCAGAGATCTCTGACTGATTGAGGTATCGCAGAGGCAAGCACTTTCTTTAGAGCGGACGGCTGAGGTTGATATTCTTGACGGTTGGTCAGATCCAGAAGCCTCGCTGCCTCCTGGAGCACGTAGCGGCTTCTCAACAGCTCGAAGTGGGTCTGAAAGTATTCTGGAGTGTTATCCATGTAGTGCGACTTGTCCTTGTCCAACAAACTAGGCCCCTGGCTCTCTATCACGAGAGTGGCCCTGGCCTGATACACCGGCGTTTGAAGCCACGACCAGACGCCAGCCGCCACAGCAAAACAGATCCCGAACAGCATGATCAGCCACTTGTGCTCCACACAGGCGTCCGTATATTCCTTGATCACATGTTCGGCATCGTGCGCTGCGGAAGGTATGACAGGAACCGATGCTGCCGGGGGAATTGCAAGACTCTGGTGGCGCTCCATGAAAGCTCCGTTTCTGTTCAGGATCGGCTGACCGGCACTCGCTGCATCAAGCGCATGGCGTGCTCTCAAAGAAAATCAACCGGAAGCGCTAGAAGCTTGCCTGAAGCGACAGCATGACTGTGTTGGCATAGTACTCGAACTGTTGCGATGTGGAGCTCCGGTTTTCATACACGTACTGGAGCCCCGCTCCCACCCACTTCAATGCACGATACCGAATGCCGGCCGAGACGCTTTTGATCAGATCCACTCGGTTGGAGTTGCTGTCACTTGAACTCTGAAAATCGTCGTGCTCGAGTCCCATGTTCAGCGTCAGCGCCGCTCGGTCGCCCAGTTCATGTACGGCCGAAAGGTTAGCGCCCGTCGCGGTAAAGAACAGAGAGTTGAACACAACGGTTTGCTGGAATGTACGATAGCCTTGGAAAGCGACGGTCAAGAAGGGCGTTGGCGTCCATCCGAAGTTGCCCATGAAGAAAAAATTCCCATAGGAATCCGCCGTTCTTGCAAACGCCGACGATTGGCTTTCTGCGGTCGAGGCATTGTTGAACTTGAGATACTGATAGCCGCCCAGAACCTCTCCGTAGCTGACGTCCGTGACGTTCCACCGGAGGCCGGCGCTCGCGCTGTAGGTCGTGCTATTGAGGGTGGTCGTTTGATCGTACAACTCTTGATTGACGCCCACATTCACCAGCGCCGAGGTTTTCCCGGTCAGAGTCGCACGAAACGTCGTTCCCAGGTAATTACTCAACCGGTCTCGAAATACACCTTGGTCGTTATTCAAATAGGTCCATCGAATTGAGGAGAGGTTCATGCTGATTCCTGCGTTGGCTCCGTCATAGGCTGCCCGGCCGATGACGCTGTTGGCTGTCCACTTGTTGATATCGAAGTTCTGAGTGTCGAGCGCCGAGCCGCGGGGATCGTGTCCCAGCTTGTGTTCCCCCTGCAGATCGAACTGGAGACCGCCCGGAAAACTGAAGTTGAAACGTCCCGACGCGGTTTGGTCCTGGACATTGTTCGACGGTGTCTCGTTGAAAAACTGGATATTGGTCCGATAGTCGGCGATGAATGTGTGGCTGCCGGCGAACGGCACCTCCGCCTGGATGGCGGGCGCCAATGTGGTCGCGAAATCACTTTGCCGGTTGGTGTTGGTTCTAAACACGTTGTCCGTATACAACTCGGCGATGCCCATCGATGGATGAAGACGCACGGGGCCGAGTGTCACGCCGTCTCCGGGAGCAACGCGCGAGTAGGCGCCGGGGAACAGCGGATAGTAGCCGGTCATCG
The DNA here is from genome assembly GCA_035328385.1 of Nitrospira sp. GTDB lineage: Bacteria > Nitrospirota > Nitrospiria > Nitrospirales > Nitrospiraceae > Nitrospira_C. The sequence goes on along the minus strand of DAOLIU010000143.1, from coordinate 6,017 downwards.
GCCAGTCCGGCGTCATGTACAACGATCCCACCAGCGCCGGGTTGGCAAACTGCGACATCCACGCCCATCCCGCTCCGCCGAACGAAATGGACTGCGGTCCGGTCGCCGGCGCGACAGTCGTCTGACCGTACCCGGGCACCGGACATATCATCAGCAGCGCAGCTGCCGAAGGGATATACCGTAGGTACAGGGCCCACCTGCCCCAGGTCGTTCGTAGATGGTCCGACAACATCATGGCTCACCGCGCACTGCTTCATCTGCACACCGCCGGAAGGAGGTCCAGTCGTTCAACACTCCCTTCCCGCTCTGACCAATGCCATTCGCAGGCTGTTGTAGTCCACCCACAGTTCGGCCACCTTGTTCTTCAGGATCCGATTCTCCCGCTCCAGATCGCCGACACGTCCCGCTTTTTTCGTCGGCTGCCGATCGTCGAATGTGTCCAGCCAGCGATTGAACGTGCGCAGCGAGATCCCGTAGCGGAAGCACACGTCCTTCGGCGTCGAGATGATGCCTTCCGCCACGATCTTCCGGCGATCGGCCTCCGTAAACGACGCCCGTTTTCTGGGTTTGTCTGCCATAGAGAGAGTCTGCCGATGAAATCGCGGTGTGAAGACCGTTACACGGAGGAGAGTTCGCCGGCGGGTGTATCCAGCACGACTTCATTGGTGTCGATGTGCACGAGCGCCGCCTGCTGGATCAGGTGAGCGCGGATCACGAGGCAATTGTGGCTGCCCTTTCTGACCAACTGTCCGCGAATTCCCGCCAGTGGGCCGCGCACGACCCGCACCCACGCCCCTTCGATGAAATACTCGCAGGATTCCGTGTGGCGTTGGCTCGCACAAAGCTTCTGAATCGCCGTCAGCTCTTCCTCGGGAATCGGCTCGGGGTTCAGACAGCCGACGATGCGGATGACGCCCGGCGTTTGGAGGATCGCCAACCGGTTCCCGAGCGAGAAGCGCGCGAAGCAGTATCCGGAAAACAGCGGCAGAACGGTCCACACCTTGCGGTCCGTCCATTGGCGAAGACTCTTCGTCATCGGCAGCAAGGGCTCCACCCCGATGGCAGCGAGCCGGTCGCGCACTTGCTTTTCATGGCGCGAATGCGTCTTCAGCGCAAACCACTGCGGTTCGGGAAGAACGTCGTGCACTGGAATCGATTGTTCGTAGACCGTAAGCATAGCTTCGCCGCGTCAGTCCCATCCGGACGAGGCACTCTTCTACAAGAGTCCGACTCGCCTCGCATCGGATGAATGTGCTTTTCTCTGACAAGGCAGTAAGGAATCCTGTCGGCACATATGTGCCGACCACGGATAGCCGCAAAACCGCGATGGACGGGCCTTTGGACGAGAGCCGATCGGCTCGGACTGGTGGAATATGGCAGCTATTATTTGGGAGGCCGAAACATTTCGGGTACTTAAGGGCTTTGACGGAGCTTGGGCTGGTATGGCGGGTGGGATGGATTCCTGAACGGCGGCGATCAATTTAATATGGATGAAACATTGCCGGTTCCGGCAAACCGGCTCCCCTCTTCGATTTCCCCCTCCTTAGGTAGGGCTAATAAGCCCTAGTTCTGTTCTGTATATTACCCCATCCGACATTTCGAATTTATACCGAAGTAGCAGAGCCATGCAGACAGTGGCTTCACCTCCTCCACTCCAATAAGGACTTTTCATGACCATTGGAAAACAGCCGTCAGGCATCAAGGTCGTGATCGTGAGCAGCAATACATTCCTGAGAGTGGGCCTGCATCGAACCTTCGATGCCCATCCGGGAATCGAGGTGGTGGGCGAGTCTCACGCTGGCTCCTCTGCCCGCGACCTGGTGGATCAGACCCGTCCGGATCTGATCGTGATCGATCTCGATCACGACACGAAGCAGATCGACATCGTCACCATGTTCCGGCAATCCGTCCCACATGCGCGCGTGGTCGTGCTGGCCGGCTGGGCCGACATGGAATTGGGGCGGCAAGCGTTGGAGGCCGGCGCCGACGTGATCATGATGAAATGTCAGCCCGCATCGATTCTGCTGGCCATTCTGGAGAGCATGGCCCGCAACCACACCACGCTGCCGAGCGCCACACCGGTGCTCACCTTCAAACCGGACATCGGCGAGAAGCCGTCGAACGGCAAGGTGATGCCGGTGCCGGCTCCGAGAACCGATTCCTTGACCGATCGTGAACGGTCCGTAGTCGCGCTGGTGGGACAAGGCCTCTCCAATCGCGATATCGGTGAGCGGCTCTGCATTTCTGAAACGACGGTACGCCATCATCTGACGAGCATCTTCGACAAACTGGGCGTCTCGAACCGCCAGAAGCTCCTGCTGCTTGCGCATCGGTGCGGACTCACCGAGGTCACCGCCTCCGCCTGAGCAAGGGTCAGCCTCTCCCGGGAAATTTTTGCATCGCGGGTCGGTTTCTCTTGCGTCATGCCTGCGAAAGCGGGCATCCACTCCATGATCAAGATTCAATGCCGAAGAGAAAGCCTTGACTGGATTTCCGCTTCCATGGGAATGACAAACTGCAGTGTGGCTGGATGGCAAGCTGACCCACTAAAATCTTCGGCGGGACCTTGATTTTCCCGTCGGTTTCTGCAAAAGTTCCTCCTCTTCGGAATCAATCCGCCACCCAGAGCGCCGAGGTAGCTCAGTTGGCAGAGCACAGCCCTGAAAAGGCTGGTGTCGACAGTTCGATTCTGTCCCTCGGCACCACAATTCCACGGACTTACGGGCTTCCATCGTTTTCTCTAAAGGCCAACTAGGGCAGTTAGAGCCTTCAGACCGCGCTCGTCACGCATGGTCGCCCGAAACTTTTTCCAGCGTGACACGTTCGAGCAACGTCATCGCTTTCTGCATCCGTTTGTCCCACCGGTGCAGATGGTCCTTGGAGAAGGCCTTGACTGGTTCCCGCTTCCGCGGGAATGACACACTTCAGTGCGTCTGGATGGCAAACCGACCCACTACCCGCTTCCCCCTTGCACTGAATGTTTCGAGCTGCTTCAATAACATGGAGGTCTTCCATCAGGCGAGGTTGCGATGCTCAACCAGCCATCAGAATTCAGGCAGAGACCGATGGTGTGGATTGTCGCCATTCTCGTTCTCACGGCACTGATCGGCGCGTACTTCGTTTTTGAAGACTGGCTCTTCGGTCCGCGCTACCCACCGCGCAGTCCCGTCATTCCCATCCCCCGGCAACACCCGAACGATCCGGCCCCGGCGGCCCCGTCGACGTTGCCGTAAAAGAGTAGAGTGATCAGCTGGCCTTCGGTGACCGGGCGAACGGCAGGTCTCGACGAGTCTTCTGTACTGCGGCGAGCGGTCTCAATCTTCGATCTGCCCGAGAAAGATGGGATAAGAGTGGTGCAGAATCAGGCAGGAATGTGATCTCGGATCAATAGCAGTCGGTACGAATTACCCCGCCGACCGTCGTGCTTGTGCAGGAGACGGGTGGAGACCGCGGCGTGACCGGCATGCCCAGACCGGGCTGAACCGGTTTCACCACAGTAGGGGGCGGAGAAATCGACAACGAAATAGAAGGTTGAGTTTGTCCGCCTTCCGCGGCCAAACCCACAAGGGAAAATTCGCGTTCGCGCGAGCGCTGTTGCTCAGCCGCGCGAGCTTGCTCTCTGGCTTCAATACGCGCCACGGCGCGTTTCGCACGAACTTCCGGCTGCTCACCCGCGAACTCTTCAGGATGACTGAGCCGAAGAAGTTCCGCTTCGATGCCGTCAAGACAGCGGCGGGCACTTTCCGGATAAGGCGCCCGCTGACAGGCTGCGGTTCTGATCCCTCTCAGCCACTCCTCGTGTTCGCTCCTGGTCCACAGGCGGCGAAGTTCATCGCGACCCTTCGCTCGGGCGAGCTCGATGCGAAAATGGTCGTCATGCGTCAAGTGATCTCCGCGAAGCTTGGCCAGCGCGCCGTCGAGCGCGAGCATACATCCCTTCCGACTCTCAGGTCCTGGCAGCCGCGTGCACGTCTCCATCATGGGGCCTCGGACCCATGTCCGTGTCGCAGCCACGTCCCGCACATTCCGCTCCGCGGGCGTCGGTGAGACTTCTGCACACCCGGTAAGGACAGCGAACCCGAGGACGATGCCGATGCCTCGACCCATGCCGTTCCCTCCTTTAAGTGCCAACAGAGCAGGCGCGCGGGCCCATCTTACGCCTGATCCCATTGAGATTGCGAGTCGTAATGTACCGCGAGGGACGGTGCTCGTCCGTCAGGAGGATTACCGTTTGGGAAGGCGCTGCAGCAGATGCGCCGCGATGGCGACCGTGGAGGCGACGTTGAGCGACTCCATGCCTCGGCTCAAAGGGATGGTCACGCGGCGGATGGCGAGTGTCTTCGTGTGCTCGGACAGCCCCTGTCCCTCGCTGCCCACAGCTAGGATCGTGCGCGGAGGCACATGCCCGATCTTTTCCAAATCCACCACGCCGGGACCGCCGACCTCGGCGGCGAACAGGCAACAGCCCCGGCTCACCAACGGAGACGCCGACTCGGTCACAAATACCGGCAAGCAGAGCAGCCCTCCGCCCGTCGCCCGGACGACTTTGGGATGGAACCGATCGGCCGAATCGGGCGTCAGCCACAAGGCGCTCACACCGAGAGCGGCGGCGGTTCGAATGATCGTGCCGACGTTCAGCGGATCCTGAATGCCTTCCCCGTAAATGCCGAACAACGTCGGACGGTCGAGCACCTCTGCTTCGTTCCACTCGGGCCGGCAGGCGATCGCCAGAATTCCCTGGGCGGTGTCGAGGTTGGATATCCCTGCGAAGATGCTTTCTGAACAGGTGTAGGACGGGCACGCGACGGCAAGGCGAAGCCGGCGGTCGAACGGCTGTTCGCGTTCGCGATAGCCGGGCGTCGTGACGACGGAACGGACGAGCGAGGGATGATGGGCAAAGAGATCCCGAACTGCCTTGGCACCTTCGATCACGAAGGTGCCGTCGGCTTCTCGAGTATGTTTATCCCGGATGAGCTCTCGAATGTGCGCGGTCTGCGCGCGGGTCAGTGGAGAGGTGACGGTGGACACCGACGTTCGGTGTGCGCTCAGCGGCGCTTCCGTCCCGAAGCGGCTTCTGCGGCCCGGATACGCTGCGCGCGGGCTTTGGCCCGCTTCAAGGCGGTCAGCTTGCCGCGCGTGCGATCGTCTTCATGCTGCAACTGTTCGAGCTGCGACTTCAGATGAGCTTTTTCCTGGCGATGAAGGGTTGCGCATTCTTCCTTCGACAGCTGGATCCAGTCTCCCCCGGTTCTGGCCCTCTTGATTCGCTGCTCCAACGACTCGCGAAGCTGCTTCGACCTCATGGACAACAGGGATTTCAACGCCTGGCGCCTGCGCTGAACCTCTTCCTCTTCCGCCATGATTCCACGGATATCTGTTCCCAACATGGCTGCCTCCTCACCGCGACGAAATTGAATGATGTGTTCGTCATTCTACCCGATTTGAAGGCTTTTCTTCTACTGCTGGGATGGCATCACAACGCCATGAAATATCTGCCTCTACCTAGGAAATAGCCCAGTACGCGCGGTTGCGGGGAACCAGTCCATTTCAGTATGATCCCGCCATGGCGGTCGGTGCCTATATACAAGCCTGGAGGCTTTCCCGAGGCCATTCGGTCGAAGCTCTGGCCGCCGAAGCGAAAATCCCCTCCTATGCCCTTGAAAAGATTGAGGCCGATGAGGTCGACCCCGGCACCTCGACCCTGGAGGCCCTGGCGGAAGTCCTCAAGATTCCGGCAGCCTGGCTGTTCACCCATCCGACCAGCTTTCAACACCTCTTTGCGGATAGCGAGGGGGTCGAGATTCCCCCCGGTCCAGACCCGGTGACCGAACGAATCTTGTCCGGCTCCCGCATGGACCGGTCGCTTTTCGTCCTGTTGACCACCCTCATCCAAAGTGCCGAACCGAAGCTTCTCCGAGCCGCCGAAATGAGTCTGCGAAGCCTGGTCAAGCAGTCGAAGCAGGCGACGGTTCCCTGGCAGAGCCGCCCATCGGGGCACTTCGAACCACCGAGTGATT
>DAOLIU010000142.1:0-8141 GCA_035328385.1 Nitrospira sp. | reverse complement strand
GCCTGTCGTTGAGCCAGCCCGCCATCGGCAAGACCATTTTGCCAAGTACCTGTCGGAGGAGAATCTCCGCCTACTACAATATCACCCACCTGCCGACTCTTACTGCAAGTGCCATTGGTCCGAGTCGCGGGCAGCTGATCACTCCCGCAGCCAGGCGAGAGCGGCCTCGCGGTCGGTCGCACCGAAGTGGCGTACCTCGGCTTGGACGAAATGTTTGGCGATTTGCGGCGCGATCGAAAGAATGGCGCTGTCGGAGACGGCCGCCACCTTCCTGACGAATCGGTGATGATCGCGAACGAAGCGCATATGCGACAGGAGTGCCGCGAAGCTGTCCCAACCCGGGAACGACTCCGCCTCGATCACGACGCCGCGCAGCGCCCCTTTCTTCTCGATGTACGGATCGACCGTCTTGGTGACCAATTCAAAATCGCCGGCTGCAATCGGTCCATCCGGCCGGATCAGCAAGATACCTTCATTGCCAAGAAGTTGATGGACAAGCATGGCTACCTCCCTGCGAGTAGACACGGAGAAGAACATTCTAGGATCGTGGATCGGGCGCCGCAAGTCACTTGAAGAGGGCTTGACTCTGACTCCTAGTGGAAGGCAGCATGAATAAATACCTGGAGGTGTTCCATGAATCCGGGGTAACGTGTCCTTCGCCGTCCACATTTCTGTTTCTTCCTTTCTCCCTCCCTTCCATTTCATGGCGTATTCGTCGGCCTCATGGCCTGCGTCCGATTATTGTTTCTCCTCTACGCATGAAGGAGGTTACACCATGAAAACCTTAGTTCTGCTGTTGACGATCACGATCTTTGTGAGCCTGAGCAGCCTGCCCGCCTCGGCCAATCCGGCGACGTTGCCGAAACACCCTGGCTATCCCATGGATAAAGCCATTGATCCGGTAACCGGCAAACCGCTCGCCAATGATCCGGGCCAGGGCAACGCGACGGGCGACAAAGCGCTCATGGAAGCGGCAGCCTTCGATGACACTCATGTCATGCAAAGTCTGCCATCCACTCCGGCTGAACAGGAGATTCGTGAAAAACTCACGGCTCCGGGCTCTCAGAATGCTGAGGACCCGGGCATGACACAGCGTCAGAAGTGATGCCGTGTGAATGGACGAATAGCGCCGGGGTAAGACAACGGTGATGGACGGCCCGTCCGGACCTCATGCGGATGCATCGGGGTCCGGACCCTCCAGATCGATACTCGCTTCGGACGCCGGCTCGTGACGGCGCAGCGTAACCGGCCGACCGCGCCGGCAGTCTACTGAACGAAAGAACATAGCCTCCCTCCAGATTCTGCTCTATAATTTCACCCATCTGATTCGAATTCGCCGTTCACCTGCCGCGAGGCTCCCCATGAAGCTCCCGCGCAAGCAAGCCGCCGTCGTCCGCGACGCCATTGAACGATGGAAACGGGACGGCATCATTCCCGATGAGCAGGCCGCAACGCTTGCCGGCACTATCGAGGTCCAATACTTCGATTGGAGGAAACTCGCGAAGTACTCGTTTTGGATCGCGCTCTTTTCCATCATCACCTCGGTCAGTGCCGCGCTTTCCGACCGTGTGCTGCAAGATTTGCTCGAGGTCCTCTTCAACGCTCCCGCCCTGCTCAAGTGCGCCGTCCTGTCGCTCGCTGCAGCCGGACTCTACCGGCTTGGTCTCGCAAAGCGGGGCCAGGATCCGGGAAAGGTCTATCGCAACGAGGCGATCCTCTTTCTCGGCGTGTTGGCGACGGCCGGAGCCGTCACTCAACTCGGCGTGGCGCTGGACACAGGCAGCGGGCACTATTCCCTGCTGCTGTTGCTCTCGTTCATCGTCTATGCCGTTTTAGGCGTGATGCTCGAATCGAATTTGATTTGGGTGTTTGCACTGGCTGCTCTCGGCGGATGGATGGGAACGGAAACAGGCTACCTGTCCGGCTGGGGAGCCTACTACTTGGGTATGAACTACCCGTTGCGCTTCGTCCTGTTCGGCGCCCTGCTGACCGGTTGCGCGCTGGCGTTGGAACACCAACCGATCGCATCGAGGTTCTATCGGAGCACCTTGGTCATGGGCCTCCTGTACCTCTTTATTGCCCTGTGGATTCTGTCGATTTTCGGCAACTATGGCGACATGACAGCGTGGGAACGAGTGAAACAAATCGAATTGTTCCATTGGTCGATCCTGTTCGGCGCCGCGGCCGGCTGGGCGATCTATCATGGCCTGCGGCACGACAACGACGTCACCAAAGGTTTCGGCCTGACGTTCCTCGGCATCAATCTTTATACGCGCTATTTCGAACTTTTCTGGGACGGCCTGCACAAGGCCATCTTCTTTGCGCTGCTGGCCGCCAGTTTCTGGTACATCGGCAGCAAAGCGGAAACGATCTGGAATCTTGGGAAACAGGATGGGGCGGATCGGGCAAAAGCCGTCCCGACTCCTTGATTTCTCGCCTCCAGGAATCTAGCCGCCAGCTGGACGACGTCGCCAACCAGGTGTCTCGTGAATGTTGCGTGATCGCCGCGTACAAATACCGGCGCCGGAAACGTGTTCCGCACGTTCTCAAAAAACCGACGACCGCGCTGCAGCAGATCAAAGAGCTCCCACCGGCCTCGCTCTACGACAAGCTGCGGACCACGCTCCCCTATCAAGATACCAGGAACTATCAGGAGAAGGTCACGACCTACAGAAAGAGCTACGTCCTTGCAGGCACGAGTGCGCGCTAGACCAAACGGCGAGGACTGTCGATCCCCCGGCTGGGTCACGTGCCTTGGATTGACCGAAATCAAGGGCGTCGGGGCGCTGAAATCGGACGGCGCCCGCTATTTCTTGGGTCGAAGGCGGTCCCGGACCTGCGCCAGGGAACGAGTCGGCTGGGTGCGGCGGGTACGAATCAACTTCCAGAACTTGGAATCGACTTGCAGGGCCACGGATGCCCAATCTTGTTTCGTCACCCCCACCAGCACGGCGGCAGGCCGACCATGCCAGGTAATGACGATACGGTCTTTTTGAGCCTTGGCGACGACTTCACCCGTGCGTTTTTGCAGCTCTTGAATTGTCGCGCGTTTCATAGGATCTCGTCGGTCGTTCGGCCTGCGGGCTTCTTGCGGACTGCTCGAATATACACTACCCACTTCTCCATCGCCACATCGTAGAAGATCCGATAATCCCCCACGCGGAGCTCCCAAAGAGGCGGCCCCGCCGTCCATGGTGGTACGAGCCCGGGCAAGACCTTTCGATTGCGGGAAGGTCTGTGGGGTTCTATCGCAAGCTGCCGTTCAATGGAATCCAGAATTCTGCCGCGATGAAACGCCAAGATGATCTTCAGGTCCCGCTCGGCGCCTCTCGCGAACCGGATGTCGTACACACGGCCATCCTGTCACAGGCTTCCACGGCCGTCAATTTGTCCCTCCACCCGGCGCAGCTTGGTGAATCCCGGAAGTCCCTCAACTCTCGCTCACCCCCACATAGTGCAGCGTGACGAATCCAAAATTGATGAGGCCGTCGGCGATGAGATTGAGGATGGCCGGGTCGCCGAGCCCGTCCGTGCTGTCGATGATCGACGAGCGCACGGACGGCAGCATCAGCAGCGACAAAAGCAACGGCCAGGGCTGGATGACGTTCTGCGCGACGATGCAGCCGTTGAGCGTCTCCTTGTTGGCCGCGACGTAAAACGTGATGAGCGCCGCGATGCCCAGGACAAACTGGCAGGGTATCCTGACTTGAGGCACGTCCGTCCGCAGAAACGCCGCGTCCACGAACGGCGGAAACCAGTACACGCACCAATTGGCCAGGAGCCATTTGGCGGCGGTGCTATCCGGGTCCGGCAGGTTTGGGAACATGTTCGGCCAACAATTGATGCGCTCGACCCAAGCCGCGGCATCGGTCAGCCCCCGTAAACACTGCATCACGGGATCCGGCGGCACTCCCGGTTTTAGGGCGATCGCGAAGCCGTCCCTCGTACCGGCGAATCCCGCGTAGATCCATCCCGCAATGAGATAGGCCTGATTCCATAGAAGGGCTTCATCGGCCGGCGTGAGAGACAGGGACCGGACTGTTCCTGCCCGAAAAGCGGTGGCGTCTATTCCGTCATACGGTTTTTGCCCGTTGAACACCAGTTTGTGAACGATCGTCAGCGGCACGGCCAACAACAAGGCGAATAGATGCAGCACCGTCAAGCTCTCGGAGTTCCCCAGCAAGCCCGTAATGAACTTGTACAGCTGGCTGATCACCGGGATATCGAGATGCTGATTGAACCATCCGTTCAGGACGCCGATCAGCTGCTGCACGAGGTCCAAGAAGACTTGAACCAGATCGTCCAGCAGATCGAGAAGCACAAAGACGAGGTCTTTGATCTCTTCCAAAACCGCGATGAGGGTCAATTCCGCGAACTGGCCGGGATTCGTGAACAGCTTCGTGAGATAGCTCTCGAAATCCGTAATCGCCTGCTGGATATCCGCCACGAGGGCCTGCGCATTCATGGCGGCCGTCAGTTCTTGGAGATCGATCGCCGCCGCCGGGCCGAAATTGAGGCTCGGCGTGATATTGCGGAGCGATTTGAACAGCAGCCACCCGCTGTGCGCGATGCTGCCGGGCGACGGCAGCGACGCCGAGGAGGCCGGGAGCCGGCCGGGGCGAAGCGGCGACGCGCTATCGGACGGCCACTTCGGCAGGTCGGAAAACGAGCCGTAGGGAAACGAACCGGACTGCAGGGATGCGATCAGGGCGTCGAAGTCGGTTTGCAGCGTATCCTTCACGCTCGTGAACAGGCCTTGCGCCGCGGCGCGCGCAGAGCCGATTTCCTGTTGGACGATCGACACGGCCTGCAACAAAAAACTTTCCAGTTTTTCTTTCGTCTCCCAAATATCTTTCCACTTGAAGAGCAGCATCAGCCACTCGATGATCTCTTTGATATCCGCAATGAGGGTCTTGAGCACGACCTCGATGGCGTGGATGGCATCTTCGATCGTGTGCACGGCGAATTCGAACGTGCCGGCAAGCGTGTCGCCGACATACAGGGTCAGCGACACGATCCCGTGCTCCGCGTCGATGGCGATGGAATCGACCTTCAGAACGCCTTTCTTGACTGCGTGTACGACATCCTCGGCGGCGTGTTTGATATCGTCCCAGATCGAACCGGGCAAACCACCGACCGCCGGCCGGCGAGCCAGAGCCTGACGGTGCGCCGCCAATTCTTCCCTCGTATGAAACACATGGAAGATCGGACCGGCTGGATTCGAACAGTCGGCGGCCCATCCTACGACGTCCGTTGCAGCCGGCTTCGTGCTCTTGGGCATCGCCGCGATCTGGCTCGAGTAGGACACGGCAGTGGTCGCGCTCTTTGGGCTGACGGTGGGCCACTGACTCTGGACGGTTGAAGCCGTGAACGATGCCGGCAAACCGCCCCCCACGGCCAGCTGGCCCGTGCCGGCGAGGAAATCATGAACGTGTTGAGGCGGATAGATGGATTGTGTCCCGTTCAGGCCGTCGGCTTGAACCATGAGCGTGGGAACGTGCAGGTCGGTCGCCAGGGTTCGGATCTGTATATTCCCCGTCGCATCCGTGTTGTAACTGATGCCTTGATCGGCATCGACCGTATACATCGCATTGTCGATCCACAGAGCCACAGGCGACGACGCCGTAATCGTCACCGGAACACCGCCCTGCGGCACCCCGTTCAGATCCGTGAGCGTCATCTGCGTGGTATACATGGCCACGTCGTCGATCTCATCGCCCGACAGCGAGGGACGGTCGACTTCGAGATCGGTCCACTTCCCGGTGACCGGATCCTGGGAAATCCGATGCAGACTGCCGTCGCTGCTCCCGACGGCGAACAGCGTGTCGGTGTCTTGCAAAGCAGGACCGGCGGCAAGCATGGTATAGCCGCCTCCCAGCGGAATCCATGGACTCCAGGCCGCGGCTTGCGCGAGCGGAACCGACGCATCGACCTGCCGTAACACCCACAAGGCTTCGGTCGTCGTCCCTCCCGACGTCATCGGGACCGTCGCGTACAATCGAGGTTGAGGAACGGCGCCATCATCGGACTGCAGCACGGCAGCCACGGAGGCGGGTACGGCGGGCAGCGCAGTTTGGGCGCCGGTCAGCGCCAGAAAGTCCTCCCAGTAGCAGTTTCGCTGAGGCGCCAGCGAGGACAGCGTGATCAATTGGATGTTTCCGCTATCGTCGATAGCGGAAACAAACGGTGCCTGGGAGGAGCGGATCCACGGCAGTCTCACGATCCGGGAGAATGACGGCGTCGTTTGGAGCGCGGCATTTCCGATGGGCAATAAGGTCAGCGCCGTATTCTGCGCGCTGCTCACCGCGAGATATAAATTCTGCCGCAGCGGTCCCAAAGCGAACCAATACCAATGGTTCGCATCCAGCGCGCACAGGTCGACGTCGAGCCACGACATTTGCTCGGGGGACTGAAACACGTAGCTGGTGACGGAGAAATAAGCGCTTCCGGCCGGTTGCCTGCGCGCGGCAAGAAGCTGGGCACTGAACGTGGCATAGGCTATCAACTCACCCGTGTCCTGTTGGTTCGTGATGCCGAGATGGGAGACACCGCTCGCGGCCAGGTTTTCCGGATCGATCCAGGTATGGGGAAGCGCTTCAAAGGTGTAATTGAACGCTCCCTGTTGGTTCGTAAAGAAGACGTAGCGGAATCCGTTCTCGTCACAGCCGGCCGCTACGGAAGTACAGTGGGAGACGCCTTGCCAGCCAGGCATACCGGTCGGACGCATGGTGCGCTGCCAGGCCGGATTGATCCATGCCGTCCCACTGCCATCGCGGACCCAGACGGATCCATCGGGACAAACGGTCAGCTGTTCGATTTCGGTCGGCGCGCTCTTGTCGGTCGACCAGGTCTGCCCTCCGTTGGAACTGCGGCAGACGCTGCCGGCCGGAGTCACACACCAGAGGGCATCGGCAGTCCCGGCAGGGGCCTGGGCCAAATTCGCCCCAGCCTGCTGCCACGTTCCATTCGTGCTGTTGTATCGATATGCCGCCGTCTCGCCGGCGCTCGTACTGACCAGCACCCACACCGATCCGTCCGTTCCGACCGAGACGGAATTCGCCGTGGTTGCTCCGGCAGGCAGCTCGCACGTGATCCAGCCGCCGCTTCCGTCCCAATAGATGAGGTTCCCCGATCGGTCCACGGACCAAAACGTACCGGCCACGCCGCTAGGAGGCTGCTGGAACGGCGGAGGTCCGCCGCCCATGATGGACCACGAGAGGCCGTTCTTGACGTACAAGGTCCCTGCACCGTCGAGTGCCCACACGGTCCCATCAGTCCCGACCGAGACCTGAGCAGCGGTCGCTCCCCCCGGAAGCGACGGCTGTCCGTCGACCCACCGGCTTCCAAAGTTACGCCAGAACGCGCCGGTATCATCGACCGCCCAAGCGGCCCCCGTGCCGGACGCCGCGACGTCGGCGGCGATGGACTGAAAAATTCCGCTTGTCTTCTTCGCAGTCCACGTGCCTGTTGCCTGACGCCACGCGGTTCCGGTTCCGTCCAATACGCACAGGCTTCCATCCGATGCGACGCAGCACTGCGGAGGATTCCAATCGCCGTGGAGGGGTGGTGTCGGAACCGGCTGCCACGTTCCATTCGCGTATTGCAAAAGGGAGTAGCTCTTCGGCGCGACGGGATTCGGCGCGGCCGTCGCCCAGATGTTCGCAGCCCCGTTCGCCGAAAAGTAGGCGCAGCCGGGAAGCGCACCGGGCAGGAGTTGAAAATTGCCGCTGGTGTATTCATAGAGAAGACCGCCGGCGTCGAGCGCCCACACCGAACCGTCCGATCCGGCCGACACCCAGGCGGCCGGCTTGGATTGCGGAAGGGCGACGGTGTTCCATTGCGTCCCGTTCCAGATCACCAACGACCCAGTGGCGGCGACGGCCCAGCAACTGTCTCCTCCACCAGTCGGAGCATGTGTCAATGCCGGTGCGTTCACCCCCGCCCAGGCCCACCACGGCGACGTCCAGGGTCCCCAACCGGCGTTCGGACTCGTCTGCTGGCTTTGCCACATGGCTCCTTGCGCCGTCACGCCAAGAACGATCTGTCGTCCGCTTTGGTCGCGGAGTATCGTGATGCACTTCAGCGATGCCCCGGCCGGCGATCCCAACGACGTCCATCCGTCCCATTCATTGCTGCCCGGA
>DAOLIU010000141.1:0-8219 GCA_035328385.1 Nitrospira sp. | reverse complement strand
CGTCATCATCATGACTCTCCTTTCACTGTCCCGTACCCGGCAACCGAGGCCGGCTTCGCCAACGTTTTCACGAATGCTTGGATCGACTCCCATGCCGTCGGCTTCTGTGTATGAGGAAGGACCAATCGTTGCCGCACCGGCCGCGGCGGCGGGGGCAGCGCGCCTTCAGCCGGACGCTCAGCGTCCTTCATCAAGGCCGACGAGGCCACGGCTAATTCGCATACATCGCATTTCCAGAAGGCCCCATTGGATACCAGCGTCTCATGCCTGCAAGTGGGACAAGGCCGCACGGCAAGCCGGCTGGGTCTTTGTCTTTGCTTGTGAGACCTCATCTGTTGCATGGCTACCCTCCCTCTATTCCTTCCTAGACTCCGCCAAAGGCGGAATGCGTCCTATGAAATACTGTATAGATTACAAAATGTCAAGTATACAAATCATACAGGTGCGGACCGTTTGCATCAGGCCACTGAAAATTTGTCATTCCCGCGGAAGCAGGAATACAGCCACGGCCTTCTCCTCAGCATTGAGGCCCCTATTTCATCGTCTATGGGGATCTATGGGGAAGGATCGGAGAGATGGATCTAGGCGTTCCGGGGCGACTTGATGTGGCGGATAGTGCCGGTTTCCCTGGTGTCGTACCCTCCCAGGGACTCGATCTCCGATCGGAAGACACGACTGACGATCGTATCGAAAAAGACGGCCAAGCCGGAATGTTCGGCAAGCAATTTGGCCGGAATGACGAGGTCGTACCGTTCGTCCTGCAGCGGAATGAATTCAAGATTGTAGAGTCGGGCGACCGAGCGCAAGCCGATCCCCGCATCCGCGAGGCCGGCCGCAATCCGTCTGGCGACCTCGACATGCGAACCGGCGATGGATTCGTATCCCTTGATGGTCCGGGCGTTGAGCCCGACGCCGCGCAGCCTCCGGTCCAGGAGCTCCCGGGCCCCGGATCCAGGTTCGCGATTCACGATCGTCAGCTCTTTTCTGTCGAGATCCCCGACGTCATGGATCCGCTTGGGATTTTTCTGTTGAACCATCAGACCGGCTTCCCAGCGGACGAATGTCACCACCGTGAACTCGCCCGACGCGAGATGTTTCCGCAGAAACGGCAGATTCCATTCTCCGGATTGCACGTCCTGCACATGCAAACCGGCCACGTGAACCTCCCGGCGCTTGACGGCATCCAGGGCGGCGACGCTGCCCATGGTCCACCCCACCACCGTCGATTTGTCGTGGCGGCGGCGCACGTACTCGCCGACGAGAAATATCGCCGGGTCACAACCGGCTACGATGATTTCGTCCTCGACGAACCGGTGGTCTCTGAGCAATTCCACCTTCACGTGGTTCTTGCCCCGGCGTGCGCCCGGAACCGGTCCCAGCAGGAGACCGTCAGCCGGCACCGTGAGACTCAACACCTCTCCCAACTCGGCGACGGGGCGCACGATGGTGCGGTCACCGATCTTGGCCACCTTCACGCGGCAACGTTCGTGCGCCGAGGCTGAACCGACCAACTCACCTTCGATGACCGCTCCATCCGAGATCAGGGAAAACATGTCTTCGACGCGACAGCCGAGGGCCTTTGCCAGGCGAAGAGCGACGGCGGTCGTCGGAAGATAGCGCGAGGTCTCGATGGCATACACCGCTTGGCGGGTTAATCCGGCCATCTGGGCCAAATCCCACTGTGACAGTCCCTTGGCGATTCTCAGGCTCTTGAGCCGATTTTCGACGTTACTGGTAGGTTCGGCCTTGCTGTTTTCGCTCATGGCATGGTTGGGGTAACAGAACGGACGTTGCGATGTCAAATATTATGGATAGTTGACAAGAAAAGAAGACCGAAAGCTTGCCGCCGTCGCGGAATCGGATCAGATGGCGTGGCGGCGAGCCCATCTTCAGGCTCGCCGCCATCCGCCGTGAACCGATGTCGGTTACTTGCCGACCATTACTTCGGTCGCCTTGACGGCGACGGTGACCGAATCGCCGGTCTTGAGCCCCATGCTCTTCACGGATCCTTCGGTGATGGCGGCGACGAAATCGAGGTTGCCGACCTTGACGGTCACTTCCGCCATTGCGGCCCCTTCCTTGATGTGCGTCACATTGCCCTGGTATTGATTGCGTGCGCTGAGCTTCATGATGCTTCCTCCTGGTTGATGTTTGCAATCGGTCACATAACCGATTGGCTGATGTCCCAGACTAGCATCCGTCCGCGAGAATAGGATGGGAGTCTCGTGAGAATTTTTCGATAGAAGTCGGCCGTCAGTCTTTTACCACCATCACTTCGGTGGCCTTGACGAGCGCGATCGCCGTGTCGCCCACACCGAGCCCAAGCTCGTCCAGCGCGTCGCGCGTGATGACGGCCGTGATCTTGTGCGAGCCGATGTCGATGTCGACCTGCGCCATGATCGCGTCGCGTTTGAGGGCGGTCACCTTTCCCACCAGCTTGTTTCGCCCGCTCATGTCTTCGGTGCCGGATTTCTTCTTGCCCAACCAGCGGTCGAGCAGGGATTTCTTGAACCGATAGCGTCCGCCGATCTTGGGCGCCTCGATCTTGCCCTCCCAGATGTACCGATAGAACGTCGCCAGCGTCAGCCGGACGTACTTGGCGGCTTCTCTGGCCGTCAACACGTCCCCGAGGTCTTCACGGGATTTTCTCATGACCATTTCGATCCGATCGTTAGCCAGGCGGCCCCGTCTACTATAGCGGCGTCTTTGCCGCGCATGCTTAACACATTTTCTTTTTGCCCGATAGTCCCGTTTCCGTGATTCTGCGCCAAACCGCCCGAAAGGCCAATCCCTATTCGGCAAGAGCCTTCCACCTCTCACATGGAACACGCGCGACCGCTTCAAACTTGTCATTGACGAGCGGCTTGAACACGATGACTTCCCCTTCTCCGACGTCGCCGAATCGAAGTCCCGCCGCTTCCTGCAGGTTCGGCCGATGGCTGACGATCACCATATTTGTCCCGTCAGGCGGAGGCTCGGACAGCAGCCGCTTCAATGCAGCCGCGCGTCTTTGATTCTCTCGTGGAGAAACAACGAGACCGCCCTCCGTCACGTCGATCGACTGCACGATATTTCCCACGCCGAGGAGCTTCGCCGATTCATAGGCTCGAAAGAACCGACTCGCGAGAACGGTACCAACGGGAATACCCGCCGCGCGCCACGCCTCGCCGACTGCACGGGCCTGCCGGCGTCCCGTATCGGACAATTGCCGTTGCGCCTGAACGTTCTCCAAATGCAGCGGGTCGGTGTCCGCCTGGTCATGATCGGTCTGGAAATGACGGAGGAAGAGGATATAGCCGCCTTTCCGCAATTCCGTGACCAAATGCCGTTCCGGCAACAGGCTCGGCTCGGCCGCTTGGGAGACGGCCGCGAAGCCGACCAGCGATACAGACAGGAACAAGGCCACGAGCGTCACGATCGTCTCCTCAGTCCGTCAGTTCTTCGACCAGCGCCAAGGCTTTGATGTGTGCACAGAGGCGTTGTCCCGGACGGATGTCCATATTCGAAAATGATTTCTTGGTCACGCTGGCCACGAGGGGGCACCCCACGTCGAGCAGGATGTCCACCGTAGCCTGATCGGCTTCTTTGATTTCGACCACCCGGGCATCCAGCATGTTCAACGCACTCGTCGCCAGGGCCGAAGTACAACGCAAAAGAGTGACGTCGGTGGCCAGGACGTGCACGCGCAACGGCTCTCCGACGTCGAGGGTTTGAAGCGGCACGTACAATGTCCCGCCCTGAAAGGCGAGACGCGTTAATCCGTAAGACGGTTCGTGCTCGGCGATCTCCGCGTCGATGACGGCGCCCAAGGAGCGTCGTCCCGCGTTGCTATGCAGGTCGAGTCGTGCAAACACGTCGCTCAGCGGCCC
The DNA here is from genome assembly GCA_035328385.1 of Nitrospira sp. Classification (GTDB taxonomy): domain Bacteria; phylum Nitrospirota; class Nitrospiria; order Nitrospirales; family Nitrospiraceae; genus Nitrospira_C. Next base: position 4,350 of record DAOLIU010000141.1, on the reverse strand, counting down.
GACGGCCTTGAGCTGACCTGCTTGAAGGAACGCCACGCGATGGGCCAACTGGAGGATCTCGTTGACCGAGTGGCTCACGTACACGATCGGAATGTGCAGTTCCTTGTACAGACGCTGGATGAACGGCAGCACTTCGCGCTTGCGTTCCGTATCCAACGAGGACAACGGCTCGTCCAGCAGCAACAGGCGCGGGCTGGTCAAGAGGGCGCGGCCGATGGCCACCCGTTGCTGCTCTCCACCCGACAATTTGTGCGGCCGCCGTTCCAGCAAATGCTGGATGCCCAAGATTCCGACCACCTGTTCCAAAGAAACCTTTCGTTGATCGGGCGGGGTTCGATTGAATCCGTAAACCAGATTGGACCGGACACTCATGTGCGGAAACAGCCGGGCATCCTGAAACACATATCCAATGGGGCGCTTGTGCATCGGCAGATACAGACCCCGGGATTCGTCCTGCCAAACCTCATCGCCCACCTGGAGGAAACCGTCCGGCGCCCGCTCCAAACCGGCGAGACAGCGGACCAGCGTGGTCTTACCCGATCCTGACGGACCGTACAAAGCCAGGACGCCGGACGCCGGGACGTCCAGCGCGACGTTCAGCTCGAATCCGGGATAGCAGACGTGACACCGCGCAACGAGGCGGCTCATGACACATGGACGGGGAATCTTCGGTTCGCGACGTAGACGCCCAGCAGCACGAGAAAGGAGAAGATCAGCATGCCGGCCGAGAGAAGATGGGCCTGCTGGTATTCCATGACCTCCACATGATCGAACACGGTCGTCGACAGGACCCGCGTCTTCCCGGGAATCGATCCGCCGACCATGAGCACGACGCCGAATTCCCCCATCGTATGAGCGAATCCCAGAACGATCCCTGAAATATAGCCACGCAGGGCCATTGGCGAGATGACGGTCATGAAGGCGTCAAAAGGAGAGGCGCGCAGGGACCAGGCCGCTTCCAGGGGGGCTCGGCCGACGGCCTCGAATGCGGCGTGGAGCGGCTGGACCACGAAGGGCATGGAGTAGAAGGCCGAGGCGACCACCAGTCCCCAAAACGTGAACGCGAAGGTGATCCCGGTCAGCTGCCCGATGGGGCCATGGGGTCCCAGAGCGACCAGGATATAGAATCCGAGCACCGTGGGGGGAAGGACGATCGGCAGAGCCACGACCGCTTCCACGATCGTGCGGAAGCGTGACCTGGTATGGGCCAGCCACCAGGCGATCGGCGTACCCACGATCAACAGGACCACGACGGTCATGAACGCGAGACGGAGCGTCACCCAGAGCGCGCTGAGATCGAGAGCCGTCAGCGTCATGGCCGTGTTCGTATTCGGGTTACTTCACTTCGTAGCCGTATCGTTCGACGATCGCTCTGGCCTTCGGACCGTGCATGAATTCCATCAACGAGACGGCCGCGGCGTTTTTCTCGCCCTTGGCCAGGAGAACGCAGTCCTGCCTGAGCGGCTCGTGCAGATTGGCGGGCACGTCCCACCGGCTGCCCTTCCCCTTCAGCTTATCGTCCAGAACCTGCGACAGCGCGATGAACCCAACCTCGGCGTTTCCCGATTCGAGAAATCCGCTCGTCTGTCCCAGATTTTCGCCCATGACCAATTTGGATTGCAGCCCCTCCCACAGCCCCAATGAGGTCAAGGTCTGCATGGCGGCCGCGCCGTATGGAGCGGTTTTCGGATTGGCGATCGCCAGGTGCTTGAATTTCCCGCTTTTCAGCGTGTCTTCGCCGGTCACGAGCGCGGCATCCGGACTCCACAGTACCAGCCGTCCCACCGCATACGTGAAACGGCTCCCCTTCACTGCCAAGCCTTCCTCTTCCAGCAGTTTCGGCCGCTCGTCATCGGCGGAAAAAAAGACCTCGAACGGAGCGCCGTTCTTGATTTGGGCGTAAAACTTCCCGCTGGATCCCGCCGTCGTCTGAACCGTATGGCCGGACGACTTCTCGAATTCCGCTGCAAGGTCCTTGAAGGCCGGGACGAAATTGGCGGCGACCGCGACCTGAACCTGGTCGGCGAAGGCCCGCGGCGCCGGAACCGACAACAAAACGCACAAAATGAGAGATGCCGCCCTTGCAAGCCCCTTGGTCATGTCACCCTCCGAGCAAGTAATGATAGAGAATGGTTCTACTTGAGATCAAGAGCGAAGGTGATTCGGTGTCGGCAATACTTGTCTATTTGTACTGATCGAATCCGATCATGAAACCCTCCGGCCCCCCGACTTCCAATCGATCGGCCTTCCGAGGCCCGCGTTTGACGTCGGGTTTGAGCTTGAACCGAACGATCCTGCTCCGTTCAGCCGCCTCGAGCTTGGAGAGAGGCGATTCGTTGAGAACACGTTCCAGTTCGCCCTGGAGCTTCACGACATCCTGCTCGGAAAAGTTGACCTGTATCCAGCCCGTCGGCCTCGGCTGTCGCACGTCCTGCCGAATGACGATCAGCACGTTGCGGTAACAGTAGCCGCGCAGCATGTCCTTGTCGGGATGATCCTTTTTCAGGACGGGCTTGGCGCGCAGGACGGACTCGAAGAATCCTTCGAACAACTTGATATCGGAAGTTTCCACTTGCAGACCCTCGAGGCCTTCACCGGATGAAGACGGGCCGCAGCGCTCATCGTTCTCAAGGCGGCTCTGTTCCTGCGCCGTCTCCCCATGCGAATGCGGTGCAGCCGCGTCGTCCGCCCGAGCAGCGATCGGCCACGACATCACGAGAGCGGCAATAAGGCCATGGACCGGCGAGATATTCGGCAGGCCATTCATACCTCTCATACATCCCTCGCTTCCCTACCACCGAACCGGAATGCGGTCCCTTCAAGATAGATACGGCGTGGCTCCACGAATGGAACCACGCCGCACGTTGCAGAGAACAAGCCTGAGCGATCAGGCCAACTGATGCCGGAGTCGTCGAACCGCCACTCCACCCAAACCTGTCGCGAAAAGGAGCAGCGCAGCAGGGGCCGGAACCGGAGTCGGCGGCGCGTCAAGGACTTCCAAGCCGATAAGATTGGACACCCACCGGCCCGCCCGAATATCTCCCGGCGCGACCATTCGCGCAAATCCGGAGGTGCCTAAACCGCCACCGCTCTCGTCAATGGCGACGAGGATGCCCTCGGCACCGAAGTTTGGATCGAATTCACCGAGCGAAAAGATCTGCTTGTATCCGTCGCTGCCGGTCGCGACCACGATCTTCCCCAGAATGTCGTTCTTTACGTTCGGGTCGGTAATGATGCCGCCGCCGGCTGCTGCGCCGGTCAAGAGGCTCCAGAGTGACACCCCGGTAAACGTTCTGCCGCCGTCAGTCACGATCGTGGTCTGCGGCAGTGCCTGCAGAGCCGCGAGGTTGTATGTTCCCGGATTATTGATCTGACCGGCCAGGGCGAAGCTCTGTGAGATACCACCGCCAGGAATCGCGTTGATTTGCGACTGTGGCAGCGCATCGAACACGTCCATTCTGAAGATGTTCGACACATAGCGGCCGCCGCGGATGTCGACCGGCGCAGTCGTCCGCGCAAACCCGTCATTGCCGAGATTGGTCGGCGTCGATCCGGGAGGATTCGCTTGTTGGTACGCAACCAGGGACGGGGTGTTGCCGAAATTCGGATTGATCTCTCCGATGGAGGTGACCGCTCGATACCCGTCGCTCCCCGTCGTCACGACGTACATGCGGTTTTGCGCGTTCTGGGTCGGCGTCGACGGCGGCGGCGTCAACGGAGCGAGCCCTCCACCGCCGTTGGCACCCGCATCATTCAAGAAATTCCAAAGAGGTACTCCGGTGAAGTCCTGAGTCACGGTCGACGAACCGGCCTGGTAGGTGACGGTTTGGGTCACCGGGCTGAAGCTCTGTAGATCGGCCAGATCGACGACACTGCCGCTGTTATTCACGAACCCGTTCAGAAAGAACGAATCCGTGACCGGTAAGGCCTGGGCGACTCCGGACGTCAGTATCGAGCAGGCCAACCCGGCGATGGCGACCCAAGATCGGGAACGACTCATAGACTGCATAGCGCCCTCCTTGAAAATGAGGTGAACCACACGTGAACCGGCCTCCCCCGCTGTCGACGATCGCCCTTCGTCCCAGCCTGCCTGAATGCGTCAGGCCCAGTGGTGATACTCTATACTTGTCATAGTGTCAATTATACGTATTGCATTTGACGTAGAATTAACGTGCGCCGTGCGCATGCATTGCTTGGCTCACCTCTTGCGGCGTTACGAAAGGTTTGAGAAGATCGCCACTCCTTCGCGATCCGGCTTCGACAGACGCGCGAAAACCCCTTATCCCGGTATTCGCGCCACTGTCCGGTTCGCCGGCGTCACGGATGGAGGAGCGGGCTGCCGTACTTGTA
>DAOLIU010000140.1:0-8292 GCA_035328385.1 Nitrospira sp. | reverse complement strand
CTTCGCCTCTTCACTCGCTGCGGCCTTGCTGGACGGCCTTTCTGAACAGCCTGCAAGGCATGCTGATGGCGTCTGCGACCTCAGACACGACTCCATCTCCAAGGTCATCACGTGGTTTCTCAACACACTGTAAGTAGAAAAACCAAGCTGCGGACGATCCGGCGGCACTTTTCAACGGGGAATCGTTCGTCTGCGGGAACCGTGGATTCAACGTGAAGGGACGGCCGCCGACCGCACGGTTCACTTCATTCGATGATGGTCACCGTCATCTCGACCCGTTCGTTCGGCAAATCGTGGTCGTTCCGCGGCAGGCCCGCAATCTTGTCCGCCACCCCCAAGCCCCGCGTAATTTCACCGAAGACCGTGTATTTGCGGTCGAGGAAGGGTGAAGGCTCCACGACGATGAAAAACTGGGACCCCGCGGTATCCGGTTCATTGGCCCGGGCCATCGACACGATACCGCGCTTGTGAGGTGTTTCGGAAAATTCCGCTTTCAGCAGGATCGGATTCCCCTTTTCGTCCTTGGGACCACCCTGGCCGTAGGTTTCCTTTCGAAGAGAGCTCTTGGTGTTGGGATCGCCCCCCTGAATCATGAAGCCGGGAATCACGCGGTGAAAGATCGTTCCGTTGTAGAAGCCCGATTTCGCCAGCTTCAGGAAATTCTCGACATGCTTGGGGGCGAGGTCCGGATAGAACTTCATATGCATCTCGCCGAACTTGGTCTTGATGATCGCCTTGGGGCCATGGTCCGGCGGCGGAAGCGGCGGCTTGACCTCCGTTTTTCCAGCGCAGCCGACGACAAGCCCGACCGCCGCGATCGCGACCATCTGCGAGAGGAACCGGCGAACTCGCATTTCAGGTCTCCGCTAGTTCACCACGGTAATCGTCATTTCCACCCGCTCGGTCGGAAGGTCGCGGGGATTTCTCGGCAGGCTGACGATCTGGTCGGCCACTTCGAGGCCCTTCACGACCTCGCCGAACACCGTGTACTGGTGGTCCAGAAAATTCGAGTCCTTCACGACGATGAAGAATTGTGAGCCGGCGCTGTTGGGATCGTTCGTCCGCGCCATCGACACGATGCCCCGGCGATGCGGGATGTCGTTGAACTCGGCCTTCAACCGCTCGCTCGGCCCGCCCAGACCGTAGGTCTCGGGCTTGTTCACGTCTTTGGTGTTGGGATCGCCCCCCTGAATCATGAAGCCGGGAATCACACGGTGAAAGATCGTTCCGTTGTAGAAGCCCGATTTCGCCAGCTTCAGGAAATTCTCGACATGCTTGGGCGCCTTGTCCGGAAAAAACGCGATCTCCATTTCACCGAATTTGGTCTTGATGATTGCCCTCGGGGACGTTCCGGCGTCGGTCTTGCCGGACATCTTATCGGCGCCCTGCGCATTCCAGGCCCCCACGACGAGGCTTACGCCGAGACACGCACAAACCGTCATCCGCTTCCACGTCTGCATTATGTCCTCCTCACGATGTTGCGATCTTCGCCGGGTTCATCGGTCTGCCGGCCCTCAGCACGAGGCCGCCGACCGCTCATCATCATACCATGGCCACTGCTGTCTACCGCTCGAGCCGCTGCAACGCCTGCCTCGCCGCGGACTGTTCCGCCTCCTTCTTGCTCCGCCCCGTTCCCCGCCCGACCGGCTCATCCTTCACCGTGACGACGACCTCGAACACCTTGTCGTGATCCGGTCCCGTTTCTCGAACAATGTCGTAGCGAGGAAGCGTCTCATGTCGCTTCTGACACCACTCCTGGAATTGGGTCTTGAAGTCCTCCGCGCCGGGGTACGTTCCCTGGTCCGTCGACGAGCGGAGTTCGTCCTCGAACAGACGCAGCGTCACCGTGCGACTCGCGCCGTACCCCCCGTCCAGATGGACGGCGGCGATGACGGCTTCCACCGCGTCGGACAGCAGGGATTGCTTTTCACGCCCTTTGGACCGCTCTTCCCCCCGGCCGAGCCTGAGATATTCGCCGAGCTTGATGCGCCTGGCGACCCGCACCAGCGAGGATTCGCTCACGAGCTTCGCCTTCAGTTTCGACAACGCCCCTTCCGAACAATGCGACAACCGCGAGGCCAGATATTCGCTGATCACCAGCGAGAGCACGGCATCGCCCAAGAATTCGAGCCGTTCATTATGGGCGTCGTCGACCTGCCTCCGCTCATGAATGTACGAGGAGTGCGTCAACGCCTCCTTCAGGAGGGCCGCGTTGGCAAATTGGTAAGCCAAGGATTGCTGTAATACGTCGATCGAATTGGTGGGCGTCATGGGAGCCCGCGCATCCCCTGCGAAGAGCAGCTACGCGTCGGGTTTCTTAAACAACAGACACGCGTTGACGCCGCCGAATCCGAAGGAATTCGACAGGGCGACGGTGACCGACGCGGGTCTGGCCTTGTGGGGAATGTAGTCGAGATCGCACTCGGGATCGGGGGTGTCAAGGTTGATCGTGGGAGGCAGTACCCCATGATGCAGCGCCAGCACCGTGAATACGGCCTCGATGCCTCCGGCCGCACCGAGCAGATGCCCCGTCATGGATTTCGTCGAGCTCACGGGAATTTGAAACGCCCGCTCTCCGAAGACCTGCTTGATCGCCTTGGTTTCGATGGCGTCCGCCATAGTCGACGTGCCGTGGGCATTGATGTAGCCGACTTGGTCTTTGTGAATTCCGGCGTCCTTGAGGGCCAGCTCCATGCACCTGACGGCCCCTTCCCCCCCTTCGGACGGAGCCGTAATGTGATAGGCATCGCTGTTCATACCGTATCCAATGAGCTCGGCATAGACGCGGGCGCCGCGACGCCGCGCGTGTTCGAGCTCCTCCAGGACCAGCACACCGGACCCTTCTCCCAGGACAAACCCGTCACGGTCTTTATCGAACGGACGGCTGGCCTTGGCGGGTTCGGCATTGCGGAACGAGAGCGCCTTGGAGGCGGCAAATCCCGCCACACCGAGCGTCGTAATCGCGGCCTCGGCCCCCCCCGCAATCATCACATCGGCATCGCCGCGCTGAATCAACCTGAATGCGTCGCCGATGCAATGATTCCCCGTCGCACAGGCAGTCACCGCGCAGGAGTTCGGCCCCTTCGCCCCGAGCCGAATCGCCACCTGCCCAGACGCCAAATTGATGATCGTCATGGGAATGAAAAAGGGAGACACCCGGCCGGGCCCCTTGTCTTTGAGCACGGCATGATAATGTTCGATCGAACCGAGGCCGCCGATGCCGGATCCGATATACACGCCGACCTTGGTCGCTTCTTCGGGCGAGACTTTCAGCCCCGCATCGTCCACCGCCAACTGCGCGGCGCCGACCGCGTAGTGGATGAACGCATCCATCTTCTTGATTTCTTTCTTTTCGATAAACTGGGCGGGATCGAAATCCTTGACTTCGCCTGCAATCTGCGCGTCGTACCCGGTGGGGTCGAATTTCGTGATGCGGCCGATTCCGGACTGACCGGCGCACAGCGCCTTCCAGACCTTTTCCACCCCGGTGCCCAGCGGCGTCACCAAGCCCAATCCGGTGACGACGATGCGCCTGATTGATCGATCGACCATGCCTGCCCTGCCGCCTAGGCTTTTTCCTTGATATAGTCCAATGCCTTGCCAACCGTCAGAATCTTCTCCGCGTCTTCATCGGGGATCTCGATTCCGAATTCTTCCTCCAGCGCCATCACCAACTCGACCGTGTCGAGAGAATCGGCGCCAAGATCCTCCACGAAGCTCGCTTCGCTGGTCACTTCATCCTCTTCGACTCCCAGTTGTTCGGCGATAATTTTCTTGACCCGTTCGTCTACCGTTGCCATGGATGTCCCACCCTCCTTCTATACTATACTGTGAACTCACTATCCGTCGCCGCCGGCCGAAACGCCGCGACGATGTCCCGTCGTTCGCAATGATCCGGCGCCTCGACGACGATTCGATTCGTCTCGGCACGGGTTACGACATCAGCATTCCCCCGTTCACGTGCAGCACGTGCCCGGTAATATAGGCTGCTTCCTCCGATACCAGAAACCGGACCGCCGCAGCAATGTCCTGCGGAGTCCCCAAGCGCCCGAGGGGAATCTGCTTCTGCAGGGTCTCCTTCACCTCGGTCGATAATCCCTGCGTCATCGCCGTGTCGATGAATCCCGGCGCCACCGCATTGACGGTGATGTTGCGGCTGGCATACTCACGGGCGACCGTCTTGCTGAATCCGATCACCGCCGCTTTCGACGCGGCATAATTGGCCTGGCCGACATTTCCCATGGCTCCGACAATGGAGGCGATGTTGACGATGCGACCATAGCGCTGTTTGGTCATCGGCTGCAAGACCGCCTTGGTGCAGTTGAACGTTCCGGTCAAATTGACCTGGAGGACCAGATTCCAATCCTCTTCCTTCATGCGAAGCAGCAACCCGTCGCGCGTGATTCCGGCGTTGTTGACCAGAATGTCGATCTTGCCCCACTCCTTGAGCACCTGATCGGCCATAGCCTTCGTGTCGTTAGCGTCCGCGACATTCACCTTCACATTGAGCGCTTTCCGCCCCGCCTGCTCGACCGCCGCAACCGTTTCTTTTGACCGGGCAGGATCGAGATCCGCCACCACGATATCCGCGCCCGCTTTCGCCAACGATTCCGCAATGGCCCGCCCGATTCCCTGGGCTCCACCGGTTACGACCGCCACCCGACCTTCCAACGATGCCATGCCGCTCCTTTCATTCTCTACTGGCACCGGGGAAGACCACTTCCCCGGCAACCCTCGGTCATCGCAAGACCGCGACCGCGGCCTCCAACGACTTGGGATCATTGACGTTCATCGTCACCATATCCGGCACGATGCGCTTGACCAATCCGGTAAGCACGGTCCCGGGGCCGACTTCAACGAACGTCGTGACGCCCATCGCGGCCATCGCGCGAATCGAATCTTCCCACAGCACCGACGACGGGAGCTGCCGGACGAGGGACGGAGCGATCTGCGCCGCGTGTTTCAGAGGTTTGGCTTCCGCATTCGTGATCAATGGCATGTTCAAGTCCGACCAAGATACCGCGGCAAGATCCTTGGCCAGCCGATCGGCGGCCGGCTGCATCAGCGGCGTATGGACCGGCACGCTGACGGGCAAAGGGATGGCCTTCTTACAGCCCTTTGTTTTCGCGATTTCGATGGCGCGTTCCACCGCCGCTTTTTGACCGGCGATGACGACTTGACCGGGAGAATTGAAGTTGGCGGCTTGCACCACACCCGCCGAGGCGGCTTCGCGGCAGACATCCTTCACGGCATCAGCGCTCAACCCCAACAAGGCGGCGACCGAGCCGGTGCCTGGCGCCACGGCTTCCGACATGTACTGGCCCCGTTTCTGAACGATGCGGACCGCGTCGCCGAACGGAAGTCCTCCGGCCGCCACGAGCGCGGAATATTCCCCCAAGCTGTGACCGGCTACGGCAACCGGCTTGATGGCCGCCGGTTCAAGAGCCCGAAGCGCGGCGATGCTGCTGACCAGCAATGCCGGTTGGGTATGTTCGGTCAGATTGAGTCGTTCGGCCGGCCCGTCGAAACACAAGGCCGCGACGTCGTACCCCAGCACCGAGGAGGCCTCGTCGTACACGTGTTTGAGCGTGGAGTGGGCCTCGTACAGCGCCTTTCCCATCCCGACGGACTGGGACCCTTGGCCCGGGAAAATCAATCCGATTCCTGCAGTCATATGAAGGCTAGATATCTAAGAAATCCCTTGGAATGTCAACGGGAAAAGTTCCCCGAGTGCACGGTCTTCGCCTCCATGAGCGGCTCCAGAGACGAACAGGGAATTACCATCGTATGAGGGCCGAGGCCCAAGTCAGCCCCGCGCCAAACGCGCCCAACATCACCAGTGACCCGTCCTTGATACGGCCTTGCCGAACCGCTTCATCGAGCGCGATGGGGATCGACGCCGCCGACGTATTGCCGTAGCGGTCCAGGTTCAACATGATCTTCTCGAGCGGAAGCCCCAAACGCTCGGCGACCGCTTTCAAGATGCGGACGTTGGCTTGATGGGGAACGTACAAATCGATGTCCTCGATCGTGAGCTTGTTCGATGCCAATGTCTCGCGGGCGATTTCTTCCAACATGCGCACCGCGACCTTGAACGTCTCGTTGCCCTTCATCTTGACGCAGTTCATTTTCTCCGCGACGACCTTCTCGGACAGCGGCAGCCGGGATCCTCCGGCCGGCACGGCGATCAATTCGTACAACCCCCCGTCGGAGCGGAGATGGGTCGAGAGAATCCCGGCACCGCCTTGGACACCGCTGACCACCGCGGCGCCCGCCCCGTCGCCGAACAAGATACAGGTGTTGCGATCGGTCCAGTCGAGAATGGCCGACATGACCTCGGATCCGATCACCAAAACATGTCGCATGCCGGTTCGCACGTAAGCATCCGCAACGGACAAGGCGTACACGAACCCGCAACAGGCGGCCGACAGATCGCAGGCAGCCGCGCGCGTGGCGCCGAGCCGATGCTGAACCAAACAGGCCGTAGCGGGAAGAGGATAATCGCCGGTACAGGTGGCCAGAAGAATCAGGTCGAGATCCTCGGCACGAACACCGGCGGCACGAAGGGCTTGCTCCGCCGCTTTCACCGCCAAATCCGAACAGGCCTCTCCCGGAGCGGCAATGCGCCGTTCACGGATGCCGGTGCGTTCGGTGATCCATTCGTCCGAGGTGGCCACCATGGCTTCGAGATCGCGGTTGGTCAGGACCTTCGGCGGGGCATAGGAGCCGGTGCCTGTAATGCGCGCCCTCATGTCGACGGCTCCTCGGGCAACCGGCTCTGCGCCAGGCTCTCTTCGATGTCACGCTGGATCAACTCATCGACGCGGCTCTCGGCCAATCCTTTTGCGCGCCGGATGGCGTTTTTGATCGCTTTGGCGGAAGAACGGCCGTGACAAATCATCGTGATGCCGTTGACGCCCAGAAGCGGCGCACCGCCGAATTCGGCATAATCGATCCGGCGCTTCAGATTTTTGAGCGGCGAGGCGATCAGCGGATATGCGAGCCGCCCCAACAGGGACCCGGAGATTTCCTTGAACAGCAGTTTCTTGATCGTCTCCGCCACACCCTCGGAAATCTTGAGGGCGACGTTCCCGATAAATCCGTCGCACACGACGACGTCCGCGTTTCCGCTGTAGACGTCCCGTCCTTCGACGTTCCCGACGAAGTTCAGGGCGCTCCCCTTCAGGATCTTGAAGGCTTCCTTCGTGACTTCATTGCCCTTGCTGTCCTCTTCGCCGATGCTGAGGAGCCCGACCCGCGGATTCGGTTTGCGGAACAAGTGCTTGCCGTATTCGTTGCCCATGATGGCAAATTGAGTCAAATGCTGGGCGGAGCAATCGACATTGGCACCGACGTCCAGCAGGATCGCTTCTCCGGTCAGGGTCGGCAGACTCGTGGCGATCGCCGGACGCTCGACCCCCTTGGTCAAGCCCAGCACGAAGAACGAGGCCACCATGCTGGCGCCGGTATTGCCGGGGCTCACGACGGCGTCCGCTTCTCCGCTCTTGACCAGCTCCGTTGCGATCCAGATCGAGGAATCGCGTTTCTTCCTGGCCACCGTGGCCGGCGATTCGTGCATTTCGACGACCTGAGGCGCATGTCTGATGGAAAGGCGGGAATCGGTACAGCCCAGCCGGCGGCATTCCTCCGCCAGAACCTTCTCGTCACCGACCAGGACGACATCCACGTCCAAATCCTGGGCGGCAGACAGGGCCCCCTCGATACAGGGAGCGGGACCGTGGTCTCCCCCCATCGCATCGAGCGCTATTTTCATCCGGGATGGTGTGGTCACTCGTGCTTGAAGATTCGGTTGAACCGCCGCGACACTGGAGGCTTTCGTCATCGGCCCTGGAAGCTTATAGCAGAAGCGCAGGCGACACAACAGGGGACTCGGAACGGACCATTCGGCATTTCAAGCGTCCGAAACCCGCTTCGCTGGCCGGGCCGGGCTCAGGCAAGGCACCGGTGAATCAGCAGCTAACACCAGCGGTCGGCCGGCGCGGCAGCCACGCGCCTGTTTCGCCATCCATCCTAGACTTCTTCGACTTGGATGACGGCCTTGCCCTTATAGGTTCCGCAATTGAGGCAGGTGTAATGCGGCAGCTTGAGTTCGTGACATTGAGGGCACACGGACATGCCCGGAGGTGTGACTCGCAGTTTCTGCGTGCGCCGCTTGTCGCGTCGGGCCCGGGAATGTTTATGTTTCGGATTAGGCATCGCTCTTCCTCCAAACGGTCGACACCGGCCGGTGATCCGACCAGCCGTCGCCCGATTATTTCATGTTCCGGATGA
>DAOLIU010000139.1:0-8373 GCA_035328385.1 Nitrospira sp. | reverse complement strand
CGGTGAGTTGCGCCGCCATCCAGGTCATTTCCGGCCGATAGTCCTTCGCTTCATCCGACACCACGATCGCCGTGCACCCTTCACGGGAGCTCCGAAGATCCGTCAGCATCGCGCCGAACCCGGCGATCATTCCGTCTCGGCCGCCGATTATTTGGCTCGGGGTCAGGTGGAGCGGGGTAGAGGGGACATCCGTATAGACATGGCTCAGGCAGGCGGTGAGTCCGATGCCGCCCGGCACCGAATCGAGCTCGGTAATGATCATCCCGTCGGAAGTCGGAATCACGTCGGGACGGATTACCGCGGGCAGCAGGTCGCGAAACCGCTTCATCCGGCTATAGGTGATGAGTCCTTCCGGTTTCCCGCGGTCCAAGACTTCGGCGACCCAGGAGGGTTGCAGGCTGCGGACGCTTTCGGCGTACAGCCGGTTGAGCGCGCGATAGAACGAAAGAAGATGAGGGCCAAGACGGCGGAAGAAGGCCGCCTGTTCCGCCGAAAGGAGGAACGGAGCCGTTCCGATCCGCCAGGAGTTCAGCGCCGTGCCGGGTTCACCCGCAGCCGACGTTCCGGCGGACGCGGCGAACAATCCCGCGTCAACCAGTGCATCCCGAATGGCGGAGCAGCGATAGAGGAAGTTGGAGGTAGTCAAATGAACAGGAGCGACGTTCGTAACAATCGACCGACGTGGATGATCGTAGCACGCACCCTATGATCGTACAAGGGGACCGGGAATGGTCGTAGGCGGGGAAGCGGGGGCCGCCATGCGCACGCAGTTTTTGCCCGCGCGCTTGGCCGCGTACACGGCCGTGTCGGCGGCATTGACGAGATCGGTGGGGTTGTCCGCATGGATGGGAAACGAGGCGACGCCGACGCTGCAGGTGAGAGAAAAAGACGGCGCCGCCAGCGCGGAGAGTTCCGGCAGCATCGTGAGCGTCGTCACGCGATGGCGGAGCCGCTCGGCCGCGCTGAGTGCGCCGTCCATCGACGTGTCCGGAAGAATCAAGGCAAACTCTTCGCCTCCATACCGGGCGGCAAAGTCGCTGGCGCGCGCGATTCCGCGACTGGGGCCCTGTTGGCTGTCCAGAAGCCATCCGATTTCCCGGAGCACTTGATCGCCGGTGGTGTGTCCATACATGTCGTTGATCTGTTTAAAATTGTCGAGGTCGACGAACAGAAGCGAGAGGGGGCGCATCGACCGGAGGGCGAGCGCACAGAGATGGACCAGCGTCTGTTCGAAGTGCGAATGGTTATAGAGGCCGGTCAGACTGTCCCGCACCGACTGATCTTGTAGAAGTTGGTTTGCCTGAATCAGGTCCCGATTGGTCGCGGACAGTTTCGTGACCAGACGTTCGGTCTCCTGCTGCTGCCGCTTGAGGGCGGTAATGTCGGTGATCGTTTCGACGATATGGGCGGCTCCGGACGTCGTCTCGACTTTGGCCCATTGCACCAGGAGATGCTCATCGTTCGGCAGCGGCACTTCGCTGGAGGACAACTGGCCGCTTTCGACGGCCTCCGGCATCCGGCAGAAGCTGCACGGTGCGGCGCAGCCGGCGATCTTTTCGTGGCAGGTCGCGTTCGAGATGTCTCCGAACTTTTTCTGCGAACTCTCGTTTTGAAACACGACCTTGTGGGTGAGCGGGTCAATCACCGTAATAATGAGGGGTTGCGAGTTGAGCAACAGCCGCGGATCGTATTGAGGCGGAGCAGGTGAATCGGCCATGATGTTCAGGTGACGGCAGAACGAATGTGTTCTGTTGCAGTATCCCACCGATTGCAGAGGGGTCAAGGAATTGTCGGTTTTCCATGGACCATGCTTCGAAAAACCATATCCTTGTAGTCGGTCCCCGGGAACAGTGCTAGAATGAGCGAAAAATCAAGGAGTTCCTCGATGGCGGCGTCGACCGCGCAGACCGTTTCTTCCGCCGAGTCGGTCCGCTCCGTTCCACAGTTGGTTCCCAGCAGCACCTGCTTGCGGTGTGACGTGTGTTGCCGCTTTCCGGACCCGGACAGCCCGCTGCGGCCATACTTTACAGCCGAAGAAGTCAGCCGGGCGGTGGCCGGAGGCGTGAGCGCCGGCCGGTTTCCCTCCATGCACGGAGGGCAAATCGCCCTGGTTCCCGACGAGGAGGGGGATGGATTCCATTGCCCGGCCTTCGATCCCGCCAGCGCCCGCTGTCTCATTTATGACCGGAGACCCTTCGATTGCCAACTCTATCCCCTGGCATTGATGTGGAACCAAAGCCATGACGAAGTGGTGCTCGGATGGGACAGCAAGTGTCCGTTCATGGGGGAGCAGGTTCCGGACTCCATTCAGCGATACGCCGACCGAGCCTTGGCCCGGCTCAATGAGGCGGACCTGCTCAAGACCGTCGCGGATCATCCAAGGCTGATCGGGCGTTTTCAGCCGGACGTCATAGAATTGTCAAGGCTGCCGGCCCTGACTCGCGCCTTGCAGACGCGATGGGGAACCACGCCGGTACACCGGCTCACTCTCGAGGATGCCCAGAGAGTGACGGAAGCATTGGACGCGTCCGGGCTTGCCGGTGCGCAGGCCCTCGCGGCGTATTCCGTACCCTATGTCTACCTCTGCACGACCCTGCTGAGTTATTGGTGGGCGGAACTCCACGGCTCCCTCTGTCTGTTCGCCGAATCGCCGGACGGTTGGTTCATGCCCCTTCCTCCCCTGGGAGGCGGACCGATCCATGAGCCGATCAGGGCGGCCTTCGATCTGATGCGCCGGAGGAACGGAGCCGATTCGCCGGTCAGCCGCATTGACAACATTTCTCCCGCGCTGGCCGCCAGGTTGGAAGTCCTGGGCCATCGGCTCGAAGCCGGAGAAGGGGACTATCTGTACCGGGCGGGTGATCTGGCCGCGCTCACGGGTGACCGGTTCAAGTCGCACCGCGCGCTCTGCAACAAGATCGAACGGTTGGACCGGGTCGCTGTGGCTCCGTATGCGCTTCGGGATCGCGCGGAATGTCGCCGGTTGCTCCGGCGATGGCAGGAACAAAAGCAGGCTGGCGCGCTCGATCCATTCGGCCGGCTGTTGCTGGAAGATGCGGCATCGACGCACGAGATCGCCTGGTCTCATTTCTCGGACTTGGGGTTGAGCGGCACCGTCGTGCGCGTCGAGGGAGAGATCCGCGCCTATACGTTCGGCTCCTGGCTGACCCCCGCCACCTGGTGCGTGTTGCTGGAAGTCGCCGACCGCTCGATTTCTGGTCTCGCCCAATATGTATTTCGGGAGACCTGCCGTGCGGCGGCGGCGCGAGGCGCGGAATTCATCAACACCATGGACGGCGCCGCCCTGTCCGGATTGAGTCGATCCAAGGACTCTTATCACCCGGTCATGCGGATCCGGCAGTACAGCCTTTTGGAAGACCGTCCCGGCTGACGATGGCGAATTTTCAAACACCGCTCATCTCGCAACGCTATCGATGGCTTCCGCTGTCGATCGTCCTGATGACGCTCGTGGCCTTTGGAGTGGGCGTGCTGCTGCTGCGCTATGTCGAGCACCGCCTTGTTGCGGCGGCCGGCGAGGAGTTGACGGTGGCCGCAGCCGAAGTCTCCGATAAACTGGACCGCCTGCTGTTCGAACGGCGCGGGGACGCCCAGATGCTCGCCCGGGCGTTTTCACTCAGCTCGTTCAACCCGGCCTATCTCACGGGCTACCTGGGATGGATGAAGGCCACGTATGCGCCGGTCTACCACTGGATGGGCGTCACGGACGGCCAAGGGGTCGTTGTGGCGTCGACGGATCCGACCCTTCGGGGAAAGAGTTATGCATCGGCCGAGTGGTTCCGGCAGGTTCGTGCCACGAAGAAGCTGTTGGTGCAGGACGTTGCATCGCATGAAGCCGATCAGGGAATCGAAACGGTCGGATTCACCGCTCCGATTCTGGATTCCGAGGGCACGTTCCTGGGCGTGGTCACGACGCGGGTGGCAGTTCCGGTTCTCGAAGAGGTGACGACTCGGACCGTGCGGTCGCTCGAAGAACGACACGAGTTTACCGGCCCTGTTTCCTATCAGATGGTGACGGCCAACGGATCGGTGTTTGCCGATTCCGACCTCCTGCACAAGAGTCCACAAAATATCGACCAGGTCGGCCTGCCGTCCGTGAGCGCCAGCAAGGCGGGCGAGCCGGGCTTCGTGGAAGAGGAATACCGGGGTGCCCCGGTCGTGACCGGTTATGCGCAGACCAAGGGATTCGGCGAGACTCCCACACTGGGCTGGCACGTGTTTGTGCGCATGGATCGTGACCGGATTCTCGATCCGATCCGATCGATTCTGTGGAAGGTCGGGATCTCCGGCGCCGTCGTGTGGCTGCCCATGTTGTTCCTGGTTCTTTGGTCGACGTCCAAGCTGCGGAAGGAGTATCAGCAGGCGCAGCAGGAGAGCGCGTGGGCACGGGCGGCCGAAGCAGCCCTGCTGCAGAGCCAGGAACGGAACCGCGCCATCGTGGACACGGCGCTCGACGGCGTCGTGACGATCGACTCCCGCGGCATCGTCACGGACTGGAACGCGCAGGCGGCCGCGATTTTCGGTTGGGGCCGCGACGAAGTGCTGGGGCGCCTCTTGGGTGAAGTGATCATCCCGCCGCGGGACCGCGAAGCCCACGAGCGCGGGCTGCGCCATTACTTGGCCAGCGGCGAGAGTCACGTCCTCAACAGGCGGGTCGAGGTGTTGGCGCTCCATCGTTCGGGCAGGGAGTTTCCAGTCGAGCTGTCGATCTCTCCGGTACGGATCGGGGATACGTTCTTCTTCAGCGCGTTCGCTCGGGACATCACCGAGCGCCGCGAAGCCGAAACCAAGCTCCGGGAGAGCGAGGTCCGTTACCGGTCGGTCGTCAATGCGCTGGACGAAGGCGTGCTGGTCATCGACGATCAGGGAGTGTTGCGCACAGGGAACGCCAGCGCGGAGCGGATCCTGGGCTTGCCCTTGGCGGAACTCATGAAGCGGCCGTTTCACGACCCCGCGTGGAAGACGATCTACGAAGACAGAAGGCCGTTCCCTCCGGAGCGCCACCCCGTCGCGATCACGTTGCTGACCGGGACGTCCTGCTCCGGCGTGGTCATGGGTTTCTACAAGGCGGACGGTGAATTGCGATGGCTCGAGGTGAATTCCCGGCCGGTCAGATTGAAGGGACAGGGAGCGCCGGCCGCCGCGGTCGTCTCGTTTTCCGATATCACCATGAGAAAGCGCGCGGAGGAGCGCCTGACGGTCCAATACTCCGTCACGAGGGTGCTGGCGGAGTCCCGCACCCTGGAGGAGGCCGTCCCCAAGATCGTCCAGGCCGTGGGGCAGAATCTGGAATGGGACTACGGCGTCTTCTGGCGGGTCGACAAGGCGGAGGGGGTGCTTCGGTGCATCGATCAATGGCCGCACCCGTCGACCGGCTTTGAGGCGTTTCCGGCGGTCACCTGGTCGAGTCTGGTCAGGTCCGGAGAAGGGCTTCCGGGGCGCATCTGGGCCACCGAACGGCCGGCGTGGGTTACCGACGTGACGATGGACGAGCAATCGCCGCGCGCCGAGCAGGCGCGCGCGGCCGGACTCCATGGCGCTTTCGGATTTCCGGTCCGCGTCGGGAGCGAAGTCGAGGGAGTCATCGAGCTGTTCAGCCGGCAAATCCGGCAGCCGGACGACGAGCTGCTGAAGATGATCGACGACATCTGCCTGAAGATGGGCCAGCTCGGAGAGCGAACGAGAACGGAGGAAGCCTTGCGCCAGACCGAGGCGCAGCTGCAGCAGGCGCAGAAAATGGAAGCCGTCGGGCGGCTGGCGGGAGGGGTGGCGCATGACTTCAACAATCTCCTGACCGTCATCCGAGGCTACAGCGAATTGCTGCTCGCGCGTCTGCAGCCGAACGATTCCATGCGCAAGGACATGGAAGAGGTGAAGAAAGCCGCCGATCGCGCTTCGGGGTTGACGCGGCAGCTGCTGGCGTTCAGCCGCCGGCAGTTCATCGCTCCCAAGCTCGTCGACCTGAACGCGCTCGTCGTCAACATGGACGGCATGCTGCGCCGCTTGCTCGGCGAAGACATCATCGAGCTCTGCGCCGAGCTGGCGCCGAACATCGGCGCGATTCGGGCCGACCCCGGGCAGATGGAGCAGGTCATCATGAATCTGGCGGTCAACGCGAGGGATGCCATGCCCAAGGGCGGCCGGCTGACCATCGAAACGCGCAACGTCACGGTCGGGAAAGGGCCGCGCAAGGACGCCGTCGGAGTGGAGCCGGGCGCCTACGTGCAGTTGACGGTGCGCGACACGGGGCATGGAATGGACGCCGAAACCCGCTCGCACTTGTTCGAGCCCTTTTTTACCACCAAGGAAAAGGGCAAGGGCACGGGGCTGGGATTGTCGACCGTCTACGGCATCGTCAGGCAGAGCAACGGAACCATCGCCGTGGAGAGCGTGCCCGGACACGGCACCGTGTTCAAGATCTACTTTCCACTGGTCGCGGAGGACCGACCGGGCGCAAGCGGATCGGGCGAGACCGCCGATCCGGCTCACGGCCGGGAAACCATCTTGCTGGTCGAGGATGAGCCCGCGGTTCGCGGCCTGGTCAATGAAACGCTCCGCCTGCACGGATACACGGTGCTCGAAGCCCGCCACGGCATCGAAGCGCTGATGACCGTCGCCAAACACTCGGGGCCCATTCACTTGTTGCTGACGGACGTGGTGATGCCTCAGATGAGCGGGCCGGAAGTCGCCGACAAGCTTCGCAGCATTCGCCCGGAAACCAAGGTCCTCTACATGTCCGGATATCCCGATCATCCGGTGTTCGAGCAAGGCGGGGTCTCCCGCGAAACCTCCTTCCTCCCCAAGCCCTTCACCCCGGTCGTGTTGGCCAAGAAGGTGCGGGAGGTCCTCGACGGGGTGAACGCGTGACGGTCCGTGCGTGCTCCGTGCGCTTCCTCCCTTGATCTTCTGCCGCGGTTCCGTTTATCGTGCCCGTCAATGATTCTACGGGGAAGAGCGTGACCGAACCAGCGCATGAGATCGACATCGGGCGCTATCGCGTCGCCCAGGAACCATATTATGCGAACGTCCGCGGCGAGGTGCAGCTGTTTCTGACGGCCGCCCGGTGCCGCATGCCCGTCATGCTCAAGGGGCCGACCGGATGCGGCAAGACGCGGTTCGTCCAGCACATGGCCCACCGGCTGAATCGGCCTCTCATTACGGTGGCCTGTCACGAGGATCTCACCGCCTCCGACCTGGTGGGTCGCTATCTGCTGAAGGGGCAAGAGACCGTGTGGGTCGACGGTCCGCTCACCCTCGGCGTCAAGCACGGAGCCATCGTCTATCTCGACGAAGTGGTGGAGGCGCGAAAAGACACCACGGTCATCATCCATCCGCTGAGCGACGATCGGCGGCTTCTGCCGATCGAGAAGAAAGGCCAGATCATCGAGGCCGCGGAGGAATTCCTGCTCGTCATTTCTTACAACCCCGGCTATCAGAGCGTGCTCAAGGACCTCAAACCGAGCACCAAGCAGCGGTTCATGGCCATCGAGTTCGATTATCCCGCCGCCGAGGTGGAGGCGGAGATCGTCCGGCGGGAAACGGGTGTCGATTCCGAGGTCGCCGGGAAATTGGTCAAATTGGGCGCCAAAGTCCGCAATCTCAAGAATCACGGGTTGGAAGAAGGCGTCAGCACCAGGCTCTTGATCTACGCCGCGACGCTGATCCGGGAAGGCATCCCCGTCGACCAGGCCTGCGACGTGGCTGTCGCCAGGCCGGTCACCGACGATCCGGACATGCAGCGCAGCATTCTGGAACTCGTCAAAGCGATATTCTGAGCGACTCCGCGTACACGAGCCGCCGAATGACGACGTCATTACTGTGCGATGGAAAGGACGGGACGGTCCTCACCATCCATCTGCAGCCGAAATCATCACGGACAGCGTGGGCGGGAAAGCTGGGAAACGCGCTGAAGGTCCGTGTGGCGGCGGCACCCGTGGACGGGAAAGCCAACGACGCACTCATCGCGTTCTTGGCCGGCGAATTCGACGTTCCCGCGCGTGCGATCTGCATCGAATCCGGATTCACCGGACGGCGTAAACGGCTGCTGATCCGCGGTGTGTCCGCCCGACAGCTCGAGGCCCGTCTGTCCCGTTACAGTTGGTGGTGATGCATATACGGCGGATGATAGCGGCAGTCAGCGTCGTCGCGCTCGTGGCCTGCGCCGGCCCCAAGCCCGTCTTGTATCCCAACGCCCATCTGCAGTCGGTCGGGTCGGAAACGGCGGAAGCCGATATCAAGGACTGCAGGCAGATGGCCGAGTCGGCCGGAGCCGATGAAGCCACGGGGAAGGCGGGAGGCGTGGCAAAAAACACGGCCATGGGCGCCGGCATCGGCGCGGCGAGCGGCGCCGTCGGA
>DAOLIU010000138.1:0-8381 GCA_035328385.1 Nitrospira sp. | reverse complement strand
CGGATTAGGCATCGCTCTTCCTCCAAACGGTCGGCACCGGCCGGTGATCCCGACCGGCCGCCGCCCGATTATTTCATGTTCCGGATGACTCTGAACGCCGTCGGAACCGGCTCCGCCGGGCACCGACAGGGTCCTTCATTCAAATCCTTGCCGCAACGCGGGCACAAGCCGGCGCACTCTTCGCGGCAAATCGGCTGCATGGGCGCGGCCAGGATGACGTGTTCGCGCAGCATCGGGGCCAAGTCCAGGTGATCGCCTTGATAAAAATATCGATCGTCATCCTCGGCCTCTTCCTCGGAAACGGGCTCGCCCTTTCCAGGCACAGGCTTGCCCTTGCGGGTCTCGGCGGTCCGGGCCTGGCGCCCCCCCGCGTGAAGGTCTTTCCTGGCTTCTTTGCCCTCTCGCGCGTACGCCGCATGGACGGAAAACGCCAGTGCGTCGTCATATTCCCCCAGACAGCGGACGCACTGCCGGACCGCCGTGCCCTCGACGACCCCCGTAACGGCGATCATGTCGTCCGCCTTCATGAGATCCAGGCTCACCGACAGCGGACCGCGGATCACGGCGTCTCGTTCCGTCAGTCCCAGTTCCTCGGCCGTCACTTTTCCGACCAGCGAGACGTTCTCGGCGGTGATTTCCGCGATCAGCGGTGTGAGCAGTCCCATCGCCGCACCAGCCAGCATGATAACCGACTATCGTTCTTCGGCGAAACTGATCAACGCGATATGACGGGCGCGCTTCACCGCGGTCGTCAATTCACGCTGATGCCCCAAACAGTTGCCGGAGATGCGGCGCGGGACGATACGTCCGCGCTCGGTCAGAAAATTGCGCAGGAGGCCGACGTCTTTGAAATCAATCGGCCCTTTTTCCACGCAGAAGCGGCAGGGCCGCCGGCGCTGGAAAAACCGCCCGCCTCCGCCGCCGTCACCTCGCCCACCGCCGCTTCCACCTCGTTCTCGTTCCATCGCTGCTCTCCTTCACCATCCCGCTTATTGCGGTTCTTCGTACTCGTAAGCCGGTTCCTCATGATGGCCGGCGGCATCGCTTCCGCCGCCGCTGCCGCCCGTCTCGCCTCGTTTGGGCATGAACGTCACGGTCTGTGCGACGACCTCGTGTTTGCTCCGCTTTTGCCCGTCTTCGGTTTCCCAGCGTCGATGCTGCAGCCGGCCCTCCACGATGACGCCGTTTCCCTTGCTCAGATACTGCCCGCAGTGCTCAGCCTGCTTCCCGAACACCACGATGTCCACGAAGCACACCTCTTCCTTGAGATCCTCTCCCTGCCTGTACCGGCGGCTGACCGCCAATCCCAACGTCGCCACCGGCGTACCGTTCGGCGTATAGCGCAGCTCCGGATTGCGCGTGAGGTTGCCGAGAAGGATGACTTTGTTAAACCCTGCCACCGGCAAGCTCCTCCGACGGCGCCTCGGCAGCCCGACGCGGCACGAGTTCCTTCTCGAGGTGAACCGTCAGAAATTTGATGATGTTGTCCTCGAGTCGATACGCTCGCTCCAGTTCGGCGACGGTATTGTTGGGCGCCTTGAAATAAAAGTAGACGTACGTGCCCTTTCGTTCCCGTCGGACTTCGTACGCGAGTTTCTTTCGACCCCAATTCTCCGCTTTGATGAATTGTGCGCCTGTCTTGTCGGCGACCGCTTTCATCTTTTCGATGAGCGCGTTGGTTTCCTCATCGGTCACGGACGGACGGATAATGAACAGAGACTCGTAGAGCTCCATGCGGACATCCTCCTGGACAAGGCCCCGGACCACGTCCGGAGCGAGGTGTAGGTGCGCCGTTACCCCGGCGCAAAGAACGTGCACCCTAACACAAGGATGAAAATGCTGTCAAACTTGAAGTTTCCATCCGACCTGATTCGAACGTGGGTTGATTCCAATTGGCCTGAGACGTCCGGCTATGGACCGAGGTTCCCTTGCGGCTGCAACAGCTCCGACGGCGAAGAGTTTCCCGGGGGCGGGGAACTCCACGAAAACGGCGCTGAGTATTCCCACGACGGCGGTGAGAACAACCGCAGCGACCATGATCGCGATCGCGTAGCCAAGAGACCGCTCGGGCGAAGACTTCATGAGGACAGGCAGCCCCAGATAAAACAAATAGAGCGTATAGCATCCCGCCAACAGCCCCAAGATGCCCAACGCGGGCACGAGATGAAAGATCCCGCCGACCCAGGAAGCCGTCGCGCCATAGGCCGCGACTTTCAACGCCTGCATCCGATCGCTCGTACCGCCGAAGGTCGGGGCCAATGCATCGATGATCAGGGCCAGCGCATAAACGGCTGCCAATCCCAATCCGTAGCCGACCACCATTTGAGGAAATAAGCTCGGAAGCGGGATCCGCACGGTTCCGACGGATGGGATCTCTATACCGATGATGGACATCCCGATCAGCATCGCCACCGGTCCGATCGAGGCCAGCGGCATGATGTATCCGGTATAGAGCGCCTGTACGGATACATATTCCGGTTCGATCACCGGCCATTCGACCTTGGGCTGAAGCAAGATGTTTTTTACTCGCTCGACGAGATTCATAGTATTTGCGGAGGCTAACATGCACCAGCCGATATAGCAAAAATGCAAACATTCCGCTTCCCCTGTCACCATCATGCATGAGCCTGCAAGATAGTTGGGCTCATTTCCTCCAGCATCCCGATAGTCGAACATCGTGTCTGTTCCGCTGCTGTGGTTCGACTTCGCCAACATTGCTCGACGATGCCTGTTGAATATCGGGTCTTGCTGCGCGATTTGACACAGGCGCCGCCATTTGTAACCATTGGTTACTATACTGTTCGAACAAGTCACGTATGGATCGTCATATTGTCTACTTGCAGATTCCATGTTTTGGGATTGCTCTGGCCCAAGCAACTGAACCGGCGCTGCGAAGTCGTCCTGTCGTGCTGGCTCCTCTTCACACTCCCCGTGCATTGGTCCTTGAAGCGTCTCGCGAAGCGATGCAGGAAGGCGTGCGGCCCGGCATTCCGATCGAGTTGGCCCGGCGCCTGTGTCCAAGTTTACGGCTCATTCCGCCGGACTTGTCGTCGATGCGGGCGGCTCATCGCGCCGTGCAACGGACCGTCCTGCCTTTCGCGCCGGTGTGGGAATCGATCGGGCTCGGAGCGCTGTTCCTGGATCTCACCGGAACGACCCGTTGCTTCGGCCCTCCCATCGATACGGTTTCTCGCCTCGGACGAGCATTGACCCGGCAGCAAGGATTACAGAGTGTCATCGGACTGGCAGGCAACAAGCTGGTTTCGCAACTGGCGGCGACTTCTCTTTCCGCAGCGCCGCACATACTCTCCATTCAAGCCGGCTCGGAACAATCGTTTCTCGCCCCCTTGCCGGCCGCATGGCTTCCAGGCCTCCATCATCACGCGCGGCACATGCGCGCATCGCAAATTTTGCAGCGGCTGGAAGATTTGAACCTGCGGACCATGGGGGCCATTTCATCCATGTCGCTGACTCATCTGCAATCGGCCTTCGGCGCCGCGGCCACGTGGTTGCATGATTGGGCATCGGGAGTCGATCCGTCTCCCGTCCGTTTTCCGGCCGATCAATCGGCGATCGAACAGTCGCTCAGATTGGATCCCGAAGAGATCGACGATGACATGGTGCTGAGACGTTTATACGCATTATTGGAGAATCTCTGCACGACTCTTCGGCAACAGGGGCGAGTCTGCCGGCGCCTGCAGCTCACCGTTCGGCACAGTGATCAGCATCACCAGCTCGCCCAACAGCGGCTTCATCATGCGACCCATTGGGAGGCGGATCTCAAACCGGTGCTCAGACGTCTGTTCATCCGGTGCTTCCGCCGTCGCGTCCGTCTGCAACACGTCACGCTTCAGGCCGATCATTTGCAGTCTCCAACCGAACAACTTGGACTGTTCGAGACATGGACGGCTTCTACGCCGCCGGCGCATCAGCGTCTCTCCCTGGCTGTGGATCGGATCCGCGCCAAATTCGGCGCACAGGCCGTTTCTTGGGGCGCGGTCCGGCCATGACGCCTCCGTTCGTTCATCTGCACGTCCACTCGAGCTACTCACCGATGCGCGGCGCGTCTTCCCTCGACGAATTGTGTGCCGTGACGCAGCGGCAAGGTCTCTCCTGTCTCGCGTTGACCGATACCAACGGACTCTACGGCGCCATCCGATTCATCGATCACGCCCTGCAGCGGGGGCTGCGGCCCATTCTCGGCGCCGAACTGACGACCGCCGGCCACCGCGCCGTGCTGCTGGTCAAAACGCCGGAAGGCTATGCCAATCTCTGCCGCCTGTTGTCCGAACGACACGGTGATCAGCCGTTTGATTTTCTCTCCGCCGTTGCCCGCCATCGCCAAGGCTTGATCGTCTTCACCGACGACGAGGCCGCCTTATCCGCGTGGGCCGTGGAGTCCACCCGCGATCTCTATGTGGAGTTGACGCCCGGCCCCGCCATGCATGGAACGTTGCAGTTCAGCCGCCGCAGCGGGCTGCCGCCGGTCGCTACCAACCGGGTATATTTTGCCCGCCCGGAAGCCTACGGCACGCACCGGCTGCTGCGCGCGGTCGCGCTCAATACCACGCTGTCGCGATTGCCCGACGAAGCCTGCTGCGGACCTTCGCAATGGCTGATGCCGCCCGCTCGGATGGCCTTGCATTTTCCCCATGCGCCGGACGCTCTGGACAATACGGTCCGGATCGCCGAGTCCTGTTACAGCAAGTGGAGCGTTCGTGACGTTCCTTCGTTCGGAAACCTCGAGGACGACGAAGCATTCGGCACCCTTCGCCTGCGCACATATGCAGGCGCCGCTGAACGATATCGCACTCTCTCGTCGGAGATCCGGGATCGGATTGAAAAAGAACTCGCGATCATTCGGCACAAACGCTTCGCTCCTTATTTTCTGATAGTGCATGAACTCGTCGGAGCATCCGAGACGTGCGGCCGCGGCTCGGTGGCGGCCTCAATCGTGTCCTACTGCCTGAGAATCACGCACGTGGATCCGCTCAAGCATAATCTGTTCTTCGAGCGGTTTTTGAATCCGGGCCGGACTGATCCGCCCGATATCGACATCGACTTTCCCTGGGATGAACGCGAGGCGGTATTCGAGAAAATCTTCAAGCGGTACGGCGGGCGGGCGGCGATGGTCGCAAACCAAAACCATCTCGGCCTCCGCGCGGCCATCCGCGAAACCGCGAAAGTCTACGGCATGCCGGCCAAGGACATTTCGACCGTGACCTCCCGCATCGTGCGTGAACAGACCTTCGTCGAGCCCCTAACCGAGACGCAGTGGATCCATGCGATCGTGAAGGCCCTCGGCTTGAAGACCCCGTGGCCTGAAATTTTAGAGCAGGCGTTGCGGGCACAGAACCATTTCCGCCATCTCTCCCTTCACTGCGGAGGCGTGGTGATCACGCCCGATGACGTCAGACGTTATGTGCCGGTCGAGCGAACGGTCAAAAACCGGCCTGTTATTCAATGGGAAAAGGACCAGGCGGAAGAAGCGGGCCTGGTCAAAATCGACATTCTGGGGAACCGTTCGCTTGCCGTCATCCGCGATGTGCTGGAGGCCGTCGCGCGTCACACGGGCCGCCACATCGACTACGCGACCTGGGACCCAGTATACGATCGGGCCACGCAAAATCTGATCAGGCACGGCGATACGATCGGGTGCTTCTACGTCGAATCTCCGGCCACGAGGCTTCTATTGAAAAAACTCTGGCTCGGCATGCCGCCAAACCGGCTGCCGTCTCCCGACGTGTTCGATTATCTCGTCATCGTGTCGTCGCTCGTCAGACCAGCCGCCATCAGCTTCGTCCACGATTTCGTCAGACGCGCCCACGGACAATCCTACAAGCCGCTGCACCGGCTGATCGAGCCCATTCTGCGCGAGACGTTCGACATCATGGTGTACCAGGAGGACGTCACGAAGGTGGCCATGGCTCTGGCCGGATTTTCCGTGGAAGATGCGGATCAACTCCGCAAGATCATCAGCAAAAAACACAAGCGGCGGCAGCTGCAGGACTATTACCGGCAATTTTGCCGCGGCGCGGCCGGGAACGGAGCCTCGCCGGAGGTAATCGGGAAGATTTGGGCGATGATCCTGAGCTTCGCCGGCTATAGCTTCTGCAAGCCTCACTCAGCCAGCTATGCGCAGGTCTCATTCAAGTCGGCCTATCTGCGCGCCCATTATCCGGCGGAATTCATGGCGGCCGTCATCAGCAATCAAGGCGGGTTCTATTCGACGCTCGCCTATCTTTCTGAGGCACGCCGAATGGGGCTGGCAATCTTGCTCCCGGATGTGAATGCCAGCGACTGGGCGTATCAGGGAGAAGGAGACAGGCTGCGCATGGGGCTGATGCAGGTCAAGACCTTGTCGGAGGACTTTTGCGTCCGGATCGTCAACGAGCGGACGGATCACGGTCCCTATCGTTCCTTTCGGGACTTTCTCGATCGCATCAAACCCGACACAGAGCAAGCCCGAGCGCTCGTTCGCGCAGGCTGCTGCGATTCCATCGCCGGCGAACTGACCCGCCCGGCCCTGCTTTGGCGGCTCTACGCGGGCACGTCCGAGCCCGGTCGGTTGCCGATACCCAATGAATACACTCCCAAGCAGAAATTGGCCCATGAAATCGAATCATTTGGGTTTCCGGCGAGCCGCCACCCTTTGACGCAGTATCGGAATCAAATTGAGCGGGTGCGGCCGGTGCCGGCTGCACAAATGGGTCGGTTCGTCGGACGACACATCACCATGGTGGGGTGGCTCGTCACGGAAAAACCGGTGGAAACCAAAGACGGCCTTCCAATGGAATTTGTCACGCTGGAAGACACCACCGCCCTCTATGATGCGACCCTGTTTCCAGACATCTATCGACGCTGCCATCGACTCCTGTCGTCCAGACGACCGTATGTGGTGCGCGGAGTGGTAGAAAACTCCTTCGGCGCCGTGACCATCACGGTCTCGGACCTCCGCTTCCTCGATCTCGTATCAGAAGACGAGTTCTCCCGGTCGCTGTCCTCCGAGCCATGGTATGATGGCTCATGAAACCGCGTCCTTTCCGATCCGCCGGCCCGTTCATTCCTCCGGCGCCGACTCTTCCCGCCCTCCGGCGGGCGGCGGCTTCTTGCACCGGCTGTGATCTCTACCGGAATGCAACGCAAACAGTCTTCGGAGAAGGAGCGCGCCATGCCTCGATGATTTTCGTCGGCGAGCAACCAGGAGACCGGGAAGACCGGATGGGACATCCGTTCGTCGGACCGGCCGGCACCCTGTTGGATCGGGCCTTGGCGGAAGCGGGCATTGCACGCGACACGGTGTACGTCACCAATGCCGTCAAACATTTCAAATGGGAACCGCAAGGCAAGAAGCGCAAGCACAAAAAACCGTCGGCGGCCGAATTGGCTGCATGCCGGCCCTGGCTGGAAGCGGAGATCTCGGCGTTGACGCCACACGTCCTTGTTTGTCTCGGCGTCACGGCCGCTCAGTCGGTGTTCGGCAAGACGGTACGGCTGAATGAATTAAGAGGGCGGCCATGGAACACCGCCATGGCCGCCCATGTCTTCGTGACGATTCATCCCTCGGCAATTCTCCGATATCCGGATGCCGCCGCACGCCATGAAGAATTTCGTCGCTTTGTCGACGATCTCCGGCGCATCGGGCGGTTCGCGCGCAACGAGGCAGCCTAGTCCATGCCCGCCGGTGCGACAAGACGGGTTTCTCATCGTTTGCGATCGCAACGATGAGTTGTATCTTGAAAGGCCGAGAAATTGGGCTGACGGCGGTGTGAATCCTATCGGCCGGTCTTGAACCAGTAAATCAGCTCAAACAGATGGAGATCGGCTCCCCGTGTACGATGCCCATAGATCATCGCGTCGGAATAATGCTGAAAATGGTATCCGAGTCCCAGCGGCCCGACGAAACGGCTGGTCACGCCGAAGGTCCAGACAAATTGGAACGGACCGCCGAAATTTTGAATTCCGTATTTGTGATCGGTGAGCAACGCTCCGCCGATCCCCATGTCGAAGGACAGCAGCCCGTCTTTCCTGCCGATCATGACGTCCAGCGGCACCAACGTAAACACTCCGTTGGTTTCTTGAGCCGCATGGAGTACTCCCCCCGAGGTCAGCAGCCTGGTTCCCAAAACCCAGCTCGTTCCGAGATCCCACTCCCAAGGAAGGCGTGCCGCGAGCGCAAGATCGGCTTGCTGAAAATAATATTTCTGCTCCTCTTCGAGAGGCGAGATACCGCTGAACCCGCCTCTCATCGCCAGGGATTCAAGTCTGAACTCGCCGGCCCATCCAAATGAACCGGCCCCGACGATCCAGAGGCAGACGACGCACGCATACCGCAGCTTCCCGTGGCGCCGGGCCTGACGCACGTGACGCCCCTCTACCAT
>DAOLIU010000137.1:0-8386 GCA_035328385.1 Nitrospira sp. | reverse complement strand
GATGCGCGAAAATTATTTTTCCACAATAACTTTCACTATGATTCATAATACATTGTTATGTTGCAGTTTAATTTGATGACTTAATGTGAACGTGCATTCTGCCCCGCGCATCCTTCTTTAGTTCAGCCTCACCTACCTCCAAGGTATGTTCAACAGCTCCGACCTGCTGCAATATCTCCCCATCGCCGCGACGACATCATCGGCAAAACGACAGGGAGGATGCTCATGCAAAAGCAACTGGGCAAGATCGGCGCGATACGACGGGAATTGCGGGGCAAGGCCTGTCCATGCTGCGGGAGCCGCACCTACCAACTCGTGCTCCGCAGCGACCTCCCCGCACAATCGGGAAAGTTGTTCGCCCGCTGCACTCAATGCCATCGCCCCAGGGGGATCGACGAAGATCTCGGCCGTATCTTGTGGATGTGACCTTCACCCTCACCGAGGAGGACTGATCGTGAGCTTGCTCTTGACTCCGGTCCAATCGATCAAGCAACGACTTGCCCGTCGCCGGCAGATGCGGATCGCCCTTCAGATGCTGGCGGTCAGCGGCGTGCTCCGGCCCGGCGACAGCGAACTGCGATACACGGTTCCCCTTACCCGTAAACGGCTGGGATCCGACCTCCACTCCCGCTCGACGTCCGGCATCCCCGGCGCCCGACAAGTTTTAACGGCGGGAGGAGTCTGGGCTGCCGGTTTCGCCCCCTCCTTGAGCCGCAGGAAATACTGGGGCTCCAGACAATTGCAGACCGGCGAGTGACGGAATTACGCGCACGCAGGCAAACCGAAACGTCGGACCGGCCGGTAGTGGACCAGTTCCTCTTTGCGTCATGCCGCGAAGACTGAGTAGAAGGCCTTGACTGGATTCCCGCTTCCGCGGGAATGACGAACTTCAGTGCTTTTGACGGCAAACTGACCCCTCACCGACCGACCAAGACGCTTGTACCTCCCACCCGCCTGAGGTATGATCACGCCTCGCTCGCCGGCAATCCGTGTCATCGAGTCGATCTCGACCAGACCGGGAACCCGCGTACAATCGAATGTCTCCGGGGGGAGAGGTGGCCGAGTGGCCGAAGGCGGCGGTTTGCTAAACCGCTGTAGGGGCTAAAACCTCTACCGAGGGTTCAAATCCCTCCCTCTCCGCCAAACCACGCTTCGTGCGTGCCGCCCGCTCTTTATCGTTGTGTTGAGTTGAAGCGGGCGGATGAACACCTCCGCATCCTTTCACGACAACCTCACCGACCCGGAAAACACGAAGGGCCGACCCCTCACGCCACGGTGAGAAATCGGCCCCGATCGTACCTGAAAACAATGACTCGCAAGCCGCGCGCCCACGGACGGGCGCGCAGCGGCCGGTTGGACGTACCGGCTAGAAGAATCGCTGCGCAATGACGATGATGTCGTCCGGCAGCACCGCCGCATCCAGCGCCAGTTCCAGCGCGCGCTCCTCCCCGTTCACCATACGCAAGACTTTCGGCTGCTTCGACGCCTTCTCGGTAAATCCGCCCGCCATCGTGATCGCCTTGTGCAGCGTCAATCCCCGCTCATAGCCGTAGTCGCCGGGCTTCTTCACTTCTCCGTTCACGTAAAAACGCCTGGCCTGCTGCACCACGATGAGATCGTCGGGAAGCGCCGGCGAATTCGGATCGGCGGATATCGTGGTCACGGCCTGCCCGTTGAGTCGTTCCACTTTGAGCTCGACCTTGTCCGCTTTTTCCGTAAATCCACCCGCCATCGTAATCGCCTTCTGCACGGAAATGCCGACCTCATAAAAATATCGTCCCGGCGTTTTCACTTCCCCCGTGACATAGAACTTTCTCCGCTCCGGAACGACCAGAGTGTCGTCTGGCAAGATGAGCGTCTCGAGCGTGGCCGGGAGTTGCTCTTCATGGTCCTCCACGATGCGAACCAGCTTCAGCCGGTCCATGTCGCCCTTCTCGGTCAGGCCGCCGGCCATCGCCAACGCCTTTTGAAGG
This sequence comes from Nitrospira sp., assembly GCA_035328385.1. Taxonomy (GTDB): domain Bacteria; phylum Nitrospirota; class Nitrospiria; order Nitrospirales; family Nitrospiraceae; genus Nitrospira_C. The sequence goes on along the minus strand of DAOLIU010000137.1, from coordinate 6,413 downwards.
CTCAAACCGTCCTTGTGCGCGTAGCTGCCGGGCGTTTTCACTTCTCCGTTGACGTAGAATCGATAGGTGTTGCGGACGACGAAAATGATGTCGCTCGGGAGCACGGGCGCGTCGTGCGGGAGTACCAAGGTCTCCACTCCTTTTCCCTTCATGCGCGTCACCTTGACGATCGTGGCCTCCGCCTTGTCGGTCACCCCGCCCGCCAGGCTCAGGGCGCGCTCGACGGTGGCTCCTGGCTCATAGGCATAGCGTCCCGGCGTCTTCACCTCTCCGATGACATACAGCTTCTGCCCCTCGCCGACGACGATCAAGTCATCGACCTGCACCTTCTCGTCGAGCTTCAGGAGAAGCGTCCGTTCCTGGCCGTCGACCACGCGCCGGACCGTGACCTGTTCCTTGTCGGCTTTTTCCGTCGGTCCACCCGCCAGGGCCAACGCCTTCTGCAACGTAATATGGTCGCCGTACAGATAGGAGCCGGCGTTGCGAACCTCGCCGGTGATGTAGAATTTCCGGTTCTGGGTCGAAACCGCGAGGATGTCGTTCGGCAGAACCAGATCGTCCAGCGTCAGATGCAGGGTCTGGGCTCCCGCATCCGTCACTCTTGTCACTTTGATCTCTTGCCGATCTGCCTTTTCCGTGAATCCTCCCCCGAGGGAGATCGCCTTGTTCGCCGTCAGCTGCTCTTCGTACGAATAGGAACCGGGATGCGCCACCTCGCCCATGAGAAAGAACTTCTGAAGCTGCCCCACGACCAGCGTATCGTCCGGCAGCAGCGGCGTATGAAGCTGCGACGGAATGCTCTGCTCCTGCTGCCCCGCGTGCCGGGTGATGAGCAGCACGCCCCGCGCGGCCTTTTCCGTAAATCCGCCGGCCATGGTCACGGCCTTCTGCACCGTCAAGCCGTCTTCGAACGGAAACCCTCCCGGCGTCTTGACTTCCCCGCTGACGTAGAAATTCCGGTGCCGAACGATGGACACGCTCACCTTCGGCTGCCGAACGTATCCGTCTGCGAGCCGCGTGGTGAGCTCGCGCTGCAGCTCATCGGTAGTCCGTCCCTCCACCCGCAGCGCGCCCAGCAGCGGATAGGTGAGCTTGCCGTCGCCGCCGACCCGGCCTTCGACGGTCAGATCCTCTTCACCGAAAACTTGGATCCGGATCACGTCGTTGGGACCGATGCGGTAACCAGGCTGCGCGCCTCCTTGCTCAGCCGACGCCCCACCGAGCACACTCAGCGCCATCACGGGCCCCAGCAGCAACCAAGCGATCATGCGTCGATACATCATGGCGATTCCCACCTGTCGTTTGCGTGAGGATGACGTCAATTCGTGTGCCGTACCGGCATCAGAATGACATGAAAGCAGCGCACGAGGAGGTCCTCGTCGGACAAGTCTCTAAACCTGGTGTTGAGTTTCCCTCGCGGCGTCGGAAGCCGATCCCAACGTTTGATCGTCAGGACATCGGCCTCGAATCCTGCCTCCCTGAAGAGCGACAACATCTGAGAGTACCGTATCCGGTTTGTATAAAAGCCGGAGGAGAGGGAGGACTCCCAAATGGCGTCCCCAAACCGGAGATTGTTCAGGGCACCCCCCATGCAGTCCTGAAGATCGATCCAATGCGAACTGACACCGTCCGGCCGATGGATCCGTCTCAGCTCACGGAGGGTCTGCAGAAACGCCGAATACCTGACGTGTTGAAGCACGGAGTGTGACCAAACAAAGTCGACCGACCCCGTTGGAATCGCGCGCAGTGAATCAAGTCCGGACGTCACATAACAAGCTCTGCACCGCTCAAGGATCGTTTCGACCGACTCCAGGTCCGCTTCGGCAAACATCGGGAATCCCTGCGCGACAAGGAAACCGGCCATGGCCCGATAGTTCTTGATATCTGCGTCGATATTCCACGCCGCATCCACCAGATAGTAGGCCGAACTGCCGTGTGCGTGGGCCGCCATCGCCGACAACAAGGAATCTCCAGGACCAAGTTCCAGGCCGACAAAGTTATTCAACGTCTTCCTTGATTGCGCAGCGTCAAAGTGCCGTTGAAACACGCCGTAGGCATAGGCCGGATCCTGCATGGCACCATGCTCAAATAAGTGGAGCCTCTTCCAGCTCTGATAACTCACCGGAAGACGAGCCAAGAATATTTTGGCTCCTACCTTCCCCCACCACGGCACCCGAGCAGCTATCGTCTTCACGATCGATGCCATTACGAAACCTTCATGGCCATGGAAATGAATCGAGAGGTCCCTATTCAGTCATGGCGTCCAGCAAGGCCGCAGCTAAAGTGACTCACTCAAGCTTGTCATTTTCTTCCTAACGGGCGGCACGATTGGTCTCACACGTGCGCGCGTCGAACGAGGTCCTTCTGAGGGCGCGCGTTCCGCGAGCACAAGAGACTATCGGGTCGCCCATCCCTATTTTCTGAGCGACGCGAGAACGCCGCTGGCGGACTTTCTCAACAGCCTGCTAGAAGAACCGTTGCGCGATCACGATGATGTCGTCCGGCAGCACGGGCGCGTCGAGCGCCAGTTCCAGGGCCCGTTCTTCCCCGTCCACCATGCGCAGGACTTTCGGTTGCTTCGATGCCTTCTCGGTAAATCCACCCGCCATCGTGATCGCCTTGTGCAGCGTCAGTCCCCGCTCATAGCCGTAGTCGCCGGGCTTCCTCACCTCTCCGTTCACGTAAAACCGCTGGGCTGCGGCCACGACGATCAGATCGTCCGGCAGCACGATGGCCGTCGGTTCGACGTCGATGAGCTCCACCTCCCGATCATGGTGCCGTTCCACCCGCAAGCCGGTCTTGCTGGCTCGCTCCGTGAAACCACCGGCCAGGCTGATGGCCTTCTGCACGGTCAATCCTTCCTCATAGGGAAAGGCCCCCGCAGTTTTGACCTCTCCGTTCACATAGAAGTTGCGGTGTCGCACGATCGTGACCGTGACTTGCGGATGCTTCAAGTAGCCGGCGCCCAAACGGGTCATCAGATCCCGTTGGATTTCTTCCGTGGTCATACCGGTCACACGGATCTGTCCGAGCAAGGGATAGTCCACCTTGCCGTCCCCCCCAACCTTCCGTTCGACGGAGAGATCCTCCTCGCCATACACCTGAATGCGCAGCACATCGTTGGGACCGATGTGGTACGCGCGCGGCGGCGGATCGGATTCCGCCGCTTCGGAAAACACCGGGGCCACCATCACCACAAGAACGAGCAACCGACACACCCATAAAGCCGTCATGCGCCTACCTCACGTCCTCTGATTGACGACGCCGTTGCCGGCATCGATCCGTGACCACTCCCGCTCGACCGCCAGGATGGAATCGCGGCTCGAGGCCAGAAACGACGGGACCAACACGCTGATGCCGGTCAGCACCTCATGGGCCTTCTGCAGCTGAGCCATGCGCTCCAACTGCGAGATCGCCAGGGCCAGCCAGTCGTGAGCCGGCACGTCGTTCGGACACACACGGAGGATTTCCTTCAGCGGAGAGGGCATGACCGTCTCGTCCGGTCCGACGAGCTCCTCCGCAAGCTTTTCCCCCGGTCGAAGCCCGGTAAAGCGAATGGGAATTTCTTCGTCCGGCACGAAGCCGGACAGCCGGATCAAATGCCGGGCAAGGTCCTGCAGCCTGACCTGTCGTCCCATTTCCAGCACGTAGATGGAACCTTGGTCGGCGAGCGAGGCCGCCTGCAGCACCAGCTCAACCGCTTCGGGAATGAGCATGAAATAGCGCTGAACGTCCGGATGCGTGACCGTCACCGGCCCTCCGGACTTGATCTGTTGCAGAAAGTGCGGCACGACGCTGCCGTTGCTGCCGAGCACGTTGCCGAAGCGAACGGTCGAGAAGGTCGTCCGTCCGGTGCGCGCCATGTCCTGGATGATCAGTTCCGCGACCCGCTTGGTGGCGCCCATCACGCTGGACGGTCGAACCGCCTTGTCGGTGGAGATCATGATGAACCGCTCGACGCCCATTTGCTCGGCCAGCGTCGCCACGATTCTGGTGCCCATCACGTTGTTCTTCACCGCTTCGCAGGGATTGTATTCCATGAGCGGTACGTGCTTGTGCGCCGCCGCATGGAAGACGATCTGCGGCTCGTAGACCTCCATCGTGGATTGCAGGCGCGCCTTGTCCGTCACGTCGCCGATAACCGGATAGATCCGCCCGTCGGACACGCGATGGCTGAGCTCGCCGTGAATCGCGAACAAACCGTTCTCGTACCGCTCGTACAGGATGAGCGAGGCCGGCTCATAGGAGATGATTTGCCGGCACAGTTCGGACCCGATCGACCCGCCCGCCCCGGTCACGAGCACCCGTTTGTTCCTCAGGAGATCCGCGATCAGCGAACGATCCAACGCCACCCGTGGACGGTGGAGGAGGTCTTCCACGGATAGATTGCGGAGTTGATTGACTTCCGACTTGCCGTCGAGCAGCAAGCTCAGGTCGGGCAGAATTTTGATGGACGCTTTATAGTTCAAGAGCAGCTTGGCGATGTCCCTGATCGCGCCGGCCCTTACGCTTGGCATGGCGATGATCACCGTGTCCGGCATCGTCGTCCGCATGATGGCCGGCAGGTCGTCGCGCGTGCCGAGCACCTTGACGCCGTGGATCCGTTGGCAGGTTTTGTGCCGATCGTCGTCGACGAATCCCACCGGTTGGTAGCCGAACGTCTGGTTTTCCCGCAGCTCATGCACGAGCCGTTCTCCGGCATCGCCCGCTCCGTAGATCAGCACCCGCTTCACGTTCCCCCCCGACGCGGAAGAATATCCAAGACGGCGCGCGATCCGCAGTCCACCGGTCATCACGATCAACAAGAGGGGATCGATCAGGTACACGGACCTGGGATAATTCGCGTAGTCGAGACCGAATCGAAGGATGGCAGCGAAAGCCACCGTGCCGCACAGGATGGCCCCCACGAGATTCCGCAGATCCCAGAGGCTGGTGTACTGCCACACGGATCCATACAGCCCGAACGGCACGAACGCCGCCAGGCGAACGAGCACCAGCACCGGCAGCGTCCGGACGAACAGCTCCACGGCCCAATCGGGAATGTCGCCGTCGAACCGGAGCCAAAACGCCGAGAAGTTGGCCAGACAGACCAGGGCCACAAGCATCAGGAGCTTGACGATGCGTTTCCAATTACACGTGCGTTCGAGGAATCTCATCGGACCTGCCATTCTGTTAGGGTGGAACCTTCGCGCGCCCTCGCTCTGCGAGGGCCTCCGCGTCGTGACGGTGTTGAAATCGTCGAAAGGAACGCCGGTGTTACACCGGGGATTGCGCCGGTAGTCCGCGCAATGCGTCCGGACAGACCGGCGAGATCAGCCGGACCCACTCGTAGGCGGGCGGCACGAGACGCGCCAAGAGGGCCGCCCCCAGGCTGGGAAGGTAGGACTTCACCTCCCGCGACACGCTGTCGGTCGACAGCGGCACGTCAGGGGGCGACGCAAAGCGCACGTCGATGCCGGTGCCGGCGAAGATCACGGAGAACACGGCGGTGGCGCGTGCGAGATGATACGACGAGGTCACGATGATCGCGTGCGCGATGCTTTCCTCTTCGAAGATGCGTTTGAGCAAGATCGCCTCGTCGATCGTATTGCGGATACCGGTCGCGCACCGGATATGGCGCGCTCCCGGTTGCAAGCACCGCATGTCGATCAAGGTCGATCCCAAACTGGCCGCCACGCCCTGTTCGACCAGCACGTTCGCGTAAACCCTCCGGTCCGGCGTGCCGGCGAGCGGAACCACGATGTCGGCTCTGACTTCGTCCGGCAACGAACCCTCGGCATGCGTCACGACATAGGCCAGACCAAGCCACGCCAACACCGCCGTCACCGCCACCGCGCCGGCTCCATAGAGGACCGTCCTCAACGTGGCACGCCGCCCCGCCCACTGCACTATCGACAGATCCCGAGCAATTCCTTGCATGTCCTCACCATCCTCCGCGTCGTCCTAGGCCAGCAGATTCCTGATCTCCGAGCACACGTAGTCGATCTCCTGCGCTTTCATGTGGGAGTACAGGGGAAGCGCCAGCCCTTCACGGCTGACCTTGTTCGTCTGCGTCAATTGGGCGCTCAAGCGCATCGGATACAGCTGGAAAATCGATTGCGCGTGGACCGGCGGATAGAAATACCGCTTCGTCTGGATACCGATCTTCTTCAGATCGTCGTACATCTGATCGCGGCTCCGCTTCGCCCCTTCGCCGACGAAGAGCACGAAATAGTTGCCGCTCGTGGCCCGGTCGTACGGGAATTGCTGCACCTGACAGCCGGGAAGATCGGCCAGCCGGTCGCGATACAGGGCGATCCGCTCGGTCCTCGCCTTGACCAGCTCATGGACATGCCGGAGCCCGATCAGACCGACTGCCGCATGGAGCTCGCTCATCCGGGCGGACAGGCCGAGATGGATCATCTCCTCTCCCC
>DAOLIU010000136.1:0-8448 GCA_035328385.1 Nitrospira sp. | reverse complement strand
TCCTCGGTCCAGGCAATCGTGTACTCGGCCTGCGTGTCGATCGGGGGCACGTACTTGCGGTTGGACACCAGCACGTTGCAGGGGGCGCTCCGGAGCAGATTTTCCGTGTTGCTTCCGACGTCCATGTCCTCGTCGCTGTGAACGCCGATTCGGCCGACGATCAGCAGGGCGGGAATGTCCTTGCGGACGTATTGAATGATTTTTTCGAACGCCTTGCCGTCGAGCAGCGTGGTTTTCACATCGGTCTGCTCCGCTTGGGCGATCTCGCGCGAAATGTCGAGGTGCGACTGGTAAATCTTGGCCAGGCCGCTGTCGATGATCTCCTCGTGGAGCTTTTCCTGCTCTTTGAAGCGGAACACCTTGCCGGCCTCTTCGTTGAGGACGCCGGAAATACTGTGAAAGGCCGCGTAATGGAAATAGGGATCGAAGGCGGAGATGACCTCGACCGGCATATTGAACGCCTTGCCCAGTGACAACCCGGTCATGAGGCCGCCGAAAGAATACGGACTGCCGTCTACCGCGACGACGATCTTCCCGCCGGCGAACGGCTGGATATTCTTGATGATGAGCATGTCGGAGTTGCGGACCCGGCGGATCACCCGTTCAGTGTTGCTGCCGATCACGCTGTCCTTGACCGCTCCCACGCCAAGGGCGCCCATGATGACGAGGTCATAGGCGTTGGTATTGATGTCCTCGGCCAGAACCTTCCAGTTACGGCCTTCAAGAGAGCGCCGCTCGACCGGCAGGTTCGCTTCATTACACTTCTTGTCGACGTAATCGAGATAGGAGTCGGTGATGATCTGCAGACCGCGGGTGATCAGCGAATCATGGATCTGGCGCTGCCGGTCGAGTTCCTTCTCGTCGTGATACTCCTCCGGAAGGCCGGCTTCCATCTGTTTGAAGCGTTTGTCGTGCATTTTCGCCGCGTAGACATGGCTACCCACGATTTTCGAGCCGAACGCCTTGGCCAGATGCACGCCCATATCCACGGCGGTGTTGGAATGGTCGGAATTGTCGACCGGAACATAGATCGTCTTATACATCGAGATGCCTCCTCCGGGCCCTCTCACCGTCAAGGTCGAACCGCCATAATTGCCAGAAAAACCAAACGGTTGACAAACCTATCCAGTGTAAAAGAAGCGGCATGATAGCACCGACCGTCTCGGGAATGCAAGGCGCAACGGGCTCTCGCAGCACCGGCCGGGCTGGCCCCGATCGGCAGATTGTCGGACCAAATGAGAACTCCTGACTCAAGACGCGCAAGCTTAGTGCCAGAGGGGGTATGAAAGCGGGTTTTGTCGAGAAAGACGTTGGAACAAAGGGGCTCGAGTAATTCACGCATGGGCCGACGAGGGATAAATATCGACCCAGATCCTGAGAGGGTCGTGAGGGAAGGCGATTTGTGACGACGCGGCGCGGCCTATCGCGGAAAGATTAGGCTGGAAGCGGACGACGACTACACCGGGATGTCATGTAGAGGACGTCGTCAGCGACTTTCTTTCGTCGCGGGACGACGCGCGGGATCTGGACGCCCGCAGGATTTCTTCGAGCGAGAGCAGCGCATCACGTCCGGAATTGCCTTCAATGCCGCGAGCGAGGTTGGCGTCCGCATATTGGGCCGTGTCCGCGGAGGTTTGAGACAGCGAACCGGTCCATTTACGCGGGTCGCGGCTTCCGCTCTTGCGCTCCCACGCCTTCAAACAGGCTTTGGCGATGATCTTGTTGAGCGGGGCGGGGTTATACAGCAGCTTCCTGATGCTCGTCGGCGTCAGCATCAGGGGATTGTACCCGGCCGAAAGATACCCTTCCTCCAACAACCGCTGTTCCAGATCGGTATTCGGCTGGATACCAAGAAAGAACATCAGCGGGAATACCCGCTCTTCACCCAGAATGGACGCCACGGTCTTGTAGGCCTCGACGCTCTGCAATAAAGTTTCCTCGGTTTCCTTCGGGCTGTTCAGCGAGTAGTTCAGGATCACCTTGCCTTTGAAGCCGGCCTCCGCGAGGTACCGGCAGCCGTCATACAGCCGTTCAAGCTTGAAGCCCATGTGAAGATTGTTGAGGACTTCCTGCGACCCGGAAGTGATCGCCACTTCCAGATCACCCACGCCGGACCGGACCATCAGTTTCGCCAAGTCGGGGGTGATCAGAGATGTCCGGATATAGCCGGACCACTCGATCTCCATCTTCTCGCTGATGATGCGCTCGAGGATCTCCGTGCACTGCGGATAGGCTTCCTTCCCGGTAATGAACTGCGCGTCGGTGAACCAGAAGCGGCGCGTGCCCCATTGGTGGTAATGCTGGGAGATGTCTTTGACCACCATATCGGGAGGACGATATCGGACCCGCTTGCCTTCGATGTAGGGGTAGAGGCAGAAGGCACAGTCGTACGGACAGCCTCGCTTGGTCTGGACACCGATCGCCTCGTGACGGTACTCGCGGTACTGCGGGAAAATCGACGTGAGGTAGGGGAGATCCACGGTCAACGCGTCGAGCAGCGCCGGCGAGCCTTGCTGCCCTTTTCGAATCCGGCCGTTTTCCTTGACGATGTAGCGCTCGTCTTCGATGGACCGGCCCTCGATCAATTTGAGGATGGCGTCCTCCCCTTCGCCCAGGAGGCCGATGGCGCCTTCCGGCAGCTTGTCGATCAATTGATCGGCAAAGGCGGTGAACGCGCCGCCTCCGATCATGATCTGGGCCTTGGGAAATTCTTTCCGGATGAGCCAGGGATAGGACAGGATCGTATAGATGTGGCGATAGTAGCGGTAGAGCTGCTTCACGCCTTCGATCGAGGCCACGACACGCTTGAGCGGATTGCTGGCAAAATAGAAGTTGAATGCATGTTCCAGCGAGGAATCCCCTTCATGGGGTGAGAAGATTTGGATGTCGCGCCATGAAAAGCAAACCATATCAGGTTGGAACGTCGTGGCGGCGTCGCGGATCGCCTGACTTCGTTGAGAAACCGGATAGAGCGATAGATCCAAAATCTGCTGGCGGACATCCGGCTTGCGCCGGTGAATGAAGTCGGCCAGATAGGTGATCCCGATCGGATAGACCTTCTTGCAAGGAAGGAAAATATAAAGAATAGCGTTCATAGTTTTGGATTGTGAGTGTTGAACACTAAAAACTCACAACTGAAAACGTTACTTGACTGCGACATGAATGGCGACGATGCCGCCTGAGAGGTTTCGATAGGAGACATCTCGGAAGCCGGCCTCTCGCAGGATCAGGCAGAGCCGTTCCTGATCGGGAAACGTCCGGATCGAGGCCGGAAGGTATTCGTAGACTCCGGTTCTGTCGCGGGCGACCTTCGTGCCGATCCACGGCAGCAGCGTAAAAGAATACCAATCATAAAGGGTGCGAAGCCACCCGAAAACCGGCCGGGAGAATTCCAGGCAGACGAACGTCCCGCCCGGTTTCATCACCCGGTGGATCTCTCCCACGGCCCGCGCCAGGTTGCCGACGTTGCGCATGCAAAAGCCGGTCGTCACCGCGTCGAATATGTTGTCGGCAAATCCCAAATGCTCCGCATTCGCTTGAAGGCAGGTGATTTTTCCCGCCAACCCCTTGGCGCTCACCTTCTTCAACCCCTCCGCCAGCATGGCATGGTTCAGATCGGACGCGACGACGCGCCCCTTTGCGCCCATTCGGGGCTCCAATAGGAGCGCCAGGTCGGCGGTGCCGGCTCCGACGTCCAATGCAAGACGCGGCTCGGCCGAGACCTCGCCGCTACGGACGCCGCAGGCGCCCGCTATTGGTGCGACATATTCTGCTGCAATCCGTTTCCAGCGGTGATGGAGGCCGAAGCTCAGCAGCGTATTGTTCAGGTCGTAGCAGCCGGCGATCGCCGTGAACATCCGCTGCACGGCCTGCTCGCGGGCTTCGCCCGACCAGGTCGAGACGGTGCGGGCTTCCGCGTCGCTCCGGCGTGTGGGCTGTGTCACGGATTCCTCCACGGACAGCATGCCCAGCGTGGTAGCACCCGCTTTGCCGCGGTGTCAAGACGAGGTAGGGAGCAGTTTGCTATCAGCCAACCCTGACAAATACACCTTTTTCGTACCCGAGAAAGCGCACTGGTCGAAGATTCGCCATCTCAAAACCAATGTCGGGACCGGCCTCAACAAAGCACTCGAGGCGCTAGAAGATGAGAACATTGAGGCCCTTCAGGATGTGCTCAAGCACATCAACTTCAATCGCAAGATCGGCCAACGGACGTTGGACGACGATTCATTGGATCTCTCCGATGCCGTCGCGAAGGTGAAGGCGCTGATCAATGAGCATCTCATCGACCTCGGCATCGCCCCGAAAATACCACCGGTTGAATTGCTCTCCCCCGATTTCTTGGCCCATGTGCGAAAGCATGCCGGCGGCGACCCGGAGGCCAAGGCCAGCGAGATGGAGCATGCGATTCGAAAGCATTGCACGGTGCACTTTGACGAAGATCCGGCTTTCTACAAGCGCATGAGCGACAAACTGGAACACCTCATTCAAGCGCACAAAGATAATTGGAGCGCTCTTGCCGAGGCGTACGAGCAATTACGGGATGAGGCATTGGCGGGCCGGAAGGACCCCGTCGAAGGACTGACGAAGGAAGCGACGACGTTCTATGACTATGTGCTGCAACTGGCTTTTGACGGGCAGGATGGGCCGGTCGAACATCGGCCGAGGTTGAAGACCGTGATGGCTCGCATCGTAGAGATCTTGCAGGAGACCATCGACATCATCGATTTCTGGAAAAAGCCGATCGAGGTGAAGAAGCTGCGGGGCTCCATTGACACGGAGATTCTTCTGTCCAATATTCCAGAACTCGTTGACCGGCATGAGCGAATTGTCGTCGAGATCGTAAAGTTGGCTGAAAAGCGACATAAGGAATTGACGGCATGAGAACGACGCCAAGATCCGATCTTTCATATGAGATTATCCGAAGCCGGCGGGTGACAGCTGATATCGTCGTGGAGCGGGACGGGCGGGTAGTGGTGCGTGTGCCCCAGACAATCCCGCGCCAACGGATCGAGGATCTTGTGGAAGCGAAGCGATATTGGATTTATAAGACTCTTGCCGAATGGCGCGACCTGAACGCCACGAAGGTGTTACGTGAGTATCGCAATGGGGAGGGATTCTTCTATCTCGGCCGTTCTCACCGCCTGACCCTCGCTTCCGACCAGGACGAGCCGCTGCTCCTCAAAGGAGGTCGATTTGTGCTTCGTCACGACTTAGTGGATCGTGGTGAAGTGGCAAGGGCAAAGGCAGCATTCCGAGATTATTTTATCGCGCGCGGCAAAGAGCGAATGACCGAGCGGGTTCACTACTACGCGCCCAAAGTCGGCGTGAAGCCACGGCATATTGCTGTGCGCGACCTTGGCCACCGCTGGGCGTCATGCTCCCCAAAAGGAGATGTCGCCTTTCATTGGAAGTGCATGATGGCGCCTCCCACCATCATCGACTATATTGTCGTGCACGAGCTTTGCCACTTCCATCGCCTCAACCACACCGAGGCGTTTTGGAATGAGGTGGATAAGGTGATGCCGAATTATCGGGAACGGAAAAATTGGCTGAAACACAATGGCGCCTCTATGGATTTATGAGACGTCCTGACTAGCCGGCCAATTGACCGATTGTGGGTTGCCCCTTGTCTCCTCCTGAAGCGCCCTCCTGTTAGATATTCCCTGCCAGAGGAACGCACATTGTCCGTTTCTTCTGACACGTGTCACAGAGGAAAGTGTGAGTGGTATAATCCCCACCCCATGGGCAATTCCATCGTCATCAAAGGCGCGCGCGAGCACAATCTCAAGAACATCGACGTCGAGATTCCCCGCGACCAGCTGGTCGTCATCACCGGTTTGAGCGGGTCGGGCAAGTCGTCGCTCGCCTTCGACACGATCTACGCCGAGGGGCAGCGGCGTTACGTCGAATCGCTGTCCGCCTACGCGCGCCAATTTCTCGATCAGATGGGCAAGCCCGACGTCGATTCGATCGAAGGTCTGTCGCCGGCCATCTCGATCGAACAGAAGAGCACGAGCCACAACCCCCGTTCCACGGTCGGCACCGTTACGGAGATTTACGATTACCTCCGCCTGCTCTTTGCCCGCGTCGGCCGGCCGCATTGCTTTCAATGTGGCCAGGAGATCACGGCACAGACCGTTCAGCAGATGGTCGACGCGATCTTCGCCCTGCCCGAAGGCATGAAGTTCCAGATTCTCGCGCCGATCGTTCGAGGCAGAAAAGGCGAATATCGGAAAGAACTGCTGGAGATGCGCCGCGCCGGGTACGTCCGCGCCCGTATCGACGGCAAGCTCGTCGATCTCGCCGACGACATCGCGCTCGACAAGCAGAAAAAACATACGATCGAGATCATCGTCGACCGGTTGGTGATGAAGCCGGGCGACGCGCTGATGCGCCGGCTCGCCGATTCGGTGGAGACGTCCCTGAAATTGGCCGGAGGCCTGGTCGGCGTGCTGACCGAGGGCGACAAGACGCTGCTGTACAGCGAGAAACTGGCCTGCATCCGATGCGGCGTCAGCTATCCGGAGGTTACGCCGCGGATCTTCTCGTTCAACAGCCCGCACGGAGCCTGTCCCGCTTGCGACGGCATCGGCTATGCCATGACGCCGGGTTGCCCCGAGGACGAGGATCTGACGCTGCTGGAGCCTTGCGACGTCTGCAAAGGGGCGAGGCTGCGGCCGGAAAGCCTGGCGGTCAAAGTCGCCGGAAAATCGATCGCGGCCGTCACCCAACTGTCCGTGCGGGCCGCGGCCGACTTTTTCAGTACGTTGAAGTTCACCGACCGAGAGCTGGTGATTGCGCACCGGATTCTGAAAGAAATCCGCGAGCGGCTCGGTTTTCTGGTCAACGTGGGGCTCGACTATCTCACGCTGGATCGGACGGCCGCCACCTTGTCGGGAGGAGAAGGCCAACGGATCCGATTGGCCACCCAGATCGGATCGGGTCTCGTCGGCGTGCTGTACATCCTGGACGAACCGTCGATCGGCCTGCACCAGCGGGACAACCGCCGGTTGCTGCAAACGCTGTTGCGGCTGCGGGATCTCGGCAATACCGTCGTCGTGGTCGAGCACGATGCGGAAACGATGTTGGCGGCCGACCACATTCTCGACATGGGACCGGGCGCGGGTTCTCACGGCGGGCATGTCATTGCCCAGGGAAGCCCGAAGCAGGTCATGGACGACCCCCGTTCCTTGACCGGACTGTATTTGCGGGGGACTCAAACCGTAACGGTGCCAAGCCGGCAGCGGAAACCCAGGGGCGTCTTGTCCGTGGTTGACGCGCGGAAACACAACCTCAAGGGCGTGACGGCCAGGATTCCTCTCGGGCTTTTGACCTGCGTGACAGGTGTGTCGGGCTCGGGCAAGAGCACCTTGGTGCTCGAAGTCCTGTTTCACTCTCTTTCCCAGCTCCTCTACCATAAGAAGCCGAAGATCGACGGATGTAAAGAATTGCGCGGCGTCTCCGCGCTCGACAAAGTGATCGACATCGATCAGTCGCCGATCGGGCGCACGCCTCGTTCGAATCCCGCCACCTATACGGGATTGTTCGGATACATCCGCGATCTGTTCTCGAACCTGCCGGAATCCCGGATGCGGGGATATAAGCCGGGCCGTTACAGCTTCAACGTCAAGGGCGGCCGCTGCGAAGCCTGCCAGGGCGACGGACTCATCAAGATCGAGATGCATTTTCTTCCGGACGTGTACGTCACCTGCGAAGTGTGCAAGGGGCAGCGGTACAATCGGGAGACGCTGGAGATCTTGCACAAGGGAAAGAGCATTGCCGACATCCTGAACATGACGGTCGACGACGCCCTGGAATTCTTCGAGCACATCCCGCTCATCAAATCGAAGCTGCAAACCCTGCACGATGTGGGGTTGCATTATGTGAGGCTCGGACAGTCGGCCACGACGCTGTCGGGGGGCGAGGCCCAACGCGTCAAGCTGTCACGCGAGTTGTCGAAGCGAGCGACCGGCCGCACGATGTATATCCTGGACGAGCCGACCACCGGATTGCATTTCGCCGACGTCCAGCGGTTGCTCGATGTGCTCGATCGCCTGGTCGAAGCGGGAAACACCGTGTTGGTCATCGAGCACAATCTTGACGTCATCAGGAATGCGGATTGGATCATCGATTTGGGGCCCGAGGGAGGAGACCGGGGAGGCCAGATCGTCGCGGAAGGTCCACCGAAGGACATCGCCGCCTCGAAACAGTCGTACACGGGGCAGGTACTGAAGGAAGCGGGGCTGTAGGCGGTCGATGAGGGTGAGCAGCAGCGCGTGCTCCTCTAAAGCGCGATGAAGCATCGCATGCCGTCGCACCGCGGCACGTTTTGACCCACATCTTCCCGCGCTCGCTATGTCGACTCCCGAAAGCTCCGTCCCTTCCACCATATTGAGAAGAAAAGGATGAGATCGTCAGAGTGGTGTTTCCGGGACAAGTTGTCCT
>DAOLIU010000135.1:0-8608 GCA_035328385.1 Nitrospira sp. | reverse complement strand
GTCGGCGAGGAGCCGTCGCTCCAATTGCTGGTCCTCATCGGCCGTGCGGCCGCGCCGCCGCGTGCCGGCGATCGGCCTGACGGAGATGACGCCGTCTTCGCAGCGGACCAGCGTTTCCGGGGACGAACCGACGAGTTCGACTCCCGCCACGCGCAGGTAGTACATGTACGGCGACGGATTGACGACGCGCAAGGCGCGATACAGCTGCAGCGGCGGGGCCTGGACGTTGGTCTCCCACCGTTGGGACAGTACGGCCTGCACGATGTCGCCGGCCCGGATATATTCTTTGGTCCGGTTGACCATCTTCTCGAAATCCGCGCGGCTCAGATTGGAAGTGAACGTAATCGGCCTGCGGCGGCGGTGCGGACGAGCCCGCCGCAGCGGGCGTCGCAGTCTGGTGATCATGCGTTCGATCCGCTCCGTGGCTTCGCGATAGGCTCTGGTCACGTCCCGGTCGCGTGTCGACGTGACATGGGCGTTGGCGACCACTTTGATCTTTTGCGCGACGTTGTCGAAGATCAAGAGCGTATCGGTCATCAGAAAGGCGAAGTCGGGCAGGTTCAGGTGGTCCTTGGGCCGGGAAGCCAGGTTCTCGAAGGTCCGCACCATGTCGTACCCGAGGTAGCCGACCGCCCCGCCGACGAAGCGCGGCAGATTCGGCACGGTCACCGGACGGAACGCTTTCATGTACTCCCGCAGCCGCTCGAGCGGATTCCCCTTGCTGGCGATGCGGGATTTTTTCTTGCCCCGCACGACCATGAGGTCGCCCCGGTCCTCGGAGATGACGACCGGCGAGCCGCTGCCCAGAAACGAATACCTCGCCCATTTCTCCCCGCCTTCGATACTCTCCAGCAGATAGGCGGTGGGACCGTGGTCGATCTTGGCGAAGGCGGAGACCGGCGTTTCGTAATCCGCCAGAATCTCGCGATAGAGAGGAATCAGATTCCCCTCGTGAGCGTAGCGGCGGAATTCGTCGAGGCTCAATGAATAGCCGGCGGTCGCCACGTCCGATCCTTACGTCCGTCCTCGTTACTCCTGGCCCACGATCAGTTTTTGCCCCACTTCGATGATGTCGTCCGGCAACTTGTTCCACTTTCTTAGCGTTTCCAGCTTGACGCCGTAGCGACGGCTGATACGGTACAGGGTCTCTCCGGGCTTCACGACATGAATGGTGGGAGACCCATGACCGGCGGCGGCGACGGCGGTTTCCGTTTGGCCAAGTACGGCGGCGGTCTCCTCGGACAAGCCGGTCATGGAAGACGCGGTCAACTCTCCCATGCCGGGAGCCGGCTCGGCCGGCGGGGCCGCGTGGACTTTGGGCGCCGGCGGGGTCCGTTTCATGTCGGCCCGAGCTTTCCGTTCCAGCAGCGCCGCTTCCTTGATGGCGTCGGATTCCTCCTGTACACGACTCATCTGTTCCCGTACCGCCTGCACCTGAGCGGTCAATTCGCGGTTTCTCGCTTCGTATTCCGCGAGTTCCTTCTTGGAGCGCTTGACTTCGTTGTCGAGTTCGGCCGTCCGCTTCTCTTCCTGCGACAGCAGGCGCTGGAAGTTCAGGCTGCGCGCTTTCTCCGCTTCATACTTTTCGGACAGGACACAGCCGCTCAATATGAGTCCTCCGCAGATCAAAGCCACGACTTTCACACCGGATGTTGCGATCACCATATTCACTCGTTGGTCCTCCTTCATGGAATTCCTCCTCCGACCAAGTGAAGCGCTCCTCCGGCAGCCATACTTCTTATTAATCGTGGCCGCCGAACCCTTCTCACCCAGCTTGACGGGGTCCCATACCATAGTGGCTAACGCGGCGAAAGTCAAAGGGTTATCGGCGCTTGGCTGTTTGACCGCCTCCCCGACCCTATGCTACCGTCCCGTCCGTACTCGACTATCTGAGCCTCATCACGTCCGGACGAACACCGCGGATTCATCCCGGTCATTCCCTCGTACGCATGGCGACCGACGACATCCAGAAGCGACTGCACGCGCTGCGGGAGGAGATCCGCCGCCACGACGTTCTCTACTACGTGAAGGATCGCCCGGAGATCTCCGACGGAGCCTATGACAGCCTGTTCCGGGAATTGACCGAGCTTGAGCAGGCTCATCCGGATCTCATTACCCCCGATTCCCCCACCCAGCGCGTCGGAGGGACGCCCCTCAGTGAACTGGCAAAAGTACGGCATGAGCAGCCCATGCTGAGCCTCGACTCGATCGCAGACCGGGAGGATATTCTGGCCTTCGATCAACGCATGAGGCGGGAGTTGCAGACCGAGGAGGTCCACTACGCGGCGGAGCCGAAATTCGACGGGTTGTCGGTCGAATTGGTCTATGAAAGAGGGGGATTTACGCGCGGGGCGACGAGGGGCGACGGGACGACCGGAGAGGACGTGACGGGCAATCTGCGCACCATCCGCTCCCTACCGCTGCAGCTGGCACGGGAATCCGGTGCGCCGGACCGCTTGGTCGTCCGAGGCGAGGTCTACATGCGCTTGCATGATTTTCAAGCGTTGAACCGGCGGATGACGGAACGGGGCGAAGAAGCCTTCGCGAACCCGCGCAATGCGGCGGCCGGATCCCTCCGGCAATTGGATTCCACGATCACGGCGTCCCGGCCGTTGATGGTGACCTGCTATGAAATCATGGGGCAGTCGGGGCCGCCGATCCGCACCCACTGGGACGAACTCGATACATTGGCGCAATGGGGGTTGCCGGTTCCGCAACTGCGCCGCCGTTGCCGGACGATCGACGAGGTGATCGCGTATCATCAAGAGACGGAATCGGTTCGGGATTCCCTCCCCTACGAGATCGACGGGATCGTCGTAAAGGTGGACGAACGGAGCAGCCAGGAACGGCTGGGTTTCAAGTCGAGAAGCCCGCGTTGGGCCGTCGCGTTCAAGTTTACCCCCCGAAAAGAGATTACCGTAGTCGAAGACATCGCCGTTTCCGTCGGGCGGACCGGGACGTTGACTCCGCTGGCGTTGCTCCGACCGGTCGAAGTCGGAGGGGTCACCATCAGCCGCGCGACCCTGCACAATGCGGACGAAGTAGCCAGGAAAGACGTGCGGGTGGGCGATACGGTGAAGGTCGAGCGGGCCGGGGATGTCATTCCCGCCATTGCCGAGCGGGTGCCCGTTCCGGGGGAGCAGCGCTCCGAGCCGTTCCGCATGCCGGAACAATGTCCGATCTGCGGGTCGGCGGTGGCGCGCGAAGGGGCCTACTACTATTGCACCGGCCAATCCGTCTGTGGAGCGCAGATCAAGGGAGCCATCGAACATTTCGCCTCTAAGGCCGCGTTGGACATCGACGGCCTTGGCCGGAAGACCGTGGCTCAGCTCGTGGATCAAGGATTGGTACGGTCCTTGGCGGATCTCTTCATTCTGACCAAACCTCAATTACTGTCGCTTGAGGGGTTTGCCGAGCGGTCGGCCACGCTGCTGCTGGAGGCGATCGAGCGGAGCAAGACGGTCACGCTCGATCGGTTTCTGATGGGACTCGGCATCCGTCAGGTCGGTCAGCATATCGCCCGGGTGCTTGCCAAAGAGTTCGGATCCCTGGACGGCGTCATGGAGGCGGATGCACTCCGGTTCCAGCAAGTCCTCGAAATCGGCCCGGAGATTTCGGCCAGCCTCGCGTCCTACTTTTCCGAACCGCACAATCGCGCGGTCATCCGGGATCTACGTGACCGGGGGCTGGTGATTACCGAGGTACGGAACGATCGTGCCGGCCGAACCGGTCTGGCGGGTAAGACGTTCGTCTTCACCGGGGGACTCCAAGGCTGTACGCGGGAAGACGCCAAACGCGCGGTGGAAGACCGGGGTGCGCGCGTCGCCTCGAGTGTGAGCAAGAAGACGTCGTACCTTGTCGCCGGAGAGGACCCGGGGTCCAAGCTGGACCAGGCGAAGAAGTTCGGGGTGAAGGTGTTGAACGAGCAGGAGTTCGCCGAGCTGCTGAAGAAGGAAGCCTAGAGGTCAGCCGACGAGGTTGAGATTCGGCGCTTCGACCGACACGGGAGATTTTTCCTCGCGGAATATCTGCACGCTCTTGATCGACCGAGGCTCGGCTTCATGAATCAGAATGCGGCAGTTGCCGATCCTCAGTTCCTCCCCGACTTTCGGGATGCGGCCCAATTCCTGCTGGATGAGCCCGCCGATCGTGACCGCTTCATCGCCCAGATCGACCTTGAGGAAATCGTTCACTTTTCGGACTTCCGTCCTGCCGTGGACCAGGATGTGGTTCTTCCCGATGCGCTTGATGAGCTCTTCCGTGATGTCGGTCTCGTCCATGATCTCGCCGACCACCTCTTCGATGAGATCTTCGAGCGTGACGATGCCCATGACTCCGCCGAACTCGTTGACCACCACCGCCATGTGGCGTTTGTCCTGCTGGAACTGTTTCATCAGGTCATCAGCCGTCTTTCCGGCCGGCACGAAGAGCGGCGGATAAGCGATGTCTTTGAGCTTGGAGTCGAAATGCCCTTTGGTCAACTCCGTCAGAGCCTTCGTCTTGTACAGGATGCCCGTGATGTTGTCCAAGGTGCCGTCGTAGACCGGAATGCGCGAGTACTTGGAACTGTATAGCAACTCCTGAGCTTCTTTGAGGCGGAGATTACCGTCCAGGGAAAAGACGTAAAGGCGCGGGGTCATGGCGTCTTCTGCCGTGATGTCCTTCAGCTGGAAGACGTTCTTGATCATCTTCACCTTTTCGACTTCGATCGCGCCGGCCCTGCCACCCTCGTCCAGCATGATCTTGAGCTCCTCTTCCGTCACCAGCGGGAGCGTCAGTCCCTTCCCGCCGGTCAGCTTGTAGATGAGGGGGACCATGATGAACAACACAGGTCGAAGCACGACCTGCACCCAATAGACGGGATAAGCCATGTTGAGGGTGACCGGCACGGCAAACTTGGCGGCCAGGGTCTTGGGGATCACGTCCACGGAAACCAGAAGTACGAAGGTCAACACCCCGACCACGACCGCGATCGTATCGTCAAAGAAGGTCCTGTCTCCATAGGCGTTCAACGTCAGGAAGGTGGCATACATGGGGATGGCGGTCCCGACCAACCGGTCTCCGACCAGGATGGTAGAGAGCAGCTTTTGGGGGTCGCTCCGCAGCCGCAAGGCCATCTTTGCCCTGGCATTGTGGTTCTGAGCCAAAGCGCGGAGCTTGGTTTCGTTCACCGAGAAAAACCCGATCTCGGCGGTGGAAATTACGGCTGAAAGAACAATGAGACCCAAAAGGATCGCAATATCCATGAAGTTCCAGAAATTAGGGACGAACGACCGGCGTAGTTGTCCGACAAAGCCGAAGGAGCAGGAATGGCTCCTTTCCGTTTGAGCCGAGCAAGCCAGTATGGAGCGCGGGGAGGAGTTGCAAGACTTGAATTGGGACTCTGGGGTCGAGACTGATCATGAGTAGGTAGTAGATGTATCATACGCCCCCGTGGGGGGCAAGCACATTGAAAAAACCATTCGCAAAATCAAACGGTTGTATCAAACGCCCTCGATATTTCAGAAGATTTGCCGATGTGAGCCTTCCCTAGCTGTCGTCCCGGAATACAAAAGGCTGAACCGAAAGGTTGGATTCCAATCTGGCTGCGGCAGCCTCGGCCTGGGCCTCTGAACGGAATTCTCCCACCTGAACTCGGTACCGGCGGCCTTCAGGAAGGTCCACAGCCTGGATGCGTCCCGTGGCATAGACCTGCTTGGCCCGGTTCAGCAAGTTCATGGCATTTTGCTGGTCGGCAAAGGCGCCGATCTGGACCCTCAGCGCACCCATGTCGGCGGTCCGTCCCTGGAAGCCGATGACCCGGAGTTCGATAGGAGCTGTGCCGTTCCCCACCATCTCCAGGGCCCGGGCTCCAGCCAGCGAGAGATCGAGAATACGTCCCTTGGCAAATGGCCCGCGATCATTGATACGTACGGTGACTTGGCGACCGGAATTCAGGGATCGCACGACCGCGATCGACCCCAGAGGAAGGGTCCGGTGGGCGGCGGTCAACTGGTGCATGTCGTATCGCTCTCCGTTGGCCGTTTTATTGCCGTGAAAGCCCGGTCCGTACCAGGAGGCGACACCCCGTTCCGCGTAGCCGATCGGATAGCCGGGAAAATAGGTCGGCTTAGGAGCCGGCGCACTGCAACCGGCTGTCAGGCCGATAAAGGCGAGCACTATCGCCGTGGAGAGGAAAGAGACGCGGGCGCGTGGAAAGCCGTCCGGCATCCTGGCTAGAACTCGTCGAGCGATTGATCCCGCAGGACGGAAAGGGCCTTCTCCGTATTGGCGACGGTCAAGACGACGATGGCGCGCTTGCCTTCCCGAGACGGCGTACAGTAGCCGCACTTGATATTGATGCGGGCCTGGGTCAGGAGATCGGCCACCTCGTTGAGGGCGCCGGGCTTGTTTTCCAGACTCAACACGAGCGCCGTTTCCTCGGAAAAACGGATCTTTGCCGTCCTCAACGCGGCTCTCGCGCCTTCCAGATCGGCGACCAGCAACCTGAGCTTGCCCGTTCCGGTCACTTCTGGAGCTGAGAAGGCCTTGATGTTGACTCCCGCCGACGCCAGGACCGAAGCCACTTGAGCCATGACTCCCGGTTTGCTCTGTCCGCTGATGACCAACTGTGTGGTGGTAGGCATGAGGCCTCTCTTTACAGTGAGTTAAAGCACGTGACAGATGTCGTTGACGAACGCATATTCGTAGACACAGCTAAACACGACTGACGTATTGTCGGCAAGCTTCTGCGCAACTTCTTTCATGCCCCGGGGAACGAGCAGGTAATAGGGGATTCCTCGCACGGCGGCTCGCCTCCAACTCTCCGCCGTGCGAGCCTCGGCCAGCGACGCTGCTGTTTCCACTTCGGCCATCCACTCCATGGTCTGGCCGCCGGACGTCACGTGCCATCCGACGATGTCGCAAAACTGGCTGGTGGCGGCCCAGGGATTTTGCTCGAGGCTCGTATGGATGGTCACTTTACAGTGAAAGGCCTTCGCCCACCGTTGGGCCACCTGGCTGACGACCTGATCATGGACCGAGTCGATACCTTGTTCGCGCAGTGTGGTTGTCATGGCCCCTCCTCCGCTTAGGCATCTCGAAGCTCAATCTATGCTATGCGAGACTTAGAGGATTGATATTCCCCAAGGCTTTCCATTTTTCACAGAAAGGGCAGAGAACCAACAAGTGTCCACTTTCGTACTTCACGCCAGAGTAAGGTCTTATAGGCTGTTGATGCTGACCACCCCACTTCAAGATCACACGATTGCAGCAGGTGAATGTGCCTTCCCTCGTTCCCACAGCGTTCACTCCTACGTTTAGAACGGACTGTCCGCTACGAACATCCGCTTGTCGCGCCGCACCCCATGCATTTCAAACAGGTTCCGTTACGCACCAGCTTGAATTCGTTGCACCCTTGGCAGGGATCCCCTTCATATCCCTGGAGTCGGGCGTACTTGATTGCCTCAGTCGTATAGGTGAGCGTCTCTCGCTTCAGTTCCACCTTATGGGAGACATTCCCATTGCCGTTTCCATTGCCTCCGTGGCGCGGGGTGACGCCCTGGCGTGAGGGAACCCGGTCGGTATTGATCGAGGACAGCGCCAGCGTTTCCGGATCGGCCTCCTCGTCCGAGCATTCAGGATCCTGCTCGTCTTTCTTGACCGAGTCCATGCGCAGATCTTCTTCTTTGACCTGCGCCAGATCGTACCGGTCCAGATACGTCACGGCCAGCTCGCGGAAAATGTAGTCGATGATCGACGTCGACATCTTGATCCGGTCATTCAGCTTGACCGGCCCGTTCGGTTCGAACCGGGTGAAGACGAAGGCTTCCACGAATTCTTCCAGCGGGACACCGTGCTGCAAGCCCAGCGAAATCGCGATGGCAAAGCAGTTCATGAGGCTGCGGAAGGCGGCGCCCTCCTTGTGCATGTCGAGGAAAATTTCCCCGACCGTTCCGTCTTCGTATTCGCCGGTACGGAGGTACAGTTTGTGACCGCCGATGACGGCCTTTTGGGTATAGCCGTTGCGCCGCGCCGGCAAGGGACGTCGTTTGGCCAGGTAACGAACGAGCACCCGCTCCGTGATCTTTTCCGCGACCGCGACGATGTCCGTCGCCGCTTCCACGCCCTTGGTCGTGTCGACCGAGGCGGACAGCGGTTGGCTGAGCTTGGAGCCGTCACGGTAAAGCGCGACCGCTTTGACCATGCTTTTCCATGCAAACAGATATGCGGACTTGACGTCGTTCAGCGTCGCATCGGCCGGCATGTTGATGGTCTTGCTGATTGCGCCGCTGATGAACGGCTGCGCCGCGGCCATCATCCGGATGTGGGCATCGACGGCAATATACCGCTGCCCGATCCTGCCGCACCGGTTGGCGCAATCGAACACCGGCAAGTGTTCGGCCTTGAGGTAGGGCGCGCCTTCGACCGTCATCGTGCCGCAGCAATAGTCGTTGGCCGCGGCGATCTCCTCCTGCGTGAAGCCCATGGCTTTGAGCATGTTGAAGTTGGCTTCCGTGAGCTGAAGGTCGGTCAGGCCGAGTTTTTCCCGGCAGAAGCCCTCGCCGAGGACATACTTGTTGAACGCAAACTGAAGTTCAAAGGCTTGGGCCAATCCGCTTTCCAGACG
>DAOLIU010000134.1:0-8649 GCA_035328385.1 Nitrospira sp. | reverse complement strand
GTGCGGGACTCATCCTTGCCGGCTTGGCCGCGGAGGGAACCACCGAGGTGTTGCGGGTCTATCATCTCGATCGCGGCTACGAAGATATCGAAGAAAAACTTCGGGGACTCGGGGCCGTCATCGATCGTCGCGCTGCCTAGCGCGTCGTGCATTGTCCGGGTGAATTGATCAGGGACCTCATGCTGACTGTCGCGCTCTGCAAAGGAAAGTTGATTGAACCGACGCTTGCCCTGTTCGGACGGGCCGGCTATGCCGGAGCCACTCTGGCCACGGAAAGCCGCCGCTTGGTGTTTGTCTGTCCGGAGATCGAAATGACCTTCTTGATCGTCCGTCCCACCGATGTCCCGACCTACGTGGAGTATGGAGCAGCGGATGTGGGTATTGTGGGAAAAGACGTATTGTTGGAACAGGACAGCGACGTCTATGAGCCGTTGGATTTGGGGTTCGGAGCGTGTAGAATTGCCGTCGCGGCGCTCCGCGGGCAGGATTCTCGTGACCGGCTTTCCTCCAAGATTCGGGTGGCGACCAAATATCCGAGAATTACCGAACGGTATTTCAATCAGCGCGGCGTGCCCGTCGAGATCATCAAACTGTATGGGTCGATCGAGTTGGCTCCACTCGTGGGCCTTGCCGATCGAATCGTGGATCTGGTCGAGACCGGCAATACGCTCAAGACGCACGACCTTGTCGAGGTCGAATGCATTGCGACGTCGACGGCGCGTCTGATCGTCAATCGAGCCAGTTTGAAACTCAAGCATGCCGCTGTGACAGAACTCATTCAGAAACTTCGAAAAGCCGCGATGGTACGGCGGCCTTCCGTGTCCGTGACTGCGAATGGACGAAATCGGAGGAATCGAAAGACCAAGCGGGTGCCTGCATGAAGATCATTGCCTCGACGGACCGGGCTTTTGCTCCAGCCCTGAAAAAGGTCGTTTCGCGCGCGAGGGCTCAGGGAGCCCCCGTCGAGAGGACCGTGAACAGCCTGCTGCAGGCGGTGGAGCGAGGCGGTGACACGGCCGTGTTGCGCTACACGAAGCAGTTCGACAAGGTCGCCCTCAAGGCCAGTGAACTCAAGGTAACGTCCGAAGAGATCAAAGACGCCTATCACCACATCAGAAAGGACGAAGGCGACGCTCTTCGGTTCGCCGCCCAACGGATTGCGGCGTTTCATGAGCGGCAACGCACGAAAACATGGATGTATCAGGACGGCGAGGCGACATTGGGTCAAGTCGTGACGCCGATCGACGCCGTCGGCGTCTATGTGCCGGGCGGCAAGGCGGTGTATCCGTCGACGGTTCTGATGAGTGCCATTCCGGCCAAGGTCGCGGGCGTGTCCCGCATCGTAATGTGCACCCCACCGCAGAAGGCCGGAATCAATCCCTATCTGCTCGTTGCGGCGGATATCGCCGGTGTCACGGATATTTTTCGCATAGGCGGAGTTCAGGCAATTGGGGCGTTGGCGTTCGGGACCAAGTCCATTCCGAAGGTCGACAAGATCGTGGGGCCCGGCAACATTTATGTGGCCACGGCCAAGCGCCTGTTGTACGGAACGGTGGGTGTCGATATGGTGGCGGGTCCGAGCGAATTGCTCGTGGTCGCCGATGACGACGCGAAGCCGGCGCATGTGGCGGCGGACCTGTTGTGCGAGGCCGAGCATGACGAAGACGCCCAAGTGTGGCTCGTGACGACGTCCGCATCGCTGGCGAAGGATGTCGGAAGACTGCTGGAGCAACAACTCCGGGGGTTGCAGCGGGAGAAGATCGCCGCCAAGTCCGTTGGGAGGCATTCGGTGGCGTTTGTGGTGGCCACGATGGACGAAGCCATTGAGGTGGCCAACCAGATCGCCCCGGAGCATCTTACGCTGTCGGTCGACCAGCCGTTTGACTATTTGGAGAAGATCCGCCATGCCGGAGCGTTGTTTCTGGGGCGATATACCCCGCCTTCGGTGGCCGACTATATCGCCGGACCGAACCATGTTCTGCCGACCGGAGGAACCGCGAAATTCTTTTCGGCGTTGTCGGTGCTCGACTATCTGAAGGTGAGCAACATTGTGCATTACACAAAGGAAGAACTGAGCAAGGTAAAAGATCATCTCGTCCGATTCGCGCACATCGAGGGCTTCGACGCCCATGCGAAGTCGGCTCAAAGCAGGTTTGCATGAAAAAGAACGGTGCGCCTTCACGACAGGCTTCCATTCATCGGGCGACCAAAGAAACGGATATCCGTGTCGAATGGGTGTTGGACGGCAGCGGGCAAGGCACCATCGACACCTCCATTCGGTTCTTCGATCACATGCTCGAATTGCTGGCACGGCACGGATTTTTCGACCTTACGGTCAAGGCCAAGGGCGATATCGATATCGATGAGCACCACACGGTCGAAGACGTGGGGATCGTCATGGGCAAGGCTCTGCATCAAGCTCTGGGTGAAAAGGGCGGCATCAAGCGATTCGGATTCGCGTCGGCTCCGCTGGATGAGACGCTGGCGCAGGTGACCGTTGACTTGAGCGGCCGGCCGTTTTTGGTCTACAACGTCAGCCTGCCGGACCGCAAAATCAAATCATTCGATCTGGGATTGTTCGAGGATTTTTTTCAGGCATTCGTGACGCACGGGGGGCTTAACCTGCACGTCAATCTGCTCTACGGACGGAACCCGCATCACATCATGGAGGCGATCTTCAAGGCGTTGGCGAAGGCGCTTGATCAGGCGACTACCGTGGAAGAACGTCTGGCAGGCCACGTGTTGTCGACGAAGGGCATGTTATAGCCGCGGGCTCTGTCCTGGCGAAACAGTCCCCACCGTGCTCACTCCACCATATTTCCATTCCCAGTGGGTCCCCCTTTCATTCTGCGCGCCGAGGAGAGCCCTCGTCTTGGCGCAGCGGGGGTTGGCGGGGGCGACAGTCGCCCGTTCGCCATTCCGCCTGCGACTATTTGGGAACAGGAGGATCACCAGAGATTCCGGTGTAGACCAACTGTTACTTTCGAAATGATGTTTGGGAAGCGAGGGACAAACCTAAGTGGACCGAGCAGTAAGCCGTTTATACGTCTCCCAACACGGTTTTCGTCGTTTTGAAGTGAAGTTTCGCCACGGTTCCCAGCCGCTCCTGCCCGTGCTTTTTCAGCACCATTTTGGCAGCCAGTTCAACGGTCGGTGAAGCGCCTTTGGGCAGGGTCGTCCCGACGTCATCCGACAGCCGCTTCAGTCGGATCAGAAACTCCGCGCGCGCCAGAACAGACGCCGCTGCGACGGCGAGATCCGATTCCGCCCCGGTGCGCTGTTGGAGAGTGATGGTGCGGCCCTTGGCCTGCAAAGCGTTCAGGATAAGGCGCTCGTCGCCGAATTGATCGGAGATGGCCAGACTGCACGGCACCCGTTCCAGCAAGTTCTCGAGGGCTTTGGCATGTCCCCAGGCGAGCAGCCGATTGAGGTTGCGGATCTTTCCATAGAGCTCGTTGTATTTCTGCGGTCCGATCGCGATGACGCTGTGGGGACAAATGGTCTTGATGTCCGGGGCCATTTCCAAAATCCGCGCGTCGGATATTTTCTTGCTGTCCCGGACCTGCATCAGCGCGAGTTCCGCGTGCGTGGTCCCATCGACGAATACCGCGGCGATGACGAGCGGCCCGAAATAGTCGCCCTTCCCCGACTCGTCGATCCCGATGCGTTCGATCACGGGCCCCGGCATGTTGTCGGATGAGTCTGTCAAGTCTCAGGTAGAAAACGGCGCGGTGGGGCGGTAATCTAGCAGAGCCGTTAAGGACGGTCAATTTGACGCGTTATTTAGAAAAGGGAGGACGGTAATGGCCGCAGCTGTACGTCGTCGTGGTCGCATATGGAGCCTGGTCGTTTCCTGTGTAGTCCTGGCGGTCGGATTCTTTGGGTGCGAAAAGAATCCATACACGGGCCGCTCTCAATTGCTCATGACCTCCGTGGCGGATGAAATGGAGATGGGCGCTCAGGCCTACACGCAGGTCAAGAGCGATCCAAAAATGAAACTGTCTCAGGATCCTCGGGAGATCGAACCGGTCAAGCGCGTTGCGGCCCGCATCGTCGAAGCCGCAAAGCGGTCGAAATATGCGGAGATGGCCAAGCAGTTTCAATGGGAAGTGACGGTAATCAAGGACGACAAAATGGCGAATGCCTTCGCGCTTCCCGGGGGCAAGATGGCGGTGTATACGGGGATCTTTCCGGTCGCCAAGACGGAAGCGGGATTGGCCGCGGTGATGGGGCACGAAGTCGTACATGCCCTTGCCCGGCATGGGGCTGAGCGTATGAGTCAGGAGCAGTTGACGAACGCTGCCGTGCAGGCCGCCGGAGCGGCGGCAGGAGCCGCAGGGGGCGGCCTCGTCTCTCAAGGGACGATGGCGGCTCTCGGCGCCGGCGCTCAAGTGGGTGTGTTGCTGCCATTCAGTCGACAGCATGAATCGGAAGCGGACTATATCGGCATTCTGCTCGCCGCCGACGCAGGCTATGACCCAAGAGAGTCCATTGCTCTATGGGAGCGCATGGAGCGGATGTCGGGAGGAGGCGGGCCGGCCGAGTTCCTGTCCACACATCCGAGCCATGGGACCAGAATCGAGGATCTCAAGAAAGCCATGCCGGAAGCGTTGAAAATCTACCAGTCACAGCAACCTGTGCCCGCGGCCGCGCTACCGCCGCTCGGCGGCTGAACGAATCCGATCCTCCGTCCTTTGGGCGTATCACCGCCGCTCTTTCGTAGGGATAGTCCGTTTCACCGATCACTGAGACAATGTGTAGCGGTAACGCGTTTATGCCGACAGGAAGGGAGGCGTTCATGGTAGCTCGATATGGACCTCGAGTGCCGGTGGTCGGTCAGGCGGTTCTGGCCGGCAGCCGTGCTTCCTGTGAAGGCCGGGTACTCGATCTCTCGGTTCCAGGCTGCCTCATCGAATGTTCCCATCGACTGCATGTCGGAGAGTACGTTCGACTCCGGGTGTCGTTGCCCGATGGGGGCGTGGCCATGACCGTGTCCCTGGCCGCCGTGCGCTGGGTATGCGGAAATCGCGTGGGGTTGGAATTCATTCGGTCTTCCGATGCAGACCAACATCGCCTGAGCACTTTCGTCCGTCGCCACGGTCATCGAGTGATTGTTCCCATTGCTGGGTCTTCGAGATGGAAGGAAACGGTGACACTTCTTGGTGCCTCAGGGGATTGATGGGATTGCCTCTGCCCGTCGCCGACGCAGCGTGACTGCTTGCATCCGTCAACTTCGTTTCCTATACTAATTCCGCGCGAGGGGGAAGACCGGGGGATCGCTCAACGCGGAAACGCGGTGAGAGGAAAGTCCGGACTTCACGGGCAGGACGCTGGGTAACGCCCAGGCGGAGCAATCCGACACCGGCACCACAGAGAACAGACCGCCGATGGCCAAGGCGATTGGACCCCAATCTCATCGCTGCGGTACAGGTAAGGGTGAAACGGTGGGGTAAGAGCCCACCGCGGTGGTGGTGACATCACCGGCAGGGTAAGCGTCGTCCGATGCAAGGCCAAATAGGGAGACACCGCCGGTTCTTTTCGGAGAGCCGGTGACCAGCTGGCCCGGCTGTGGTCTTCGGGTAGGTCGCTTGAGGTTCGGGGTAACCCGAATCCCAGAGAAATGATCTCCGCCGACTGAGAGCATATCCTGGTCGGCACAGAATCCGGCTTATAGGTCTTCTCCACCGCGCTCATCATTTCCGCACTCCTTACCAGGGCTCGATGTCTGAAATCTCTCTATTGACCTGCCACAGGCAGGATGATAGGATCTCGGATCTTTCCCATTGTTTTTTCAGAACATTCTGAGCGATTGACGAAAAGGTGTACGGCAACGCACCTGCGTCTCTTCGTATCTCCTTCTCCGTGGGGAGCCCATGGGTTGGAGAGAGGAGGTCCGGTATGAAGCTGACGGGCGCTGAAATCTTTATCGAATGTTTAAAACGCGAGGGCGTCAAAACGCTCTTCGCTCTACCCGGTGGCGTGGTCCTGAAGATTTTCGACATGTTGCATCAACAGAAGGGCATTGACGTGGTCTTGACCCGCCATGAACAAGGTGCGGGTCACATGGCCGAAGGATATGCCAAGGCCACAGGCAGGGCGGGAGTCTGCCTCGTCACCTCCGGTCCTGGCATGACCAATGTAATCACCGCTTTGGCGGACGCCTACATGGATTCCGTTCCGTTGGTCTGTTTCAGCGGACAGGTTCCGACAAGCTTGATCGGCAACGATGCGTTTCAAGAAGCCGACAACGTAGGACTCAGCCGTCCTTGCACGAAATATAACTTCCTCGTCAAGGACGTCAACGATTTGGCGTCCACAATCAAGGAAGCGTTTTACATCGCGACGACCGGACGTCCTGGCCCCGTTCTTGTGGACATTCCGAAAGACGTGTCGATGGAAAAGGCCGAGTTTACCTATCCCAACTCCGTTTCAATCCGCGGCTACAACCCTACGTACGAAGGGAACAAGTGGCAGATCAAGCAGGCGGCCGAAGCGATCATGAAGGCCAAGAAGCCGGTTCTCTATGTGGGCGGCGGCGTGGTGTTTTCCGGCGCTTCCCAGGAGTTGATCGAGTTGGCCGAATTGACGCAGATTCCGGTCGATATGACGTTAATGGGCCTCGGGGCGTTCCCGGGCGAGCACCCGCTTTCCATGGGCATGATGGGCATGCACGGCACCTATCAAGCCAACATGGCGGTGCATTACGCGGATCTCGTGGTCGCGATCGGAGCGCGGTTTGATGATCGCGTCACGGGAAAAGTGTCGGAATTTTGTCCCTACGCGAAAATCATCCATATCGACATCGATCCGACCTCGATCAGGAAGAACATTCATGTCGATATTCCGATCGTGGGGGACTGCAAGGCCGTCTTGCGCGAACTCAACCAGATTCTGAAAGCGACCGTCAACGGCGAGCAGAAGGAACTCCGCAAGGCCTGGTGGGATCAGATTCGCGAATGGGAACGTGCGCATCCCTTGACCTACCAACAGGAGAAAGACGGTCCGATCAAGCCGCAACACGTGATCAAGAGACTCTACGAATTGACGAAGGACCGTGATCCGATCGTCGCAACGGATGTTGGTCAGCATCAGATGTGGGCCGCCCAATATTTCAAGCTCTCGAAGCCCAACCGATGGCTCACGTCGGGAGGCTTGGGGACGATGGGATTCGGTTTCCCCGCGGCGATGGGAGCGCAGGCGGCGTTCCCGGGTCGGCTGGTCCTCTGCATTGCCGGAGACGGGAGTGTGCAGATGAATATGCAGGAAATGGCCACCGCCGTGGTCAGCAAACTTCCGGTGAAAATCATCGTCCTGAACAATCGATTCCATGGCATGGTCCGGCAGTGGCAGGATTTGTTTTATGAAGGCCGGTACGCGTCCAGCTATCTGGATACCACTCCAGACTTTGTAAAGTTGGCGGAAGCTTATGGGGCCGTCGGGTTGCGAGCCGGCAAAGTCGGCGAATTGGACGATGTCCTCAAGGAAGCGATTGCCGTCAGCGGACCGGTCATCGTGGACGTCCCGACGCACCCCTTCGAGAACGTGTATCCCATGATTCCGGCCGGGGGCTGCAACCATGAAATGATCTTGGAAGATCCGCCGGAATTGAAAAATAAACAACAGGGTGCCGGAAAGGCAACGCCGGAGGGCAAGGACACGATTCTTACCGCTTAGGCTATCGTGGCGGCCCATAGTCGGCCGTCTGTGTCGGAGTCGAAACGCATGGAACACATCATTTCCGTCACGGTCGAGAACAAGTTCGGCGTGTTGTCACGGATCGCCGGACTCTTCAGCGGTCGTGGATTCAATATCGAAAGCCTGTCGGTCGCGCCGACATTGGATCCCTCGATGTCTCAGATGACGATCGTCACGTCCGGCGACGAGCGAATCGTCGAACAGATCGTCAAGCAGTTGAATAAGCTCATCGACGTGATCAAGGTCGTCGATCTGAACGAGAGCGACTTCGTCTCCCGCGAAACGGCCTTGATCAAGGTCCATACCAGACAGGAAGATCGTGCCGAGGCGCTGAGGATTGCCGATATTTTTCGCGCGAACGTCATCGATTCCACGCCCTCGACCTATACGATCGAAGTCACGGGTGATCCGAGGAAAATCGAAGCCATCATCAATCTGCTCCAGCCGCTGGGGATCAAGGAGCTTACCAGGACCGGGCGGGTGGCGGTGGCACGTGAACCTCTTCGGTCCGCCGCGGTTCAACCCAAGAAGATCGCCCGCGAATAAGTGCGGGCGACGCTTACCATTCGTTCCCGCACATCAACATTATTGTTACCCAGGAGCCAGCGATGAAGATCTACTATGACAAGGATGCCGACCTCCAACACATACGGAACAAGACCGTTGCGGTCGTCGGGTACGGCAGCCAGGGGCACGCTCATGCGCTCAATATGAAAGAAAGCGGGGTCTCGGTCGTGATCGGCCTGCGCGAAGGCGCTTCATGGAAAAAGGCCGAGCACAGCGGATTGAAGGTCATGCCCGTCGCCGATGCGGTAAGAGCGTCGGATGTCGTCATGATTCTCGCGCCGGATGAAGCACAGGCGGCCATCTATCGCCAGGAGATCGCGCCGAACTTAAAGCCGGGAGCCTATCTCGCGTTCGGTCACGGAATGCTGTTTTCGTCCAGCCCGACGT
>DAOLIU010000133.1:0-8987 GCA_035328385.1 Nitrospira sp. | reverse complement strand
CCCTTCTTGCTTGTCCGGTCCATGGTCGGACCCCATCGGCGACCCTGATCTGATCACTGGTTGGCGGGCGGGGTGGTGCCGGCTGAATAATGGGCCGGTCGGGCCGGTCAGGCCGGTCAGTCGAACCATTCGTCGGTTCCCTTGGCCCTGTCCGGATTCTCTTGCAGCAACGATTCCTTGGTCGGCGGTGCGTCCTGTAAGGTCCGGCGGACGAGGTCGATCATCGTGAGATTGTCGAAAGGCTTGGAAATGAAGGGGAGGGAGCCCTTCCTGATCCCATAGCCGGCCAGGTCTTTCTCGACGTTGCCCGACATCAGTACAATCCGCAGATTGTCCCGCATCCCGAGGGCACGGACGGCGAGTTCATGGCCGTGGACGTGAGGAAACTCATTGTCTCCCGACGCAAACGAGAACTCCGGAGGTGGAAGTACCAGATCCGTCACCAGGATGTCGATGGTACCGGAATGGTGTTTGCAGAGCTTCAACGCTTCCGAACTCCCCGTCGCAGGCAGGACTGAAAAGCCCGCCTGTTCCAACAATACGCGGCATAGCGTGAGGACGCCGGGATCGTCGTCCACGACGAGCACGGTCTGTGTCTTGGCATCGAAAGTCGGCATGGTCGGCTCCTGATCTGATCGGCTGCGGCTGTACCGATCCAGAATAGCCCAGAGGCGGTGGAAACCCTACGAAAAGAGAATTTGGAGCTAGGTCTTCTCCCTGCTGCGATCTTTCAAGTTTGCGAGCCTCGTGTGGTCCAACCGGACCGTCAGTGCTTGTTCACGCGTCACGAGTACCGTCCCTGGAGCCTGGTTTTTCGCCTTCTTCACCCACTTGCGTCTTGTATAGATGATCTCGCCTTTGCCGCTCTTCTTGAGGTCGCTGTACAGCAGTGCCAATGTCGCCGCGTCCAGCAGGGTGGCAGGAGGTGCGTCCTTGCCTTTCTCCATGCGCACGACTACGTGGGAACCCGGGACTCCTCGAGCGTGCAACCACAAATCATCGCTGTTCGCCAAGCCGAACGTCAGCTCTTCGTTCTCCGTGGCGTTTCGCCCCACCAGAATGGTCAGACCGTCGGCTGAGACGAACCGCTTGAACGGCGCGCGCCGTTGATTCGCCTGTCTGGCTTCGGCGCGTCTGCTGGGGCGGAAGGGGCCATGGCTGGACTCGGTTATTGAGGGAGACCAGGTTCCCTGTTCGATCTCCACAAGTTCCTGCCGCAGCCCCTCAAGGTCTTGCTCCGCTTGCGCAATACGGGGCTGCAGCTCCTGCTGCGCGGCCAAATACTTGCGGTACTTGCGGAAGTAATCCTCCATATTTCCTTGAGCGGATTTCGTCCCGTCGAGCGGAAGGGAGATCTCCGGCATCGCCGGATCGAAATAATCGGTCAATAGGACTTGATTCATTCCTTTCCTGATCATCCCCAGGTTGGCTTTCAGCAATTCTCCATAGCGGGCGTACTCACGGAACCTGGTCGCCTTGGCCAAGTCCTCCCGCCAGGCTTCAATGCGCCGCCGCGCTTTCTGAATTGTTTTCTTGAGCGCGCGCCGCCGCAGATCTTTGGCCTGCTCCAACGTCGCGGAAGCTTCACGATCTTGGTAATGCTGTTCAATGGCGGCGGAGATCGAACGGTTCCCGGTGGCGTCGTGTATAGAAAAACGAGAAATCTGATTGCGCCCGGTCCGATCCGGTCTATCGGGTGGCCGGTAGTGCTTGCCGATCAGTGCGCGATCTCCGGAGAGGTCCTTGAGAATCACACCCTCGGAGTCCAAGACGTATAAATTGGCTTGCCGTCCCGTCAATTCGCACAGCACTGTGCGTGGTCCCTCCTTGGTCGTCAGCCGCCATTCCACGATTCGGTCGCCGGGAATCTGGTGAAATCCGTCGATACGGGCTCCCTGAATATGCGCTCGAAGATATTGGCAAAAGGCCGGGGGGCTCGGCGGATTTCTTAACTGACTGGTAACGAGATGAAGCCGCGTGCATTCCGGTTGGCAGGACACCAACAGCCGATGAGTCCGTCCCGGTACGCGGATCTCAAACACGAGCGTACGGGCACCAGGCTGGAAGACCCGTTGGATCCAACCCGTGCCGACGGCGGCCTCGATTTCCGCGAGGACGTGAGTGATCTCAAGGTCCGTCAGGGACATGGTGATCCATTACCGCCGCATTCTGCAGGAAATATCATGCAGTTTGTCAGATCCGCCCGACATACTCCCAGATAGGTGTGGAACCAAGTCAGGCCGGCGTTTTCCCATCCAGGATCGATAGGGGGGCGAAATCGGTCACCTGAGAGACTGATCTGTGCGTGTCCAGGTTGGGGCACTCTACGATCACCCGTGAAAACTGGCAAGTCTATCGGATGAGTGCGTGGCATCCTGATTGCTACTAGTTCTGTGCTGCACGATGTCATGCACCGACATGGGGGATTGTACGCGCGAGAATCTCAGTGGATATCTGTCATCCATGAGGAGGCAAGCCATGCACTGTACGAGATGTGAAGGACTCATGGTCCCTGACGACTTGATCGACATGCAGGAGAGCAGTATTCCGATGTGGATGAAGGGTTGGCGTTGCGTGTCTTGCGGAAACATCATCGATCAGCTGATTCAGCAGCATCGCGGCCTCAGGGATTCCTGGCTGAAGGTCAAGGGCCTCTCGCCGGCGATCTTGCGCTCCGATAAATTGCCCGCTTAGTGGAAGGGGGGTCCCGCCCCCCTGTTCCATTCACCCCTCCGCCGGCCGGCCTCGTCTCCTTGCACGATCGTTCCAGCCTTCGGTACAGTCACACGTTGTCTTACGGAGACCCGTGTGACTACGACACTGTTCGACGCCGCCGCGCTCTCCAATTTGCAGAGTGAATTCCGGCGATCCATGAAACGGCTGCTCTTGGACCTCTGCCGAGAGCTCGCAGCCGACTATGCTCAGCTGTCAAGGCGATTCGGTCTACCGGCGGACTACTTCCATTTCGTGGCCCAAGCGCTCGACGACCGCGAATTCTGTAATTGGAAAGTCGTGGGATGGATCGAGGCACTCAACGATCTGGTGTACTTTCTGGACCTCCTTCAGCAAGTCGGCAAGGAACGCGATCCACGCGATTTTGCCGAACAGCTCTTTGCGGAATGTGAACAGAAATTTTTCGAGAACAGCTATCTGGACGAATTGTTCCCGCAGGGGCGCAGGCAGCCGAGAAGACTGGCCCTCAGGCTGCAATGGCTTTGTGCGAGGTTGGCGCGTGAAGTGACCCAGGAATCGTTGTTCTTCGATCCCCGGTGGGCGATCCAGTGGAGCAGACAACGGCGACTGGACCTCTGGGATGTGGCGGGAACTCTGGATCAACATGTCGAGCGGGCGGAACCGGCGTGGACCCTTCCGAGCGGCACAGAGGGAGACACGTTGGTCGTTCCCCCCTCCGTCGTCCGGGCCGTGCGCCAGGCCGCGCGGCCCGTCACGTTCGAGATCGACCGAGACGGAATTGTCCTCAGAAAGGGCCGGCGTTTCCCAATTTGCACTCTTCATGGCAATCGCGTCGAGTGGCATTGGACAAGAAAGGGGGCGGTGACGACGGCCGACGTCCAGCAACGGCCTCCCACCGTCGGGCCGACGTTGCGCTATGACAAAGAGCAACGACCTGAGGCGGTCGGGCCGACGCGTTCTGGTCACGTGAAGCGCATCGGCCGAGCCTGGGAAGCCATCCGGCTCGCGTGGCCGGAAGGCCACGAAGTCCTGGCCTTGCTCACTTCGCGGGTGATTCCTCTGAGCGCGAAAGGCGTCGTGAGTTTCAGTTATCGCCACCGACCGGGGCTGTCCTTCATCAACTGTTTCGACCGCGACAACCTGGACCTGATCGACGATCTGATCCACGAAAACAGCCATCACCATCTCAACTTATTGCTCCGCAAACACGTCATGTACCGCGGCGACCGCAACCAGCAGATCTTCTACTCGCCGTGGCGCCGCAGTCTGCGGCCGATCCGCGGGATCCTGCACGCGACGTTCACCTTCACGATGGGGGCGTTGCTGTTCGAGCGTCTGTCTACCTGGGCGGAAACGGCGACGGGAATCAGCGAGTGGAAAGCCGCCGGGCTGACCCGGGGCGATCTCCTCCGCGCGCGGTTTCGTTGTTTCGAGGAAATCGAATCGGTGCGCTATTCATTCCAAGATCTCGACTATGCGGGGCGACATCTCAAATGGATCACCGGTTCGGGCGCCCGGCTGGTGCGGCAGCTCGAAGAAGTCCTCTCCAAAGCCGAGCAGCGCATCGCGCGTCATCGAAACGAAGTGCTCGCGTCAAAATTCGGCCCGGCTCTTCGCAAACATATCAAGGAACTTCAGCAGGCCCGCCGAACCTACGGGCCGGCGCGGCTGAGCAAAGCGTGATGTTGCAATGGCAAGACAGTTTCCGGAGATTGCCGGTGATTTAGGATTAGACTGAACAAATTCTCACAGGCGAGCGGTGGGGCCTATGATTCGCCAAATGCTATTTGAGGCGCGTCATTCTAGTCGCGGTTCCACTACGGTTCCACCGTGACGTCCACAAATGCCGGCAAGCTATCTGCCCCTTTTTTGTCCGTCACGCGCAGCCGGAAACGGAACAGTTTCGGTTCCGACACAAACGGCGCGACGAACGACGCCTTCGGCATGTTGAGGTCCAGGAGTGGAACTTTTGCCCCGCGGACCTGGCTCCAAGTATAAAAGAGCGCTTCCCCTTCGGGGTCGCGGCTGCTCAGGCCGTTCAATTCCACCTTGGCGCCGGACTTGACGGTGCGGTTCGCGCCGGCGACGGCCACCGGCGGCTCGTTCGGTTCATTGCCCACCGCGACCGTCACGTCCAGCGAGGCTTCTTTGTCTCTGTTTTTTACGGTGAGCAGAGTCTTGCCGTTCCCCACGATCTTGAGCATGCCGTCCTGCAACACCCGAATCACCCCGTCGTTCGAGGATTGATAGCTCGTTCCGCTGGCCGGCGTGCTCAACGGTCTGGTGATCCCGTCGGCGAATTCGCCGACGACCGGGAGTTCGAAGATCTTGCCCAGTACGTCCACTTGCCCATAAGTGGCCAACTGACCCTCTCGTCCGAGGAACAGCGGCTTTTCGGTCTCGAAATCAATATTTTGCAGAGCCGCTCCAGGCTCCACCGTGACGATGATCTCGTCAAAGACGGTTCTCGTGCCCAGGCGTCCGCGCGAGATTTCCGCGACCGCCAGCAGCCGCATGGGGCCGATCGCCTCGGGTGGAACCTTCAGGCCGCCGCCGAATGCGGGATCTTGATCGCCCGTCGAGACAAGGATCGGTATCGCCACGACCGCGCCGCCGACCACCGAATCCTTTTGCAGAAACTTGTCCACGGAAATCTTGGCCCCGGATTTCGAGGTGCTCGAGTCGATCTCGTCTTGCTGCACCAGCGTTTCATCTTGTTCCCGATACCAATAGTACCGCACCTTGATGATGCCGATATCGTTCTCGAGATCCACGTGGGCGGTAACGGTCTGTCCCGCCGTCAGCGTCGCCCCTTCCGCCGGTTCCTTGATCTTAAAGGCCTGGACAGGATGTGTCGTGAAGATAAGTGCGAGAACCGTCGAGAGCGTGAGAACGGCGAGTCGGGTCGTGGGGCGTTCGGCGGTCGTCGATTCGAGTTTCATGGTCACCTCGTCAGGTGAAAGGGCACATCGGTCAAGATGACACGGTCCTTGAACAGGAGCGAGGCCTTGAGCAACAGGGCCCGCTGATTGTGAAGGATGTTCTGCCACCAGCGGGCCGGAAGAATTTCCGGCAGCACCACGGTGATCCAACAATCGGGATCCTTGTCGAGATTCTCTTCGACGTAACCGAGGAGCGCACGGAGGATCGACCGATAGGGCGACGGAAGAACGACCAGCGGCACTCCGCATCCCCACTGCGCCCATTTGATCTCCACGAGAGCCGTTTCCTCCTTGTCGACGTCGATCAAGACGGCGCGCACTTCGCCGCCCCGACTCCTGGCATAGTCGACCGCGCGGACCACGGCCTTGTTCACCGCGCCGATGGGAATGAGAACGAGGTTGCGGCGCGGCCGAGGCGGCCGTGCGTCGCGGGACAATGCCACCTGCTCGGCCACGGCTTGGTAATGGGAGCGGATTCCCCGAAACATCATGATCAGCAGCGCCACGAGGAGAAAGACGATCCATGCACCCTGCATGAACTTGGTGCTGGCGATGATGATCGTGGCGATACCCGTCGCGACCGCGCCGACTCCGTTGACGATCAGTTTCTTGCGCCAGTGATGCCCCTTTTTGATCAACCACCGTCGGACCATGCCGGCTTGAGAGAGCGTAAAGGATACGAACACGCCGATCGCGTACAGCGGGATGAGCGCGTGGGTGTCGCCCTGAAAGAGCACGAGCAGGAGGCATGCGAAGAATCCCAAGATGATGATGCCGTTGGAAAAGACCAGGCGGTCGCCGAAGGTCGCCATCTGATGCGGCATGAATCCGTCCCTTGCCAGAATCGAGGACAGATGGGGAAAGCCTGCGAATGCGCTGTTGGCGGCCAGTACTAAGAGCAGCATGGTGCCGACTTGAATGATGTAATAAATCGTACCTGTGCCGAACGTCAGACGGGCGAGCTGCGAGACGACCGTTTCATGTTCCTTTGCCGTGATGCCGTAGTGGTAGGCCAACCAACTGATACCCATGAAGAGCGAGGCCAGGATGCCCGACATCCATATCATGGTCGTCGCGGCATTCTTCGATTCGGGATGGCGGAAGGCTTTGACTCCGTTCGAAATCACTTCCATTCCCGTGACCGCGGCGCAGCCGGCGGCGAATGAACGCAGGATCAGAAAGAGCGTGAGATTCTCGAGGTTGCCGCCGGTGGTCGTAGGGATGGATTCGGACGAGCCGGTGGGAACGAAGCCGGTCAAAGATTGGAGGATGCCGACGAGCACCAGCAATCCCAAGGCGCCGATAGCCGAATAGGTCGGGACGGCGAAGAACTTTCCGGACTCACGCACTCCCCGGAGATTCACCACCACGATGAACAGGATCGCCGTGAATCCCAGCGCGGCGCGATGGGTATACAGGCCTGGAACCGCAGAGGTGATGGCGGCGACGCCGGCCGCTACGCTGACCGCGACCGTGAGCACGTAGTCGATCATGAGGGCCGCGGCGGCAATCAGGGCGGGCATATCGCCGAGGTTGGACCGGGCGACGATGTAGGCGCCGCCACCCTCCGGATACTCATAAATGATCTGGCGGTAGGAAATCGTGAGCACGATCACCAGGAACAAAATGGCGAGACTGACTGGGATGGACCAGACCAGTGCGGCGGAGCCGGCAAGAATGAGCACCAATAGAATTTCCTCCGTCGCATAGGCGACCGAGGAAATCGCGTTGGAGGAAAAGACCGCCAGGGCGATGGTCTTGGAAAGACGTTCGTGGGAGGCCTGAGCCGTTTTGAGCGGGTCCCCGACTAGCCAACGTTTGAGGATCATGGCGTGATTATCTCATAAACTCTAAGCCGGACGAAGGAATCCGTTACCGGACGCCATTGTTCGCTCACGTTGATCGCGGGTAGCGAGATATCGAGAAAATCACTTTCATGCCTTAGCAGGTCGGAGATCAATGTCAAAAAATGTCGGGGTTGACAGAGGTTACAGAGTTCAGTACATTTCGCCATCAATAGCGGCCTAGACGCTATTATCGCGAGACTGCGAAACCTGATTTGGGTTCGATCTTGACGCCGAGTTCATATTCTTCTTCCGCAACGAGTTCTGTATTTCGTTACCCATCAACACCAAGGAGGCCGGTCCATGTTTCCTCATCAACAAGGGGTTCGTGTTCCTACCCGCATTCTCGGCGCAATGGCAGCCGCGGCCCTGTTATGGGCTCCGCTCGCGTCCGCTGAGAATTCCCCATCGCACGTCGCGATGACCCATCAGCTTCCCGCCTGGGCGGAGCAGCTCAAGGGGCAGACCATTGTCGAAGACACGATGTCCGGGAAAGGAGATCGGGCCGCAAAGGTCGAGCAGCAGCATCAGCGCGTCATGGAGCATTTGGCTCAAGACCCGCAAGTCCAGGGAATCAATACCGGCATGTACAACACCACCTCCATGATGCATCAATATGGAGCCGGTGGGCAGGACATGCTCCTGGTTTCCGATCCGCGGGTGGAGCCTGTTTCCACCACGGGAGGGGGCAAGTGTCCCGCCACTGCGCCGGTCAAGCAGTATAACGTCGCGGCGATCAACGTCGAGATCACGCTCAACCAGTGGCTGGATTACTATCCCGGATACATGTACGCGCTTGAGGAAAACCTCGACAACGTCCGCGCTGAAGAGAACAAAAACAAAGAAGCCCGTGAAAAGGAAGGGTTCGATCCTGGCGCTGTCATTCCGGGCGTGCAGGCGCAGTGGATTCAGCCGCTGGTCATCCGCGGCAACCAGGGCGACTGCGTCAAGATCAAGCTGACCAACAAGCTGGAAGAGGGAGGGGGGCCGGTCAGCCTGCATATCCATGGCTCCAGCATGGTCGTGAGCGCCACCGGTGCCGCGGCGACGACGACCAATCCCGACACGATCGTCGATGAGAAGAAGAGCGTCGATTTCGAGTGGTATATCCACCCCAGCACCCAGGAAGGCGTCCGCCAGTTCCATACATTTAGCCAGGATCGCGAATTGACCGTCATGGGCATGTTCGGCGCTTTCGTGGTCGAGCCCAGGGGATCGAGCTATCTCGAGGCGCTCGGTTCCGGAGACGCGACGCCCGCGAACAGCGGCTGGCAGGTGATGATCCAGAACGGCACCGGACCGGACTTCCGTGAATTCGTGCTCATTTACCACGAAGTCGGCGACGAAGCGTTCCGGCCGGTCAACAAGAAGGGGGATTTTCTCCCGCAGCGTGATCCCTTGACCGACGCCTACCGTCCGGGCGGCCGGGCGATCAACTATCGCAGTGAGCCCTTCGGCATCAACAACATGCACGTGCAGCACGAGTACTTCGGTTTCGAAGACGAAT
>DAOLIU010000132.1:0-9127 GCA_035328385.1 Nitrospira sp. | reverse complement strand
CCGCGTAAGAGATTGCCCAGGTGTTGCCTGATCATCACATGGTCATCGGCGATGACCACACGGATCCGCGATCCGGCCGGACGTTCGTCAGACAGATCGGTGGACGAATCACGAAGTCGTTCCGGCGTCCTGAACGTCTCCCCTGCAGAGACCCTGTCGGTCTTGGTATCTCCCGCCGATGCCACGGCGGAAACCGACGGCAGTGGTACGGCAAGGGTGACCTGCGTGCCCTTACCGGGTGTGCTTGCCAGTCTGAATGATCCGTTGAGGGACGTCATTCGCTCCTGAATACTAAAGAGCCCGAATCCTTGACGGGCGGTATGACCGGGTTCGAGTATCGAGGGGTCGAAGCCCGCGCCCTGATCGGAGATCATGATCTGAAGCAACTCGTCACTGGCGGTGATGTCGATCGATGCTTCATCGGTGCCGCCATGTTTGGCGACGTTGATCAAGAGCTCACGCACCGACTGAAAGAGAAGCAGCGCCTGAGTTTCCGGCAACTTGGGGATGTTTGCCGTCGACGCGATCGTCACCTTGAGATCCCGATGAGCCATCTGCTCGGCGAGCCAATCCAACGCCATTGCCAAACCGAATTCATGCAGCACGGGAGGACTCAGCTGTGCGATGAGACTGCGCGTATACTCAATAGCCTTATCGGTGCATCCCTGCAAATCGTTCAAGATCGTGGCGAGGCGATCGTTAACCGTTTCCCGCTTGGCTTGCCCCAATTTGATTCGGCTCAATGCGAGAAGTTGTCCTAAATAATCATGGAGTTCTCCCGCCAATCGCTTCCGTTCCCGCTGTTCCGCAATGTTGAGGTCTGAAGCTAATTCTCGAAGCCGACGCTGTGATGCCAGGAGCTCGGCTGTCCGTTCGTTGACGCGTTGGTCGAGCTCGGCATTGAGTTTGCGGATTGCCACGTCGGAGCGGCGCAAGGCGTCCTCCGCTCTCTTGCGTTCGGTGATGTCCCGGGCGATCTTGGAGGCGCCGATCACCTTGCCGTGATCGTCGAAGATGGGCGACACCGACAGCGAAATGTGTACCAGCGTGCCGTCTTTTCGGCGGCGGATCGTTTCGTAGTGCTCCACCGATTCTCCACGCGCGATGCGATCGAGGATGCGCGGCTCCTCGTCGTGTCGCTCGGACGGGATGAGGACACTCACGGGCAAACCGATCATCTCCTCTGCAGAATAGCCGAACAACCTTTCGGCTCCGCGGTTCCAGGTCAGGATGACGCCCTGCAAATTTTTGCTGATGATCGCATCATCGGACGATTCGACGATGGCTGCCAGACGTGCTTTGGTGGCGATGTAATCGTGGAGCTCAGCGTCGGTCAGCTCTCTGAAGCTATCCATAAGGCAGTAAGCGTGTCAGGGAAAAGATCGAGCGTGATAATATAGCATTCTTGGCGACCGAATCTTGCTGGGGTTGACCCTGGGGACGTCCTTGCATCGACCTTCTCCTGGCCGGTCGGGGGATCGGTCCGGCGAACGACAGAATAGATCTTCGATTTCAATAACTTGAGGATCTGACCCGAAAGGTTCCTCTTCGTATAGCGAGCCGGCACGATGGCTCACTGCCCAGCGGTCAGAATTCTCGTATGACTCGAAATCCGACTTCCGGCAGTGCCACATCCTGTGTGAAGCGCGCCCCAACGCCTGTTTGAATCATCCAGTGTTTGCTCACTTCGTAATGAATCTGCGGCATGACAAGAAGTGCGGCCTGCCCATTGATGACTTGACCGAAGTTCGTTTCAATTCCGCCGACGAGACGATCGGTTATGTCCGCAAACACTGTGACATTGGCCAGGATCTCCGTATTGGCTCCTCCCGCCGCGTTTCCGATTTCAATGCGCGGCCCGAACATGCCGAAAATGCTCCATGTGTCATCTAGTCGAAATCCTGACAGGTAGAGCCACGTGGTCGTCCATAGGCCCGGATCCCGGTCATATTGCACGATCGTCTGGGCCCCGTGGATCAGCCGGTTTCCCATCGCCGTACCAAAGGTGAGTTGGGCGGCCGCTTTGTAGGCCTCCAATTGAGAGTTCTCCCACGGAAACTCGACCTCTATTGCAAACCCATCCGCCAGTGCCAATTCGAATTCCGGAGCCCATTCGATCTGTTGGCTGTCCGGACTTCTTCGCACCAAGCCCAAGGGGTCCGGCACGTCGTCGACCGTTCCGCTCTTCCGCCTGAGGGGTATGAGACCGAGGACGTTGGCTTCGGCTTCCCCGCGTTTGGCACCGAGAGGTCGAATCAGATCGAAGACCATTGGTTCCGGTACCCGCGGCCCGTTTTCCTCCCCGGACACGCGCTCGATCGTCTCGTGATGATTTTCTTCCTGAGACGATGAGAACCACCTTCGCCGCATCTCCCCCAGCTCCAGGTTGGCGGGCGGAATACTACTGTTGAACGACAGCCGGGAGTCATGCGGTCCGGACCCGGCGAAAAGCGGCTGAGGTCCGTACGGTTCGGCGGCGGGTTTCTCGGGCCAACAACATGTCACGATCAGGACACACACCAGGGTCGGCGCGTATCCGGAAATGGGCAGCGGGCAAAGCCATCCGAATTGAGACAAGCTCATCGAAGCTCCAAGCAATACAAGGTCCGTCGCTTCAATGGACCGGACTTACGGGATCTCGATGAAGGAGTTGCGGACTACGCGGAAGGTGGAGGTCGGGAGATCAGTAACGGGGGAATGCAGGTCGAAGAAACGATCAGTCCGAGGCCGGCCGCCGCACGGTTGCCGGGTTGAGCGGAGATCTGATGGGCATTGAGAATTTCGCCGACGTGCAAGAAAGAAAAAGAGGAGCTGGCGTGGTAACTGCTGACCTTCTCCGCGTCGGTCAATGCGGCTTGGGAGATCGGCAAGTTGTAGAGATCTTCACAAAAGGCCACGTCCAGGGAGTAGGGGAGGCCAAGAACGATAAAAATCAACAGGGCGAGCGCAGGTGAAACGGGCGCGCTCCAGATGGTCTGGTGGGGTCCTCGCGGTCGTGGCGATAGTCGCATGTCGGGGCAGTGTTCGTGTTCTTAATAAAGATCGGCGACTATGAGAGAACCGGAACCAACCTCTCGTGGGTCGAGCCGGCTCCCTTCTTGTATAGGAAGTCTAGCAGATCGGGTCTGACAATGGGGGACTATAGGTTGTGATGAGACAGGATGTCCGCCCGGGACAAAATGCAAATATAAAATCCGGCATCGACATTCCAGGACCGCAGGATTACACGCCTTGGTCTGAAAACAACAGGGCATATCTTTTGCGCTACTTTTGATCCGTAAAGCGAAGGGTTGAGCAGGAGACCTCGGAGGGACTTGTCCAGGAGGTAGGAAATGAAGGCGGTGGTGTTTTATGGAGTAGGCGATATACGGCTTGCGGACCAGCCGGAACCGACCATCAACGATCGGACGGATGCCATCGTCAGAATCACGGCAAGTGCCATTTGTGGAACGGACCTGCACATGGTGCGCGGCACCATGCCGGACATGGCACCGGGGACAATTCTGGGCCACGAAGCGGTTGGTGTCGTGGAAGAAGTAGGTCCGGACGTACGCAATCACAAGCGAG
The DNA here is from genome assembly GCA_035328385.1 of Nitrospira sp. Lineage (GTDB taxonomy): Bacteria > Nitrospirota > Nitrospiria > Nitrospirales > Nitrospiraceae > Nitrospira_C. The sequence goes on along the minus strand of DAOLIU010000132.1, from coordinate 5,560 downwards.
GGGATCGAGTGGTCGTGGCTTCGACTATTGCGTGCGGGTTCTGCAGTTATTGCCGGGCCGGCTATCAGGCCCAATGTGACCATGCGAATCCGAACGGTCCTCGCGCAGGCACGGCGTTTTTTGGAGGACCCAAGAGCACCGGCCCGTATCATGGACTGCAGGCTGAGCGCGCGCGCATCCCGTTTGCCAGTACGGGACTGATCGCATTGCCCGATGAGATCAGCGATGATCAGGCGATTCTCTTGTCTGACATCTTTCCCACCGGGTATTTTGGCGCCGAATTGGCCGAAATCCGCAACGGCGATACCGTCGCGGTTTTCGGATGCGGCCCGGTGGGCCAGTTTGCCATTGCCAGCGCACGGTTGATGGGGGCGGGCCGTATTCTTGCCGTAGACGGCATCGAATCGCGGCTGGAAATGGCGCAGTCGCAAGGAGCAGAAGTCATCAATTTCCAGCAGGAAGATCCGGTCGAGACGCTGCTACGATTGACGGGCGGCATCGGACCTGATCGTGCCATCGACGCGGTCGGCGTGGATGCGGTCGCGCCCGCCGGCGGGCCGGCACTAAAGCGCCTGACTGAACAGAGTGTTCACGACGAAGACGAGCGCCGACGCGCCGCTCCCGTCACGAACCCGGAAGGAGAGAATTGGCATCCCGGCGATGCCCCGTCTTTAGTTCTTTCCTGGGCAGTTGAAAGCTTGGCCAAGGCCGGAACACTGGGCATAATCGGCGTGTATCCCCCTGCCGCGCGCGCCTTCCCCATCGGCGCCGCCATGAACAAGAATCTCGCCGTGAACATGGGTAATTGCCATCATCGACGCTACATCCCGAAGCTCCTGAAATTCATAGCGGGCAAGGCGATCGACCCTCAAGCCATCGTCACGCAGACCGGGCCGCTCAGCGGAGCAATCGAAGCCTACAAGGCCTTTGACACGCGGCAGGACGGCTGGCTGAAGGTCAAACTCGAGCCCGAAACCATATTGGTGTAACGCCCCGGAGTCACTTCACGCTGCAACCGAATGGAGCCTGAAGAGCCCTGTCGACTCAAAGGAACAAGAAATAGGGTGTGAGAGGATGCTATGGCTGAAGAACTAAAAGATCAGAACGTCGCGATTCTGGTCGCCGACGGTTTTGAACAGGTCGAACTGACAGAACCACGACGCGTGCTTGAAGAGGCCGGCGCGCGAACCCACGTCATTTCACCGGGGCGGAACAAGGTGAAAGGCTGGAATCACAAGGATTGGGGTGATGAGATGGCGGTGGACGTGCCTCTCGACCGGGCCGATGCCGGGCAGTACCAGGCGCTGCTCCTGCCTGGAGGGGTCATGAATCCGGACAAGCTGCGGCGAAATCCCGCAGCGCTGAGCTTCGTCAAAGCGTTTTTTGACCGACGGAAACCGGTGGCGGTGATTTGCCATGGCGCGTGGACGCTGATCGACGCCGGCGTGGTGGAGGGCCGGCGACTGACCTCTTATCCGTCGCTGCAAACCGATCTGAAGAACGCCGGTGCGCAATGGGTGGACGAGCAAGTCGTCGTGGACGAGGGGCTCGTCTCGAGCCGGAAGCCCGACGATCTCCCCGCCTTCAATCAGGCCATGCTGGACGTGTTTTCGAAACAAGGCGGACAGGTGAGCAGCGCGGCTTGACGAGACGCGCGGAGTGCAGCGGAGGAGAGCGTGTCCCATAAGGTCAAAAGGAAACCTCGGAAGAGTGGAAAATGGTCCGCCGGCGTCATGAGGCGAAGCGACGCGCTGGATCTGGAACCAGGCGTCTTCACGAAGAGGAGCCCTCGCGCCATTGCGTCCTCGCTCAGGCGGTCGGCCTTGCGGAGCCGAAGGCGCAAAGGCACTCCCTTTCAATCGGCCATGTCCATGCTGAATTTTCACATCAACCGGGGCGGAGCGCGATTGCCCGCCGTAGAGAAACACAAGCTGGAACGGGCGAAAGAAGAACTGCGCACCCTTTTCGGCAAGGTCTCCTCCCGTCGCTCCTCCTCTTCGCGATCAACGCCTCGAAGAGGCCGCCGTCCGCGGGGATAAGGCCGGCCGCCTCAACTGCTGAACGTGCTCGGGACCTCGAACGCGCGAGCCTCCGCGGAATCATTCCAGTGTGATCTCCGGCCGTGCGGCTCAGGCCGGCGCGAGCGATGATCATGCCGGACGTGATACGCTCGCCAGCGTTTCATGAGTCTTGGTGGGAGGCACATCCGATCGTTGAAAGACATCCGCAGTGGAGATGATGCCGACCAGTTTGCCGGCCTCGTCGATGATGGGAACCCGCCGGATCTGATGTTTCTGCATCAACGTGACCGCCGTCTCCGTGTCGTCATTGAGATATGCCGCCACGACCGGCGCGCTCATGCATTCCTCCAAGGTCACGGTTTTCGGATCCAGCCCCTCGGCGACGACGGCCATACAGAGATCCCGATCGGTCACGACGCCCAGCAGGGTCTTATCCGTGTCGGAGACGATGACCGGGACGATCCCGGCATCCATTTGCTGCATGAGTCGCGCCGCCTGGACGGCGGTATGCTGAGGCAAGCAATATTCCGGACTCACCGTCATCACATCTTTGAGTTGCATAGCGCCCTCCGCGGTCTGGGAAAAGTAAGGTATGGACTGGACATCTTCATTCAACCGGCCGCAAAGGTTATGCCATCCCTATGCTACGATTCCTCGCCGAGAAATCCTTGACTTGTCGCGAGTTCTGCGAAGGCCTCCCTCCAAATAGAGCAGACCGTTTCTGACAGCTTGTCTAAGAAGGACAAAATGTTCCCGCAAAAGTCGTGATGAATTTCCAAGAAGCGTACGGATCGCCGACACTGACGTAGCACTGTCAACTCGGAGACCGGTCAGCGTTGCCCTCCGCCTTTCAATAATTTATACATTCACAAGCGACGATCATGGGGTCGCTTCAGGGCCTATGAACGCGTATAACTAGGGACGAAATCGTATTTGATTGTCGGACGGCCGATGGTGCACGTGGACAAAGGATCACTGCAAAATCAGAGTCATCCCCCTGAATGGCATGCCCTGGAAGGCGTGGATGTCGTCGCGCGACTGGGTACGGACTCGCGTCGCGGGTTGACCCATGCGGAGGCCGACCGGCGGCTGGCGCGCGAGGGACCCAATCGTCTTCCGCCGCCCGTCAAGACGCCGGGCTGGTTGCGCTTCTTGCTCCAGTTCCACAACGTCTTGATCTACTTGATGTTGGCCGCCACGGTGGTCGCGGGCCTGTTGAGTCATTGGATCGACGCCGCCGTCCTCTTCGCCGCCGTCATCGTCAATGCGATCATCGGATTCATCCAGGAAGGAAAGGCCGAGCAAGCCCTCGACGCCATTCGAAACCTCCTATCGCTCCACACGACGGTCTTTCGCGATGCGGAGCGGACCCAGATCGCCGTGGAGGCGCTGGTGCGGGGCGACATCGTGTTCCTTGCGTCGGGGGACAAGGTGCCGGCCGACGTGCGTCTGCTGACGGCGAAGGGCCTGTATGTGAATGAAGCGATCTTGACCGGAGAATCGGCGACCGTGGAGAAGTCGGCCGCTCCCGTGCCGGCCGATGCGCAGTTGGGCGATCGCCGCTCCATGCTCTATTCGGGGACGCTGGTGGTGTCAGGGCAGGCGACCGGCGTGGTCGTGGCGACGGGACTCCGCACCGAATTGGGGCGCATCAGCGCCATGCTCGAGCACGTCCAGGCGGTGACGACCCCGCTGGTCCGCCAGATGGAGGGATTCAGCCGCTGGCTGGCCCTGGCCATCGCCGCTATGTCCGTCGCCACCTTTGTCATCGGCGTGCTGTGGCGCGGACATGCCATCGACGACATGTTCATGATGGTCGTGGCGCTGGCCGCCTCCTCGATTCCCGAAGGGCTCCCGGCGATCATCACGATCACCCTGGCTCTCGGTGTCCGGCGCATGGCCAGGCGCAACGCCATCATTCGGCACCTTCCCGCGGTCGAAACGCTCGGGTCCGTGACCGTCATCTGCTCGGACAAGACGGGGACTCTGACGAGGAACGAGATGACGGTCCAATCGGTCGTCACGGGGGATCACGTCTTCGACGTTACCGGGGTAGGGTATGCGCCGGAAGGCGGATTCCATCTCGATCGGGCTCCGGTACAGACCGAGGACTATCCGGAAGTGGTCGAGCTCGCGCGCGCCGGGTTGCTCTGCAACGATTCATTGTTGCGGAAACAAGGCGAAGTCTGGCAACTGGAAGGCGATCCCACGGAGGGTGCTTTGCTCACGCTCGCGGTCAAGGCCGGTCTCGAACCGGTTTCCGAACGTGAGACGTTCCCGCGTGCCGACAGCATCCCGTTCGAGTCCGAACACCGGTACATGGCGACCCTCCATCACGATCATCAGGGGCATGGGTACGTCTATCTCAAAGGGGCTCCGGAGCGCGTGATCGATATGTGCGACTCGTACCGCGTGCAAGGCAAGGATCTGCCGCTCGACCGGGAGTTCTGGCAGGGGCGGGCCAACGAATGCGCGGGCCGAGGCATGCGGACGCTGGCGATAGGCATGAAAAAGATTTCGTCGGCTCACCGTGACCTGCAAGTGGCGGACGTCGAGTCCGGATGCACGTTGCTCGCGATCCTGGGCCTCATCGATCCGCCGAGGGATGAGGCGATCGCGGCGGTGGCGGACTGCGCGTCCGCGAATATCCGGGTCAAGATGATCACCGGCGACCATGCGGATACCGCGCGGTCCATCGGCTCCCGTCTTGGAATCGGAGACGGAAAGCCCGCGCTCACGGGAGGCGAGATCGAACGTCTCGACGACGAGCGGCTGCGCGCAGCCGTGTCGGACTTCGACGTCTTCGCGCGCGCCAGTCCCGGACACAAGCTGCGTCTCGTCTGCGCGCTGCAAGCGAACGGCGAGATCGTGGCAATGACCGGAGACGGGGTGAACGACGCTCCGGCCCTCAAGCGGGCGGACGTCGGGGTGGCCATGGGGCTGAAGGGGACCGATGCCGCCAAGGAAGCGGCGGCCATGGTGCTGGCCGACGACAATTTTGCCACGATCAGCAGCGCCGTGCGGGAAGGCCGCGGGATCTACGACAACATCCGGAAATTCGTGTTGTTCACGTTGCCGACGAACGGCGGAGAGGCCTTGATCGTCACTTCGGCCATTCTGTTCGATCTGCCGTTGCCGCTGACGCCCGCCCAGGTGTTGTGGATCAATATGGCCACCTCCAGCACGCTCGGTCTGGCTCTCGCGTTCGAGGATCCTGAATCCGACGTCATGCGTCGGCCGCCGCGCGATCCGCAGGAGTCTTTGCTGTCCTGGTTCTTTGTGTGGCGGATTTTGATGGTGTCCGTTCTTATGATGACGGGGGCGCTGGGTCTGTTTCTGTGGGAGTTGGGCCGGGGCGCCGACCTGAATACCGCCCGCACCATGGCCGTCAGCGCCGTGGTCGTGACGGAAATGTTCTATCTGCTGAACAGCCGATATATCGTCAAGTCGGTGCTCTCGCGCGAAGGGCTGCTCGGCAATTCGTACGTGTTCATCGTCGTGGCCGTCTGCGCGTTCTTGCAGATCGCCTATGTGTATAC
>DAOLIU010000131.1:0-9142 GCA_035328385.1 Nitrospira sp. | reverse complement strand
GGAATTCCCCTTCACCCCGAACGACAAGACCGCCGTGCGGGCGCAGTTCATCGAATCGCTCCGCAGTCTCGGGCGCACGGCTCCGACGTTCGGGTTGTCCGTGCGCGGCCTGGCGTCATACGTGGCGTTGACCCTGTTGCCGGCCCATCGACCGGACCCCGGCGCCTCGCCCCGAACCAGGCTCGACGTGTCGCTCCTGCAACAACTCGTGGTGCCGATCCTCTGCCCCACGCAGCAGGAGCAGGAAGCCATCGTCTATACCAAAGACGACGCCGAAGCGCTGGATTGGGCGCAGGATGGCTCCGGTACCGGAGCTCTGCTGCTGAACGCCACCAAAGTCAGCGAAGTGCAGGCGGTGGCGGTGGCCGGGGAACGAATGCCTCACAAATCGACCTATTTCTATCCCAAGCCGCTGACCGGGCTGGTGATCAACGTCATGGAAGGCTGAGCGCGCGACCATGATCCGACACCACTCTTCGACCGGACCGGCCCGCGGCAGTCCTCCCTAAAGTGCAGGCGCAGTTCCTTGCACCTCACCCAGGCCGCCTAGCCCGTCTAGAAGGAAGGGGAAGACAAGTCTATGAAAGCCAAGATCCTCATCGTCGATGACGACCCCGACATTGCCACGATGCTGGAAGATCGTCTTCAAGCCAGCGACTACGGCACCCTCGTCGCCCAGGACGGCATACAAGCGCTCGAATTGATCGAGCAGGAAGCCCCGCAGCTCATGCTGTTGGATCTGGACATGCCCCGGCTGACCGGTCTGGAGGTCTTGAAGCGGCTGCCCAAGGTCCGCGCGGCGGAGGATCTCCCGGTCATCGTCATGACCGCGCACGGGTCCATCGAAGCGGCCGTCGAGGCCATGAAGTGCGGCGCCTACGACTTCCTCACCAAGCCTCTCGACAAGGACCACCTCTTGCTGGTCATCCAGAAAGCCCTGGAGCGCGATTCCCTGAAACGGCAGGTCGCCTGCCTGAAATCGGAGGTCGACGGCCGCTATACGTCGATCATCGGTACCAGCCCAAACATCCGTTCCGTCATGGAAGCGGCGCAACGCGCGGCAAAATCCGACGCCGGCGTGCTCCTGCTGGGTGAGAGCGGCACCGGGAAAGAACTGTTTGCCCGATCCATCCATCAATGGAGCCCGCGGCACGTCAGCCCTCTGGTCGTCATCAATTGCGTGGCCCTCACCGAGACGCTTCTCGAAAACGAGTTGTTCGGCCACGAACGCGGAGCCTTTACCGGCGCCGATCGCCTGCAGAAGGGCAAGCTCGAAATGGCCGACGGAGGAACCGTCTTTCTGGACGAAATCGGCGACATGCCGCTGGCGTTGCAGTCGAAACTGCTGCGCGTCCTTCAGGACAGGGAATTTCACCGCGTGGGAGGCACCCGCCTGGTCTCGGTGAACATCCGGATCATCGCTGCGACCAACAGGGATCTCAAACAGGCCGTCAAGAACGGGCATTTCCGGGAGGACCTTTACTTCCGTCTGAACGTGATCACGCTGACGCTCCCGCCGCTGCGGGACCGTCCGGACGACCTGCCGCTGCTGGCCAAATTTTTCCTGAACCGGCACGCGAAGGAGGCCAAGCGTCACGGCATGATGTTCCACCCGGAGTCGATGAACGTCATGATGCAATACACCTGGCCCGGAAACATCCGCGAACTCGACAACGTCATCGCCCGCGCCGTGATCTTGAGTCCCACGGAAATCATCGAGCCGGATCTCCTGGCGATGGACGCAGCGGGACTCTCACGACCCGAAGCCCTCACGTATGTCTCGCTCCCCTATCACCGGTCGATGGAAGAGCACAGCCGACACATCATCGATCAAGCCTTGAAACAGGCCGAAGGGAACCAGACCAAAGCCGCGGAACGGCTGCGGCTGCAGCGTACCTATCTCGCCCGGCTGATCAAGCAACAGAAGTTGCGGCAGGAGGAAGTGTAGCTCCAGGGGAAGCCGGTCACCGAACCGGCTGGGCCGTCGGCAAGCGGCTCGACAACTGAATCATGCCGGTGGTGGCGTCGTGCTCCGCCTGCGCGTATCGCTGCGGCGTGCCGACATCGGACCAATAGCCTTGATGTTCGAATCCCAAGACCGCATCGCCCCGCTGGATCGCGGCGACGTAGGCATCGATGATGGAAGAGGCCTGCCCCTTCGGGACGTCCCGTAGGAGACGGGGGTGCAGGAGATGGAGCCCGGCAAACATGCGCGGATGCGTGAGGGCGGGCGTTGGAAGCCCCTTTCCCGTAATGCGGACGATCCGGTGATCGTCGTCCATCTCGACCAAGCCCCACGATGCGGCGTCGGGGTCGGTCCGCACGACCAACGTGGCTGCGGCGTGATGAGTCCGATGGAAGGCGATGACGGCTTCGAGGTCGATCTCCACGAGGGTATCACCGTTCAAGACCAGGACCGGCTCGCCGTTGAAGCTCCCCTCGACCTGTTTGAGCGCCCCGCCGGTGCCCAACAGCACCCGCTCGTGCGAATAGGAAATACGCATACCATATTTCGACCCATCACCGAGCGCCTGCTGGATCATCGGCGCGAGATGGTGCAGGTTGATGATGACGTCACGAATTCCGTGACGCCTCAATAGCAACAGATTCCAGACAATGAGCGGCGTGCCCCCTACCGGTAACAACGGCTTGGGCATCGTGTTCGTCAACGGCCTCAGCCTCGTACCCAACCCTGCAGCCAAGATCATTGCCTTCATAAATGAATGGCGTCCAGTGAGTTGCACATGCCCGTGGACGGTAGCGGCCGATAATCGGCCCCGGCGCCTGCTGAAATGACCTTGGCGCCGTTCATCGCAATTCCGTCACGTGCGTACTAAGCAACTTGCGAAGCGCACACAGCTCCGAATACTTGTGGAGGTTACGCTTCACATAGCCGAGCGTCCTCGGAATGTCGGCCAGGAACTTGGGATTGCCCTTGACCCGATCGATATAGACGAATCGGCCGGCCGCCTTCAGATTCCGTTGAACGCTCGTAAAATCGAACAGGCGCCGAAACGCGTCGCGGTTCGTCCAGAGGTGATGCCGTTCCTCCAATCGATCAAGGAAATAGTCGATCAGTCGATCGATGAGAGCTTCGTCGAGTGCGATATACGCATCCCGGAGCAGCGAGGCCAGGTCATACGTAGCCGGGCCCATCAGCGCATCTTGAAAATCGATCACGCCCAGACGGCGGCCGTCGACCATGAGGTTTCTGGAATGATAGTCCCGGTGGACGAACACCCGCGGCTGCCCCGCCAATTGCTCGGCGATCTTTCGAAATTCATCTCGAATCTCCGAGAATTCACCGTCGGCCATCGGTTGGCCTCGGCGCGCCGCGATGCCGTACTCGAGAAAATGGTCGAACTCCCACATGAGCAACGGCACGTCGAAGCCTCGGTGAAACGCCAGACACCGCGGATCGGCCGGCGACGTCGCCTTGGTCTGCATATCGACCAGGACATCGACCGCTTGCCGGTACAGGGCCTCGACGGTTTGCGGCTGGGCGTCCCGGCATGCGTCCGACAGCGTCAGGTCACCGAAATCTTCCAAGTACAGCAGACCGGCCGCTTGATCATAGTAATACAATTCCGGAACCGGCACTCCGGCGTTTGCCAAATGCGTGCGGATATTGAGAAACGGAAGCTCGGTGATCTGGTGCGAGGCGCCGCTGACGGCTTCCTCCGAATGCTTGAACGCCTCCGGCTCGGCCAGCTGCATCAGAATCAGGGACCGGGGCGCGGACTCATTGAACTCGACGCGAAAATATCTTCGGTTGGAGGCATCGCCGGCCAGCGCAGTCAGCTTCTTGAACGTGCGAGCGAACGGAAGCCGGGTTTCAATCGCCTCTACGATACGGGATCTCTCCGGAGAGGCCAGCGGCTTCTGAGGAGGCGCTGGGTCGGTTGTACCCATCAATGTCGCATTATACACGAATGGGTCGATTTGCCGAACATTTCGTGCCTCCTGTACGGGCAACCGGCCCCGACCTTCCGGCATTGGTCTCATCGAGACAATGAGGACACGACCGTCGACTACCGCCCGAAGCCCGTCATCGCTCCGAAAAATAGCTCCATGAAATGGAACCGACCGCCGCGCCGACCGTGTCGGCCACCCAATCCCACGAACTCGCCTCGCGCGCAGGAATGAAGAATTGGTGCACCTCATCCGTTACGGCATATGCGGACGCAGCCGCGATCGAGAGCAGCACCGCCTGGCGCGCCGCCGACGGTCCGGCCGCCCACCGGAAGCCTCGATAGCACAAGATCCCCAACACGGCATACTCCACCGCATGCAGCAACTTGTCGCTGACATCCTGCATCAGGAACCGCGGCAGTTGCTCTTCCGGATGCGACTGTGCGGAAAAGTAGAAGATCAGCGCGGCATATCCGAACACCGGCGCCCAATACCACAGTTGGAACGGCCACGCATCTTGTCTGAACGGTTCCGACGAGGTCTCCATTTGCCTCCGTAGATTGCAAGCCCCTCCACCCTATGACATACTCTTCGAAAGTTCGCAATTCTTTCCCCCGACGCCTATGAAGACCGCGCGCGTATGTTTCGTGTGGCATATGCACCAGCCCTATTACACCGATCCGGTGTCGGGATCGGCCAGCATGCCTTGGGTCCGCCTGCATGCCACCAAGGCCTATTTCGACATGGCTTATCTGCTGGAGCAATTTCCCGCCGTCAAGGCGACGTTTAACTTTACCCCGTCCCTGCTGCTACAGCTCCAGGAAATCGGAACGGCGAAAGTCCGCGATCTCTTTTTCGAGCATGCCCAGCGACCGGCGGAGGATCTCCGTCCCGAAGAGAAGGCCTTTCTGATCCGCCACTTCTTTTCCGCCAACTGGGCCACCATGGTCCGTCCGCATCCCCGCTACCACGAGTTGCTCGTCAAGCGCGGTCTGGAGACGGATGCCTCCCACCTTGAGCGGATCGCGAGGCAATTTACCACTCAGGAATTACTGGATCTTCAAGTTTGGTTCAATCTTGCGTGGTTCGGCTACGGCTCTCTGCACCGCTTTCCGCGGCTGGCCGCCCTGCAGACCAAGAATCGAGGATTCACCGAGGCCGAAAAGCAGGAAGTCTTGGCACTGCAACTGACGGCCGTTCAGCAAATCATTCCGATGTATCGGGCCTTGGCCGAACGGGGTCAGATCGAGCTGACAACGACGCCCTTTTATCATCCGATTCTTCCGCTGGTCATCGATACGGACATCACCCAACGCGCCAGGCCAGACTTGCCGCTTCCCGCACGCTTCCGAGCCCCGGAAGACGCCGAGGCCCAGCTGCGGCTGGCGGTGGAATTTCACACGGCGACGTTCGGCCGCCCTCCTGCCGGCCTCTGGCCGTCGGAAGGCTCGGTCTGCCCGGAATTGATTCCCCTGCTGTCGCGCGTGAGGGTGAAGTGGCTGGCGACCGACGAAGGCAACCTAGCCCGTTCGCTGCATGGCTCCGGTCAAAACTGGCACCGGCCTGCCGATCTGTATCGTGCCTATCGGACCGGTCCGCCGGACGGCGAGACGGCTATCGTCTTTCGGGACCGTGAGCTCTCGGACGCCTTCGGCTTCATCTATCATAAAACCACGCCGGACGTGGCAGCGGAAGATGTCCTCCGGCGGCTGCGTCAGATCGTGCGGGACGTTCCGCACGACAGAGTCTTGATCCCGATCATCCTGGACGGGGAAAACCCGTGGGAACATTACCACGAAGGAGGCGAGCAGTTCCTGTCCGCTCTCTACACGGCATTCGAGCGACAGGGCCTGCATGAAGCGGGGGCGGCCGAAACCGAGACGGCCACCGTCTCCGAGGCACTCGCCTTGATGCCGCCGTCCACTTACTTGCCCTATCTGCATTCGGGTTCGTGGATCAATCAGGATTACAAAATTTGGATCGGACATGAAGAGGACAACCGGGGCTGGAATCTCCTCAACCATACCCGATCCCACCTGATCGAACGGACACCCGGACTTTCACCCGAGCGCGCCAAAGCTGCCTGGCATGAACTCTATGCGGCGGAAGGCAGCGATTGGTTTTGGTGGTATGGGGATGATTTCGACACGGCGTACAAGGAAGAGTTCGACCGTCTGTTTCGTACGCACCTGAGAAACGTGTGGACGCTTACCGGCACGACGCCGCCCGACATGCTCAACCAACCGATCTGCGGCGTGCGGATCGGCCCGACGGCGGACCGCCTCACCTACCCCGTGTCATTCCTGCATCCGATCCTCGACGGAGAGGTGACCGATTTCTTCGAATGGCGCGGGGCCGGCACGATCAACACCAGGCCGCCGCTCGGAGCCATGTGGAAAGCCGACGGACTGCTTGCCGGAATCCTTTTCGGATGGGATCTCGACCATTTGTTCCTCCGTCTCGATCCCGAAGAAGGCGAGCAGGCGCGCCGCGAGGGATTGCAGGTTGAGGTGCAGTTGCAGAGCCAGACGCAGACCTTCCGTCTCAGTTGGCCCATGAACGAGATCGAAACAATGGACTATGTCTTGGCCCGCCGCATGCCGGAAGGTGCCTGGCAGGAGATCGGGCCGTCCCGCCTGTTCCGCCGCAAGGCGATTACAGAGTTGGCGATCCCTTTCAAGGAACTCGGGGTGGAAGCCGGCAACGTTTTACGGATCAGCGTCGTTATCCTGGAACACGGACTCGAGATCGCGCGGTATCCCCACCATCTACCAGCCGAGGTGACGGTTCCCGGACCGGATTTTGAATCCGCCTTGTGGCGGGTCTAGCGGCAAGAACATCCGATGGTGGCGCGGCGCATTATGAGGTTGTGAAATTCGCGCTCGTCTGAGACACTGAACAGCGAACCATGATATCAACGGAACCTGACTGGGAGCCAGCATGCCGGATTTGAGACGCGATCCCGTTGTGGGACGTTGGGTGATCATTTCCACGGATCGGAGCGGGCGTCCGCACGACTTTACACAACTGCTGCCGTCACGGCCGATCTCGACCGCCCTCTGTCCCTTCTGTCCCGGACAGGAACGGCTGACACCCAAGGAGATCATGGCCTACCGGCCCCAGCCGTCCGAGGCAAATGCGCCGAATTGGAGCGTACGGGTCGTTCCGAATAAGTTTCCGGCCTTGCAGGTGGAAGGCGAACTTGGCCGCGAAGGGCTGGGCCTCTACGACCGGATGAACGGCGTCGGTGCACACGAAGTCATCATTGAGACGCCCGGACATAAGGACGGCATGGGAGACCTCCCCGCCCAGAAGATTGAAGACATCCTGTGGGCCTACCGCGACCGTATTCTCGATCTCAAGAAAGACCCCCGCTTCCGCTACATTCTGATTTTCAAGAACCATGGAGCCTCTGCCGGCGCGACGCTGGAACACAGCCATTCGCAGCTGATCGCGCTGCCAATCATCCCCACCAGCGTCAGCGGAGAAATCGAAGGCTGCCGCGCGCACTACCAGCAAAAGGAACGGTGCATCTATTGCGACATTCTCCGCCAGGAGCTCACCGACGGAGATCGCGTCGTGGCCGAGAACCCTGAATTCGTCTGCGTCACTCCGTTTGCCCCTCGCTTTCCTTTCGAAATGTGGGTGCTGCCGAAGCGACACGCCGGCTATTTCGAGGAGGGCCAGAAGGGACAGTTCGAGTTCCTCGCGTCCATGCTCTCCGAAGTGCTCCGGCGTATGGACAAGGTATTGGCGAGACCGCCCTACAACTTTGTCCTGCACAGCTCTCCGCTCCACGAGCGAACTGGGGACTTCTATCACTGGCATCTGGAGATCATTCCCAAGCTCACGCAGGTGGCGGGATTCGAGTGGGGCACCGGCTTCTACATCAATCCCGTATCGCCGGAGGAATCGGCCAAGTTTCTGCGTGACACGCATCTCTGAGGGGACGCTTGCTCCCGGCAGCGAGAGGGCCTATCATCCCTTCATGCAAGTCCAGCTCAGCCATCCATCCAAAACCGTCGACGTCAAAGGTCCGAAGAAGGTCAAAGACCTGCTGAAGGAGTTGAATCTGGTCGTTGAAGCCCATTTGGTCATCCGCGGCGACGAGCTCGTGACCGAAGACGAGATGCTTTCCGACAAAGACTGCGTCGAAATCCGGCCAGTGATCTCAGGAGGTGACAGCGGTACACATCGGTTCATTGCCCCGTTCAGCCGGCCTCTTTCGTAGCTATCTCGAAAACAAGAACGGTCTCCCGTCGTAAGAGGGGTTGTCCGGGAATCCTCCGTCGTTCTAAAAGCTTTGGGACGACATGGGGGATATGACTGTGCCCAACGCCTTGGGAACCACTGCACGGCCTGTGATGACTGCGGCGCTTCTATCCTTTCTTCTGCTGCATGGATGCAGCGGTGGCGAGGATGGGAGCACAGTGCAGGCACATCCAACCGCTTCCTGTTCGGTCACCGACATCGAAGGCACCATGGATTCGGTGCTGTCGGGAGCTGCCTCGCCGGTCGACTTTTCCTTCTCGGTGATACGGCAGGATGGCCGCCAATACGTCTACAACCGGGGAGCGTCCACGCTCCAGACATCCTATTCATCCGCGTCGACATCCAAACTGGTCTCCGCGGTCGTCATCATGAGACTCGTCGACCAGGGCCGCTTGAGCCTCGCCAACAAACCGCAAGATCTGATCGCCACGTGGCCCATCGGCGGCGGAGATCCCCTTTTCACTATGACGCTAACCCAATTGCTGAGTTTCACCTCCGGACTGACGATCGAGCCCGGCTGCCTCGACGACGGGACGTCCGAGTACGAAGCCTGCGTGACGACCATCGGAACGGCCAATGGCGGAAACGGCATCACACCCGGTCAACAATTTTTTTATGCGAGCACCCATTTGCAGGTCGCGGGACTCATGGCGGTCAAGGCCAGACCCGCCGCCACCTGGCAGGATGTCTTCTAGGAATTCCGGCAACAAACCAATCTGTTTCCCACTGCTTCCTATGACGTTCCCTCTTCAACCAATTCGAGCCTCGCAGGGGGCATGCATTGGACCGGTGAAGAATACCTGGCCTTTCTCGATGCGCTCAGAAAGGGAGAGTTGTTGAATGCCGCGTCCATGGGCCAATTGCTCGCGGACCATACGGCCTCCGCGACGATCGTCTCATCACCGATCGCCGCGGCGCCGCCCGACGGACTGGGCGAAGACTGGCACTATGGGTTCGG
>DAOLIU010000130.1:0-9242 GCA_035328385.1 Nitrospira sp. | reverse complement strand
CCCTCGACGGACCGGCCGACCTCTTGGACGGAATCGGCAGTCTGTACCGATCCCATGTGAACGGGCATTAGCGGCTAACATCAGTTCCTCCAGAATCTGGAGGGAACGGGGAATGAGATCCCTAGGTAATCGTAGCGATGTTTGGCACCAATGGGCGTTGGGGTCAAATCATGCAGTATGCGAGGGTGTCTGGCATTCATGACTTTTGTCTGTCTCTGTATCTCAGAGGCCTGTCCTGCGCTCGGCGAAACCATATCGCCTGGCAGAGATTCAACTCGCTCGTTCGAACGGGCGTCACGGGTGGGAACGGCCGCGGCGAAAGCCGTGCCGGTCGCCTCTTCCTGGTCCAATGGCACCCCGTCGGCGAATGGGCCGCGAAGCGGACCGCAAGCCGCTACCCAACCTTCGTCCGCGCGGAATGCGTCCCAGGAATCAGGCGACGCCGCTTTTCCCATCCGTGATTTCTTCGTTGAAGGCAACAATCTCCTTTCTCTCGATCAGGTCGATGCCGTCCTGGAACCCTTCAAGGGTCCGTCCCGTCATTTCAGCGACATCGAAGCGGCGCGGAGCGCGCTCGAGAAGGAATATCGCAAGCTCGGCTATCCCACGGTGGCGGTGACCGTTCCCGAACAGACGGTCGAATACGGGATCATTACGCTCAAAGTGTACGAGGCGAGGGTGGAGTGGGTCGACATCGTCGACGCGCGGTTCTTCTCGCGGGACTATATCCTGGGCAAGCTGCCGGCGGTCAGGCCCGGCACCTTGCTGCACGAACCCACGGTGCTCACGCAGCTCGACGCGCTCAATGCCAATCCGGACCTGAAGGTCGTCCCGGTTCTCAAGCCGACCGACAATCCCGAACGGCTGGCCCTGGATCTCAAGGTCAAGGATCGCCCGCCGTTGCACGGAAAACTGGAATTGAACAATCGCGGCGTGCCGACGACACCGCTGCTTCGATTGAATGCCGCGCTGCAATATACCAACGTATTCGGATTGGACCATGCCATCACGCTGCAGACCAGCCAGACGCCGCAGGAATGGGGGGACGTGCAAGTCTACAGCGGCAATTATTTGATTCCGCTCGGGGCTGATCATCAGCTCGTGTTCTATGGCGCCACCGCCCGCAGCAGGGCGCGGCTCGACCAGAGTCCGCTGCCGGTCGGGGGAGGACTGGACATCATCGGCAACTCGGTCATCGGCGGCGGCCGCTATTTTTTCCCCGTCGGGTCCGGGGAAACGATGAAGCATCAATTGTACGTCGGCCTCGATTACAAACACCTCGATCGAGCCGAAGGGCAAGTGCCGGGCACGTCCACGACCGTCACGGTGAACAATGCCATTTCCTATACACCGGCGTCCCTCGGCTATAACGGCGTGCGGCCGGACGACTGGGGGTTTACGAAGCTGACCGGCATGGCGAGGGGCTATGTGGCGGGGCTGGTGTCCGGCGGATCGCAGGAAGACTTCCAGGGCAATTCCGATGACGTGCTCAACATGCCGGGATTCCGCAGAGGGGCGACCGGCACGTTCGTGGTGCTGCAGGGCGGCGTCGATCGCTACCAAAAGCTGCCCCGCGAGTTCAGTCTCACCGCCAAGGCGGACGGGCAATGGGGCAGTGAGCCATTGATCCCGACCGAGCAGTACTTCGCCGGCGGCATGGAGTCCGTTCGCGGCTATTTTGAATTCGAAGCGGTCGGAGACAATGCCGCTCATGCCAGCGTGGAAGTGATGACTCCGGCCATGCCGAAGTGGCCGCTCGAGAACATCAACCGCGCCTTGAGATTCGTGGCGTTCTACGATCTCGCCTATCTGTGGATCAAGGATCCGCTTCCCGGCCAGGTGCCTCGATGGAAGCTCGAAGGGACGGGGGTCGGCTTGAGGTTTTCTCTGAGTGACTATGTACGGTTCCGCTACGACGCCGCATGGGCGCTCAGCACGGGGCCGTTCTCCCCCGCCGGCTCGTTTTTCGGTCATTTTTCCATTGAAGGAGTCTTCTAACGCATGATGCAGAACATGGGCATGGTATCGGCGCCTCGCAAAGCCCGGCTATCCGGAGAAGCGCCGGCGATCGATCTCGAGTTCGGAGTCTATGGAGTGGCGCGATGAGGATCATTGCCGGCGTCAGGAGCAGGCAGGGGCGAGAGGAGTCGCACCATGAGGGCCATGTTCATCCGCGTGAACGGCCGGCAAGTCATTCGAATGAAGAACCGGGGCAGGATCCTTCTCTCGTGCAAGAAGAAGCTGGTGGAGGATGACGTGAGAGGATGACGTGAAAGGACGGGTGTTCAAACTGATCAAGAAGCCTGATGGGCAAACAGCCTCCGTTCCGGGGCCCGTTACCCCGGTGCTGGCTCGTGACGAACGTCAGGCATCACATACGGAAACGGACCAAGATACGCCACGCAATGCGAAAGACGAGCAGCCTCCGCCGGTGCGGCAATAACCGTCCGGCGGTCGACTGTATTTTCCTCCCTGTTCGTGAATGATCCGTTGATCATCCCCTGGCACATGGGCACGAACAACTTTCAATTCTTTGGCGCCAACGGCCAGTCCTGGTCGATGGCCGTGAACGGCCCGGCTTCCGGGCCCGTGCAAATCACAGGAACCGGTGTGTGACAGGTGGCGGCGGTTCCGGTGCCAGCAGCGGTTTGACTCTTCGGCAGCGGAGTCGCGGCGATGGTGGGATTCGCGCAGCGACGTACGCAGAATGGTGAAGCGTCAAGCGTCGTTCGTGAAGCGCCGGTGATGAGTGCTGAGTTGTGGTGTTTAAGTGTTGAGTTTCCTCTTGCGTCATGCCCGCGAAGGCGGGCATCCAGCCTCGATCAAGACTCAATGCCGAGGAGAAGGCCTTGACTGGAATCCCGCTTCCGCAGGAATGACACGCTTCGGTGCGGCGCCTATGGGCTGCTGAAGAAATAGAAACAGCGTCAGGTGGCGAACGGTTCCACGATTCTTTCCACGGCAGTCAGATCCAGCGAAATTCGTTCGCGTGCTCACCGGCCGCTGTTGGAGCGTGTGCCGGCTCGTGTTAAATACTGAGCATTCCATTGTTCATGTATACCTGACATCCCCTACGTGTAAATTATTCGTCAAACCTCCATGGACCCGGTTGACGAAAGAGCCTCTATTCTCTATAAAAAATTTTAGCGTAGGATGTGCAGTGTCGATGGGGCGATCGACATTGCAGGACGAGTCCGGCGCTGAAGAAAGCCGTCGGTGATCCGCATGCGGAGCATCGTGCGGCACCATCGGTTTTGGTCTGGTGCGCCGCACCGGTTACGTTCAGCAAGGACTCGCACATGTCGCCCCGTCATCCGATCACCGTTCCTCGCGCACAGCCGAATTCTCTCCACGACAATTGCGCGCTGAGTCCGTTTCCGGCCGACTTGCCGCACGGGAAGATCGAATCCCTCAGAGAGGGGATGTCCCGTGGGCATCGACTCCCACATGCTCTCCGGTTGGGCGGTCAGATGATTCTTGTCCATTTCGATGCGAGTCGCATCTTGCGTGACAGGATTACGACAACTCTTGCAACTAAGGAGGAGGATTCCGATGTTCACACGTCGCATGATCAGCTGTCTTTCACTCGTATTGGCGGCCGGCGCGCAGCCGATGCTGGCCCAGGCCGAGTCCGTGACGCTGCAGGCCTGGCACGACGCCACGATCTTTGAAAACGCGTTTCAGTCCGGGGGCAACGGCGCCACAAACAGCAACGGGGCCGGTCCCGGCATGTTTGCCGGCTCAAACAGCAATCAATCGCCGCGCCGCGGTCTGTTGTCCTTTGACGTCTCCAGCATTCCCACCGGGGCAACCATCACCAGCGCGCAGGTGCAATTGACGGTGGGTCAGATCGCGGGCTCCGGCGGGTCCGGCAGCGGCGGCGATCAGATCACACGGACCATCGAGCTCTATAAGCTGAACACGGATTGGGGAGAGGGGACGACGGGAAACACGGCGACGATGATCGGAGGGACCGGTCAGGGATTCCCGGGCAATCCCGGCGATGCCACCTGGACGGCGAACAAATTGGGCACGAGCCTGTGGACCACGCCGGGGGCGCTGGGTAACACCAACGGGGTGGCCAGTGCGGGCACCCAAATTCAAGGAGGCCTGGCGGTCGGCGGAGCCCAGAACCAAACCTTTACGTGGGGCTCCAATGCGCAGCTGGTGGCAGACGTGCAGTCGTGGCTGGCCAATCCATTGAGCAACTTCGGCTGGCTGATCAAGAACGTCGATGAAGTCGACAACCCCGCAACACCGGCGGTAAACGAGGGATTCCAGACCTTCCGGTCGTTCTACACGAAGGAAGGGGAAGCGTTGGGCTTGGGACAGGGACCGCGGCTGGTCCTGGAGTATGACCTCGCGCCGGTCCCCGTGCCGGCGGCGGTGTGGCTTTTCGGCAGCGGACTGGCCGCAATGGTCGGATTCGCGCGGCGGCGTACGATGAATTGTGAAGCCTGAAGCGTCGTTCGTGAAACGCGACATGAATCGGAAGAAATTGTGAATGAAGGGGACAGGCTCCGGATAGACCGGAGTCTGTCCCTGAACGCGCAATGAGAAGCCGAGGTTTCAGCGGAGGACTTGATGCTGGTCGAGTTGCTGATCGGAGGATGGCTCCTGAAATCCTGCCTGATCGCCGGAGAGGTCGTCTGGAGCGAGCAAAACGCCGCGGCGAAGCTCTCGGCGCAATGTCCGGTCAGTTATGAGGTCGACCGCTCGCTCCTGAGGATCCGTTCCAAGAAGTGGATCGTGGAGATTCCGATCCCCCATGAAACGGGGAGCCAGTCATTCGAGTATCACTGGGGGCAGACGAAGGCCGTCGTGGGAAATCACATCGTCGAGATCTCATACGGCCCGGCCGGAGAAATCTAACGGAGTTGCCATTCTAACTCCTGAGCATTCCATATTCCATCAATACAGGACATGATCGAGATGTAAATTCTTCGTCAAAGCCTCCGCCGGTCGCTTGACGAAAGAGCACGCATTCTCTACAAGACTCCAAACATTTTTCTCCGCACGTCGGGCGCGCTGCTTTGCGCTTTCTGTTGAAGCGATCCAGCAGCGGGGCGAGTCCAACGTCGAAAGAGAATGGTGACAGACGTTCTCGGAACCGAGAACCGGTCACCGGTAAGTCATTCCTGACCGGCACCGGCCGGCCTCTTTCAGTTGGACGCCATGACTCGCGCCTTCTTCTTCCTGTTCTCTGTCCCATCCGTATCCGCGACAGCGTATTTCTCCATTCGTTCGCGCTCCAGCCGTGCCGACATGCTGATGCTGAAGATGTTCGATGCCGGTTCACTCTGTCCTTTAACAACAAGGAGACCACATGATGCGTCTGTCCAAGATCGTTCTATCGGTAGTGGGCCTAACGGTTCTCGTGTCGATCGGTATGTCTCCCGCCGAGGCGGCCTTGATCGGGGCCGGGTCGAACAACATGAACGCCCCGATCTATTCCATCGACACGACGACCGGCGTGCAGACCCTCCTCGGCAATTCCGGCCTTCCTAACGTGCAAGCGCTCGCCTTCTCGCCCACGGGAGTGCTCTACGGCACAGCCGGCACTTCGGGGAACCAGAGCTTGATCACGATCAATCAGACGACCGGCGCGGCGACCGTGGTAGCCCCGATCAATGGCCCCGATGGCGTGTCCTTCATCACGGGCCTGGGCTTCAGCCCGTCGGGGACCGTGTATGCCGTGGGCCGGAACTTCGATCAGGTGGGCAGCCTGTATACGCTCGATATCACAACCGGTACGGAGGCACGCATCGGCACGACCAATGCGGTGCAGATCCAGGACATGGCGTTTTCGCCGAGTGGGGCGGCCTTCGCCGTCAATATCGGCAGTGCCGGCGTGCCGGGATCCCTCACCACGAGGGGGGTACGGTCACTTGACCTCGCGACGGGCAATACGACGTTCCTTGGGCCGGCGGGTGGTTCGACCGTCAATCTGACCAGTATGACCTTCACGCCGGACGGCACGCTCTGGATCGGCGGCGGGGGGAACCTCTACACCGCCGATACGACCACCGGAGCACTGAGTCAGCAATATACCGGCTTGGCGACGTTTAGCGCGCTTGCGGCAGTGGCGCCGGTCCCGGTGCCTGCGGCGATCTGGTTGTTCGGGAGCGGATTGGCGGCCATGGTGGGCTTCGCGCGGCGAAAGAGTTCTTCAAATTCTTATTGAGCGCGTGTCTCTGACTGGATTCCACGGATAAGGAGAAGCCCATGATACGGAACCGTCTGCTGGTGCGGTGGGGAGCGTGCTTCTATCGTGCGGATCGCTTGTTTATTTTCGCTACCCTCGCGATGGTCGTGGGACTCTCAACTGTTTCGGCGCAGGCAGCCATTATCACGACGGGAGACGTGACGCCCTCTGAGCCTCCCTGGGGGGGGCTCACGATTGGCAACACGGCCGACGGGTCTGTTTTGATCAATGGGGGCAGTGCAGTCACAGCTAATGGCGAAACCAAGTTGGCCATGACTCCCGGTGTCACCGGGACATTGACCGTGGACGGGGCTGGATCCACATTGGGATTTGTTGGTTTCGGTCTCATCCGTGTTGGCACCAGCAGCCTTCCCCAGAACTTTGCCGGGGGGACGGGCATCCTCAACGTCACCAATGGGGCCACCGTCAATACTGAAGTAAGCATCGGATTCGCCTTTAACACTACCGGATACCTCAACATCACCAACGGTGGGCGCGTAACGCGTGGGAGTAGTCTCGGCACCAACCTCCTCTCCACTGGCATTGCCACGGTCGACGGGGTG
Source organism: Nitrospira sp. (assembly GCA_035328385.1). GTDB lineage: Bacteria > Nitrospirota > Nitrospiria > Nitrospirales > Nitrospiraceae > Nitrospira_C. Next base: position 2,474 of record DAOLIU010000130.1, on the reverse strand, counting down.
GGCTCGGAATGGAACTTCAGTGGTACTATTGGCTCGAGAGGAACGGGCCTGGTGAAAATTCTCAATGGCGCGACTGTTCTTTATACCGGCTCAGGCGGCACCACGGTCGGGCGCTATGAGACCGGCACCGGTCGCGTGATTCTCGATGGGGTTGGTTCCGCTTGGACCATGGGAGGGCAATTCAGTGTCGGTCCCAATATGGCCGCAGCGGGAAGCGTCGGCGCGGGAGGCCTGGTCACGGTCACCAATGGTGCCACGCTCTCAAATCAAAGCCAGACTTGGCTGGGATACACGTCTCGGGCAGTTGGGACCGTCATGGTCAATGGGGCCGGCTCCAGCTGGTCCAGCGTTGCCGCTCCTGGGTCCTGCACCGGGCTCATAACTGGGCCGGTCTGCGGCCTCAACATCGGCATAGAGGGAACCGGCCACGTCAGTGTCAGCGACAGCGCGACGCTCACAACGAGTGCGCTGTACCTCAACAATCAGTCGCGACTGACGGTCGATCTCGGCACCGGCAGTACGGTGACGAGCACTGGTGTGCTCACCAACGACGGCACGATTCGCATGGTGGCGAAGGCCACGGCCGCGAACGGCACCTATGCGCCGATCAGCGCCGGGACGTGGAGCGGCGTGGGCACTGTCCAAGCCATCGGCGGTATCTACGATCCGGCCACGCATAGCGTGACGGTGTCCAGTGCGGCTATTGGGCAAGCGGGTGTCGCCACCACCATTGACCGCTCGGTGACCCAGCGGATCTTGATTACGGACAATGCGACGGGCCAGCAAGTCGGCGCCAGCTTTCAAGCGGCGATAGCACCGGCGAATCTGAGTCTGACGGCGTCGCTCATGAACAACAGCCAGTTGAGTTTGCTGCAGGGATTGCTCGATCCGGGCAAGGCCATTTTGAGTGGCTGGGATTTCTCGGCCACCGGTTATACGACAGGAGATCCGGTCTATCTCTCGCTCCAGATCGGGGGTGGGCAGAAGTTCTATGATCTCGACGTGTGGCACTTCGACGGCACGAGCTGGGCGAAGTATCTGAACACCGATCTCGCCTACGACAATCAGTTTGCCAGCTTCGTGGCGACCGGCTTCAGCGGCTATGCCGTGAGCGGCGTCGCGGCCGTACCGGTGCCGGCAGCGGTGTGGCTGTTCGGGAGTGGCCTGGCGGCGATGGCGGGATGGGCACGGCGACAGAACGGGACTGGCTCTCGCTTCGAGTGCCTGTCCCGATCGTAGCGCTGTGAAAAGATTTCTTCAGATTCTCTTGAGTGCATGTCTCTGACTGGATTCCACGGATAAGGAGAAGCTCATGATACGGAAACGTCTACTGGCGCGGTGGAGAGCGTGCTCCTACCGTGGGGAGCGCTTGTTCATTTTCGCCACCCTTGCGATGGTCGTGGGACTGTCAACTATTTCGGCGCACGCGGCCATCGTGACCACGGGCGATGTCAATCCGGCAAATCCCGCAACGTGGACTGGTTCGACTCCCGTCACGATCGCCAATACGGCCGACGGCTCCGTGACGGTCAATGGCGGAAGCACCAGCACGACAGGGCGCGTCACCATGGCGACGACCTTTGGGGTGACCGGTACGCTCACCGTGGACGGGCTCGGCTCGACCTGGAACGTCGGCGGCATCACCGCTGGTACGAGCAGTCTTCCTGCGAACTTTGCCGGCGGGACGGGGATCGTCAATATCACCAACGGCGGCACCATCAATAGTGGCGGCACCAGCAGAGTCTTCATCGGGGCGGCCTTCAACACCACGGGATACCTCAACATCACCAATGGCGGGCGCTTAACGGGCGGCACGACGCTGGCTGATTACCTGAATTCCACCGGCATCATGACGGTCGATGGGGTGGGCTCGTCTGTCAGTGGTGGCAGCATATCCGTTGGCGAGAGAGGGAACGGCCTCTTGAAAATCCTCAATGGCGCGACGGTCTCTAGTGGCTCAAGCGCAGGGGTCGCACGCTATGACACCAGTACCAGTCGCGCGATTGTCGATGGGCTGGGTTCCAGCTGGACCATGAGGCAGCTCCTTGTTGGTACAGGGATGGCCAACGGGGGCAGCGGCGCGGTGGGGCTGCTCACCGTCTCCAACGGCGCCACACTCTCAAATCAAGGTCCGGCTCAACTGGGAACTCTTTCCAATGCTGTCGGGACCATCATGGTCAATGGTGCTAGCTCTAGTTGGACCAACATACCTGGTCCTAGTAATTGCGCAGGATTCTCTGCTCCCGTCTGCGGCCTCAACGTCGGCATAGAGGGAACCGGCCACGTCAGTATCAGCGACGGGGCGACGCTCACGACGAACGCGCTGTACATTAACAATCAGTCGAGGCTGACCGTCGATCTTGGCACCGGCAGCACCGTCACAGTCGGCGGGGGCACGGGCATTCTTACCAACGACGGGACGATCCGCATGGCGGCGAAGGCGACGGCGGCCAGCGGCACTTATACGCCGATTG